>NZ_LMDO01000034.1:0-300062 GCF_001425105.1 Pseudomonas sp. Root401 | reverse complement strand
TGGGCGGCGCTGTACCAGTGGTAATGCTTACAGAGCAGACGAGTTATCGAAGCCGATAGATCAATGCCGGCAAATCATTTGGGTTGAGTGCCGTTCAGATCGATACAGTCAGGACAGAGATTTGATCGTTGATCATCACAACCCAGGTGACCCAGGCTACGAAGCAAGCCCTAGTGAATACTGGGAAGGATCTTCCATTGGACAAGTAGCCAAGATTCTTGGGGTTTGTCGGCCTGAGCACCGTCTAGTTGCAGCCAGCGATCACTGCCTTTCAGCAGCGATGCGTGGGGAGTGCCCAGGGATTGATCCGAGCGAGTTGATGAGTTGGCGCATTGTAGCTCGCTCGGCTATGGCTCAAATCCAGCCTTGGTATCTGAAAAGGATGATCAACAGAGCCGTCGAGCGATTAGAGGCCCTGCCAAGGTTGAGTTTTGGTGGGATTCAAATCGTAGACGCGAGTTTTGATTCGACACCTGAGCTTAGAGACGCTGCTGCTGTTGCACGATTGCCAATCCTTACTACCCGAGTAAATGCAGCCGGCAACGTTAAGGTGGGTCTTTATGGGGCTAACCCCGAAGTGGTCGCTGGCTGGATGGGAATGATGGAATCGTCTGGGTTTGCTGATCACACCTATGGAAATCCGTTCCGTGAGTACGCTGGTGCGATCCTCAACTCCGATGCTTCGAAGCGACTCGTCAGGCCTTAAACCGCGCCCACGAAAATTCTTTCACGCCCAGTTTATAAAGGGTTTCAACCAGGGTTGAAACTTGTAAGGGTTATTACAAAAAAGGGGTTAGAACCTCGGGTTAGAGCTTATGGGGTTATAGGCTGTTGATACATTCCTGCGAGCCCCGCCCCGCTTAAAGCCCCGTGATAGACGCTGTACGTGAGATAACGGTTGACGTACAGGACTTTCCGGGCGACGTACAAGAGTTTCCGGTGAGCGCACACGAGTTTCCTGCCTTTGCACGCCAGATTCCGGTGAGCGTACATAGGATTCCGGTTCAGCCCATTTACATGCTCCCAGCTGTGCATAAGCTGCGGCTTTTCTGTGAATATCCCTGTGAATATCCTGTGAATATGCTGTGATCAATTAAGTAATAACCCTCTGTAAGCCTTACGTGTCGGGCCTTTCGTGGCTTTCATCTAGTTGGTTATCAAATCTAGCTGATTCTTCATCTAAACACCGGAATCTGCTGAGCGCCAACCACGATCTATTATGCGATGCAACTCAACCCGTTGATTTTACTCTATGCACCGATGGGGCGGGATGCTAACAGCCCGCCAACGTCTACGCTTAGTTCGGCAGCAATGAGTCGTTTTGGGTTGGAGGATCATCAGTCCACCTGTGCTGACAGGAATCCGCTGAGCGCTGGGAGAACGCCCGGCAACCAGTAGGCGACCAGCGCGACCGGAATCTGGCGAGCGCTCCATACCAAGGCCGACCGGAATCTGCTGAGCGCCGGGAGAACGCCCGGCAACCAGTGGGCGACCAGTGCGACCGGAATCTGGCGAGCGCTTCATGCCAAGGCCGACCGGAATCTGCTGAGCGCTGGGAGAACGCCCGGCAACCAGTGGGCGACCAGTGCGACCGGAATCTGGCGAGCGCTCCGTCCCAAGGCCGACCGGAATCTGCCGAGCGCCAGGAGAACGCCCGGCAACCAGTGGGCGACCAGTACGACCGGAATCTGGCGAGCGCTCCATGCCAAGGCCGACCGGAATCTGCTGAGCGCCGGGAGAACGCCCGGCAACCAGTGGGCGACCAGTGCGACCGGAATCTGGCGAGCGCTCCGCCCCAAGGCCGACCGGAATCTGCCGAGCGCCAGGAGAACGCCCGGCAACCAGTGGGCGACCAGTACGACCGGAATCTGGCGAGCGCTCCATCCCAAGGCCGACCGGAATCTGCCGAGCGCCAGGAGAACGCCCGATGATCAGCAGGCGACCAGTACGACCGGAATCTGGCGAGCGCTCCATGCCAAGGCCGACCGGAATCTGCCGAGCGCCAGGAGAACGCTCGGCGTCCAGCAGGCGAATGGTGCGACCGGAAACTGGCGAGCGCTCCACAGCAAGGCCGACCGGAATCTGCTGAGCGCCAGGAGTGATTTAGGTTTCTACTGTCCACCAGTGCGGACATAGCTAGGAGGTGCAGCATGGAAGCGCCGACCGGAATCCTGTGAGCGCAGTTAGCACACAAGTGGATTTAGAAGGCATCCAGTACGACTGGAACCCGCTGAACGCCTAAGTTTCATTGGCCCCTACGAATGCTTGGTAGACCGGAATCTCGCGAGCGCTCAACTGTTGATCTGAACAATTGCCCCAGGCAATTGAGCAAAGGCACCTCCAGGAAGCTGTTGAACGCCCCCAATTAAAGCAAACCGATTGACCGGAATCTGCCGAGCGCCCCGTGTTTGTTGGCTTTCACCTGATTACCTGCGATGCGTTGGTGTACAGGAAACTGCCGAGCGCTTTGATCAGATAGCTAAATCAATTGCAACCGAACCGGCAGGAAACTGGTGAGCGGCGCGAAATCAAAGGGCTGGGCAACCCATCACCCACTCCAGCCGGAGTCGCTGAGACAGGAATCTGCTGTGCGCTTGATCAGAAATCTGGGGTGCTTGCAACTGAACTCACCGGAATTGGCTGAGCGCACGCAACACGTCGGCCCGAGGTTGTCGTTGAGAGTACAAACCTACCGGAAACAGCTGAGCGGTTGCTCCAACGGGGGCTCTACATGGTTGATCCATATGTAAGGCGGCAAGTTGATACCGAGGTCTGAATACCCATTTTGGTATTTGGGGTGGCACCGGAATCTGGTGAGCGCCCCGTGAATACTGGCCTGTACGCGTTTACCAGCTGTTCCTAGCCGTTATAGTGCCCCCAAGCAAGCCAGTGATGCGTACACAGGATTCCGGTCAACCAAGCAAACGCTTACAGCCACCGCCCTGCTTATTCTTCATCGATCTAACAAATGGTTATAAATAATGGTAAAGGGCATATATCCTGTCAGCAGTGAGAGCTATGCCGATACGAGTAAAGGGGGGATCAATGACTGACGAGTTGGAACTGACGCCGGAAGAAATTCAGCGAGGCATCATCGACTCTCGTAAATCAATTATGCGAGACCGCTTTGAGCAGGGTTCTGGCCAAGGCATTCTTCCCTTCACGAACGAGCGTTTTTTTGAGCAGAGCAACCCTATCCTCCGGTCTTCATTGTTCACGGCAGGAAAGGTAAACATCCGCAACAAAAGTCAGTATTTGGAATGGACTGAAATTTTCAGTCTCGGTAGTGGCAGCATCCACTACAGGGGGCCAGTGCTCACAGTTGATCACGAGATTGTGCTGGTAAAGCTGATGGTTCTCGCCCGAGGTCGATCAATCACGAAACCAATCCATGCGACTCAAGCTGACGTTCTACGCTGGCTTGACCTCGATGCAAACTCTGGCGCGAATTACGTTAAGGCTCGGCGAATCCTTGATGACCTAGAAGCCGGTGAGTTGAAAGTCAGCAGCAAGCCAGCTCTTCGGCGACTGCTCAGCATCCTGACTTCACCGAATCTTTCTGACATGGCAGATGGCGCCTTTTTCCAGCAATTGGTGAAAAACCGGTACGAAAGTCACTTGGGCATGATTGCCCATGGCCTCGAAAACGATCACGACGTTGATATCACCCTCAGCTTCATCCAAAACGTGACTCACAACCCCGTTACTAAACGGATGATGATCAACCTTGACCCTTTGGCGGCGGTATTTTTCGACGGTGTAAACACGACCCTTCTCCCCTTCGAGATATGGGATAAACTCGACCGTTTTGGGAAGAAACTGCTGCCGCTCATCGCCTCTCACCGCGATGGGGTCTTTCCAATCAAGCTTGAGCGTTACTTCGAATTTAGCGGCTCCAAATCTGAGTACGGCAAGGTTAAGCGCCGCTTCAAGTCGGAGCAGAAGAAACGGTTCGCCGAATGGGAAGAAAAGGGGTACATAGTCCCAGGGTGGAACATCGAGCGTAATCGGGAGGGCGAGGAAATCGTAAGCGGATTGCGAGCCGGCGACGCTGTCAGGATCAGATCGACGCTTGACCTCATGCGTATCGAGGATACGGATGAAGAAATTGCTCGGGGTAGCGAACAAGCAATTCAGGAGCGCTTCGAAGGCTTCGAAAATCATTTTATGGGACGAGGCCCTGCACCTGAGCCGGCACAGCCCAAGAAACCTCGGGCGAAGAAGCCTGTTTCAAATTGACACTGGGCGGGTTTAGCCCGTCCACTGCCTAAGCCTGCCCACATCCACATGCACAAAGCCGTTCTGTGGGTAAAAGCCAACACCACCCACCCCCACGGCCTTCGCAAGTCTTGTCAGCGCGTCCGTGCTGAGCCCCGGAATCCTGATATCCGCTGCGTTTCCTTTTACGTGCTCAGACTGCTTGGCAGCTTTCGCAAGGCGGGCGTTGTGTGCCGGCGTGCGGTATCCGCTCTGAATGATAATGTGGAAAGGCATTTTATTGATGCGAAGCCAGCCCTGGATCAAAAAAAGTAAATCTATCAGCTTCGGATTCATGGCGAAGGTAACACCGCTTTCCACATCACGAAGCAAGTGGCAGGCGATGTTGTACCCTTTCCGATCAAACCCGCTACCGTAACGGTAATAGAGGAACTGGCCTTTCTCCCCAGTGGCACCGCGCTCCAGGCTCAGCCATCGATCACGATCCAAGAGGACTTGGCGCCAGTCTTTCTTCGGCTGTGCCGGCGCCGTACTTGGATGCATGAGCACGAGCATGCCAGCTAAAGCTGTCAAACCTTGGGTTAGGAATTGGCGACGTGGAATCGGGCACTGCTGGCACAAAACGGCTGCTCGACTGGCTGTGTGTCTCCATCATTCTCAGCATCTAGTGTTCATTCTCAACCCAACCTTGTGCAGTTACTGCTCCGCATGGGTGCTCAGTTGTTCGGTTTACTTGCCGGCCTGGCGGTGTTAAAAAGGCGATGTTCTATGTAGCACTCTAATGTGCCTACACTGCGGCTAGCCTCGCGTCATCGCGTGCCTCTTCGCAGACCCTATCCCTCACGTCATCGTGAGCGAGACGGTAGAAATCGTCAGACCATCTTCATATCGCTCGCCTGCGGCAAGACAAACTCTTGCCCTGGGCTTGGTGTTTGTCCCCGCTTTGCGCGTACAACCACCACTCACCCGACCAGGAACTTCGTTTCGCTGAGGGTCAGGAGCATCCAAAAATGTCTACATGCGTAATCAACACTCTCGTTTCTGAGTCCCGATCCGTTCCTCGGATTTGGTTAGAAGGCCAACGCTTGGCCCATGCAGGAGTGGAAATTGGCGTTCAGTATGTTCTGAGCGTGTCTAGCAAACTCAAGCGAATCGAGCTACGCCCTGCGCCGCAAGGTTTCGCTGGGAAAACGATCATTGTCAGCAAGCGCACTCGTAACGAGCGGGTTTACCCACTCATCGAGTTGCGTGACGTCATCATCACTGAGCTGTTCAACATCGGCACGAAGCTTCGTGTTGCTGTACAGAATGGCCGTATCATCATTTCACCTTCCCATATTGCTATGAGAGTTCAGGAGCGCGTAACGCGGTTCCTGGACAAACTCAAAAGCAATGAACCCCTTCATGTGGTTTCGTTGTTCCATGGCGGAGGGGTACTAGACGCGGCTCTGCATGAAGGTATGCAGCGCTCAAAGTTGGCAAGCTATGTGAAAGTTGGTGTGGAGCTGGAAGGCGACTACATCGACGCTTCTCTAAAAAACAATCCTGAGTTGTGGCGTGACGATAGCATCGTGATCAACGGTGACATTCGTGACGTGAACATCCTCGGTAGCGGCATACCGCAGGCAGATGTACTTGTCGGCGGAGTGCCCTGCACTGGGGCTTCACGCGCAGGAAAATCAAAAAACAAGCTGTCCTGTGCAGAGGAACACTCTACCGCAGGCAGCCTGTTTCACGACTATCTGAACTGGGTCAAAGTCACGAATCCTTGTGTCGTGATTCTTGAAAACGTCGTGGAGTACATGACGGAAGCTGCTATGACGGTAATCCGATCCGTTCTGTCCCATCTTGGTTATCAGCTGAGTGAGACCGTACTGGACGGCCCGTCGATGGGTTCGTTGGAGAAGCGGAAACGCCTGTGCTTGGTAGCAACCACACCGGGCGTTTGCGGGCCAGTGGATTTCGAGCAGTTGGTTCCAGTTCGTCAAAAAGAGGAAAAGCTCGCCGACGTGCTCGAAGTGATCCCGGTCGATTCTGACCGTTGGAAACCTTACGACTACTTGGCGGATAAGGAGGTACGTGATAAGGCCAGCGGTAAGGGCTTTATGCGTCAACTCCTAACGGGAGAGGAAGACGGGTGCGGAACAATCGGTCGCGGCTACGCCAAAGCCCGAAGCACCGAGCCCTTCATCGTTGCATCGCACGATCCTTCGCTGTCGCGACTCATGACTGAGTACGAGCATGCACGGGTGAAGACGATCCCAGTACGACTGATAGAGGGACTTAGCGCTACCACAGCGCATGAGGTTCTCGGGCAGTCAGTCATCTACTGCGCGTTCGTCGCAGTTGGCGAGTTGATCGGTAAGACCGTCAAAGGTTTGATCAGTCCGCTCACCAAAAAACATGCAACCGAGGTGAATCAGGTTTCCCAGGAAGCCCAGCAAGTACCAGCGATAGAGAAACCGGCCACCCAGGTGACCATGCCCTTGTTCGCTTTGACCGCTTAAACCTCCCTCCCCCCCCTTCCCACTATGGGCTGCATCCAGCCTATAGGTTCGGCGTGCATCCCATGTGGTTGTTAACGCCAAGCATCGGGAACTTGGTGCTATCTCATTGCCTGCCCCGACAGGTCGGATACATCAAATGCAAACTCAACTTCTCCCTGCACACGCAGTACGGGCCGGCATGCACATCGTAATTGCTGGAAGCGTGTATGCAGTCGAATCGAACTGGTTTGATCGTCACGGCAAAGCTCACTTCGAGCCACTGAACATCCTTGTCTGCAACCGCCCTCAGTCTGAGGGTGAGATGTATGGCAATGGTGAGCACTTCGGACTGATGCCTACCGCACGGATCACCGTCATCCTGGATACCCAGGTTCTGATGTGACGCCACTCGATTCACCCGGTCATGGCCTGACAATTCTCAGGCCGGCAGGCTTGCGCTTTGTCAGGTGATACACCCGAAAGCCGCTAAGCCTTAGAGCACTTGGCGTAATAAACCATCGCCTGTGCTCTACAGGTCGGAGATACACATGAAAAATAACCACATATCGGCTTTTCCACTACTGATCAAAACCGCCCTTGCTGATGTTCAGTTCAAGGTGATGCAAGGGATTTGGCAGCAAAGCCCGGAATACTGGGGCAAAGACAAAAGTGAGTTGGATTCGGTGCTTTACCCATCGGAAAAATGGGGAACGACCGACCAACATCGATTTGACCGGAACCACCCGTATCTACAAGCGTGCGACGTAGCGCGGGAGTTGTGTGTTGAATTGGGACGCTACTGTCTTGCGCATGGTTTAAACCCGAGTGCATCGCCACTTGTGGAGAACCTGCACTTCAAGGATTTCTTCTTCGAGGCTTTTGAGAAAGGTAGGGTTGTGAATTGTAAGGAGTTGACACCTTCGATCATTCATAGCTCCGTGGAAAAACAAAACGTTCTCCAATGGGAAAGCTGGATTATCACAGCTGGATCGGAAGATTTTTCGACTGATGACTATGGACAAGACCAGTACATTCGACCACTCGTTGCGAGGCATTGCAGCGGTAAGAATGAAGTAATTCTCTGGATGCCAGGTCATGCGAAAGATCGTGCGCGAGTTGCATACGAGTTGATCACTGGGTCGGCTTTTTCCGGGGTAGATAATCTTGGCGATGACGAACCGCATCGGTTTGAAAAGCTTTGTTGGGGTAGCGATGGCGATCATTTCGACGACGACCAATTCGATGATGATTCAATGGAGCTTGACGAGGGTTACGAACTCAACATTGATGAGTTATTGGATCTTATGGCTATGAACGCCAAAGAGGAAATTGAAGAACTTTGCAACGCTGCGCTTCAACGTATTGCAGACGACACTCATAACTGAATGTCCCGTAAGGGATAATCCTTCGGCTTTGGCCTGACACGATTCAGGCCTCGTGCTTGTGCGGGTCAGGTCTACACCTGCGACACACGCCAAGCCCTAGAGCACTTGGCTTTAATACCTTATCGCCTGCGCTCTACAGGTTGGAGATACACATGAAACCGATCAAAAATGCACTGTTGTGCGTTGCCTCTTTCTTCCGCCCTAAGACTTCCACCCGTGAAGCTTGTGTTGAAACGCATTGCGTCCCCGAAAAGCAGGAGTTGGAAGTCGCTTTTCGCTACGCGCACGCACGCCTTCCCATCGTTCAAACCAAGCTTGAAAACCTTGGTGACGACGCGAGTGTTTTGAAAGGTAGGAAAATTGCCTGGGTTGAAACCGGCGAGGTCAGCATCTGTCTTCACTTCGAGGATGAAAGCACCTTGACGATTTCCATCCCGCGAAAATGAAACGATGACCTAGGCCTGAAACCAATCAGGCCATTGGGCTTGTGCTGGTTAGGTTTATGCCTGAATACCCGCCAAGCCCTAGAGCACTTGGCGTTACAAAAATACGCCTGCGCTCTACAGGTCGGATACGCTAATGAACTCGCTTAAAAATGCATTGAAGTACAATAAGGATATTGGTCGGAGGTTCATGGTCTTGCGATTCATGCCGCCTTGGATGGATTGCGATGACAACTGTATTGCTCCGCCCGATCCTACGTACAAGATTAAGTACACGTTGCGTGGCATTCATTGGACAAACGAGGAATGTGTGGAATGGCTAAAGGCCGTTGCAGGCTCCAAAATCGTTTGGCTTGATGATAATAAATTTGAGTACGCAGAATGGCCGGCGCCGATGACAATTGGTGAGTGGGCAGAATGGGAAGTCGGGAAAGCGCAGTGGGAGTTATTGGGCCACGGTTCCGAAATGACCTTGTACTTTGATGAAGTCTTCGCAGCGCGCATGAAGTCACGCCTGCATTCATTTGAGGAGCGCGTCAGTGCTTGCTTGGATGCATTAGCGACGAGTGCAAAAAAGGAGCTGGATGATCTGTGCGCGAGAGCGCTGCAACGCATCGAACAGTTTTCCTAAGCTAGTTCTGCTTCGCCCTAGGTCTGAACCAACTCAGGCCTTCGGGCTTGTGCTGGTCAGGTTGATTCCTGCAATACCCGCCAAGCCCTAGAGCACTTGGCGTACATCTATTCGCCTGCGCTCTACAGGTCGGAGATAATCATGAAATCCAAGTTGAAAATTGCTTCACTCAGCATTGCTGCCGCCCTATTAGGTGTTTTGGTCGGTGCTGTGGATCAGGTTCAGCACGACCGCCAAGCCAATGCGCAACTCAACGTACTCTGCGAATCCCAGCCACACCGTGGGGAATGCAAAGCGCGTGAGACCGCTGCAAAAAGCATCCGTTATACGTTCAATGGCCAAGAATTCAGAAACGGTACTGCCGTGTCTGCTTTTGGCGCGAACGAGTAAGGGGAGGCGGAAATGGATACTCTCAATCTGCGTCAGTATTTCTCTGAGCGTGCAACTGATTTTCGCGATAACTTCCTCGCCCAGACACCTAGCAAGGTGCCTTTGGAAGCCTTCGTAGAAAACTCGGCTGCGGAACTTGACGCAAAGCAGGTCTTGCTCGATGAAATGTTCAAACTCTTTGATGAGCAGGGCATGGGCTTGATCTACAAGAACTCGCAAGCGCAATACGGTTACGTGTTGCATGATGCGAGTGAAGAAGGTGCTTTCAGCTACCAACTCTTTGACAAGAATGGGTTCCAAACCCAGTCGTCGTTCACTTCGGCAGAAGAAGCCTTGGTGGAGTTGTGTGCAAATGGTTTTACCCAGCTGGCACCCGCCGACACGCTGGACAAGTTGTCCCAGACCCGAGAGTGGAAGCTTTCGACTGAGCGGCTTGCCTTGCAGAGTCGGGTGCGGGATGGATCGCTTTCTTGGGAGAAATTCCAGCGTCTCTACGCTGATCTTGATTTCAAGTACGATCCAGATACCTGGGTAGCTTGATGGTCTGATGGTGATAACCCTCACACGGAAACGTGTGGGGGTTTTTTTTCGCCTACATGTAACTGCATGCAGTTCGGTTGATCGCCAGTGGCCGCAGATTTACCTTTCCGTGAGCTTTGGAGCCCGCCATGACCGAAACCCTCATCAACTTTGCAATCATCGCAGCTGCCCTCTTTGGGGTGTCCTACACGCCATGGATTAAGCGGTGTTTGGGTGGCCATCCTGCAAAAACCCAAATCCTGCTTTTTAAAGTCTTGGTTGGGGCTTTGTATTTGTTATCGCTCCACGAAACCATTGACGAAGATGGCTTTCTCTACGGTTTGACGTTCAGTTTGATCCCCCTTGCTGCCGGTGCTGTTGTGCTGGGCAGCATGAGGCCTCGCCACAAGGCTATCTCCAAACCGGCACCCATTTCGGGAATCGGGGGCGTTGGCGTCCATGCCGATGACACTGCGCCTACTCAGTGATCCGAACTCAGATTTTCAATCGATGCTGCCTGATCGCCGGCATTAATCATGACAGGCAAATTCACGGTTGTGACAAATGGGCCGGTCGTCGCCTTGCTGAGGTATTCGATGGCGCCGACCCGGTGATCAAGGTGTACCATTCCCCAGCGGTCACGTCAGATATTGCTTCGGAACAAATGCAGGGAAAAGCAGTCGAATTCGCGCCTCGCGCTGGACGCTCAGACTTGGTGGGCAGTAAGGCCCAGGTTCCCACACCATATTCTCGGGAGCCTCAACCGTCCCATACGGACGATGAGTGGCTTAGCTTTGAAGGATTTATGCTCAATGACCTTGCTGCCCCCCTCGATTGACTCTACTCACCGACAGGGTGGGAAATGACCCGGTTGATCGATACAGAAGTGCCAATAACACCTCCTGTGAGTGATGGTAGTTTCCCCCCTCTTCCAAGCGACGAGCTTCCTTTTCAGGCTGCCGGCAGATGGAAGACCGCTGATGCTTATGCAAAGCGCCGCATAGTGCCTCTGCGTGACTCGGAAGGTTACACTGTCGGCTACCGGCCCACGATCCAGCAAGGTCGTGGAGAAAGTCGGCAAACCCATTCCAAGGTTTTCATGATCACAGCCGAGGTCAATGATTCGATGGCTATGGCATTGGCCCAGCGCTGGCGAGACGCCAAGGAAACTGAGTTAGGCATCAGTTCTGGTCAAATCAGCTCCAAATCAGCATCGCGTTTTGTTCCAGGTATTTCGCTTGTAGTCTCGGGAAAGCCCCCGTATCGAGCCTGTTGGAAGTGGGCAACCCCTGAGCATGCCACCTTGACGAAATACATCACCCAGAACCTCGGCTACGTGGCAGCGTATGAGCAACTGGTTCAGCGCATTTGTGATGTGCTTGGTCTGGAAGTGCCCAGCGAGCTATCAGTGCCCATACCCAGCCCGGTTCAGTACGCCATTCTCCAAGCGCAGGTGATTCCCGAACTACCTGACCGACGCATGACCCCAAGAGAGTGGACAGCAATTTAGCTGCATTGAGTTGAGTGGAACTGGCTTCGATCAACTCATAACCTTGCCCCTGAGAACCATCAAGGGCCACCCATTGAACATCAAGCGCTTAGTGTCAGCCTTCGCATTGTCATCCCTCTTTCACGCACTTGCTCATGCAGCAGAGCCAACGATTCAGGCGGTGACGTTCAAACACCCAGACGGGAGAAATGCGCCGGCTGAGATTTACATTGACGGCGAGATTACTCCATCGCTCCCCCGACAGCTTGCCAGCGCTTTGGCGAGTAACAAGATCGAGAGGGCGACCATCTATATCAACAGTATCGGTGGAGATTTGCAGGCTGGCATGGAGTTAGGGGAGTTCATACGCCGCTCGGGCTTCAACACAGCAATTGGAAGGCGTGGCGCAGCATATGGCAAAGCTATTCCCGGCTCTTGCCAAAGCGCCTGTCTAATGACATTCGCTGGAGGCGTTTACCGATTTGCAGACGCAAATACTTTTTTCGGAATACATCGGTTCTATAGCCGATCAGTGTCAAGCCATGACCTCGCGCTCGGCCAAGTCGTTTCAGCAGCGATCACCGGCTACCTTATACGTTTAGGCGTCTCCCCTACCCTTTTCGAACGGATGGTGAATGCAGGGTCGTCTCCGCAGAAGCTGCCTGTGGAAGAGGCGTTAAAGCTCAACCTTGTGAACAATGGCGTGCTGCCGGTTAGTTGGGAAATCATCGGGAGAGGGGGAAAGGTTTTCCTACAAGGCGAGCAGCGCACCTGGAATGGGACTGGCAGATTGTTAGTTTCATGCTCAAGGTCTGAGGGTATGAGCCTGACGGCCCAGTACGATGCAGACCAGAACACTGGAAAGATTCTGAGAGAAGCAAAGCATCTTTCTCTCAGGGTTGACGGTACGTTCATCGGTCTGGCAGCAGGGGCTTTGGCTAGACCTACATCAATCGAAAAGGGCTTCCTCACCTCAACGTACAAGGTGCCTCGGAACGTGGCCTCTGAGCTGTCTCAGGCTCGCTCGATTGGTTTTGCGTGGTTACCATCGGAAACATCCATTTTTTATGGTTTTGATCTACCTGTCTCCGACAGCCGAGATTCAGTTTATTCGTTCGTTAACCACTGCTCAGAAAGATAGTCGAACCGGCAATGACACAGCGCTTCTCACTGCAAGATTTGCGGAACCAATCAATTGGAGCGTCAAGAATGCTGATTCCGCACACCGAGTTAGCCCCAGAAACATTGGATCAATTGCTCAGCGACTACGCGAGTCGTGATGGAACTGACGATGGCCAGTTCACCACTCTTGATGAACGAAAAATGCACCTGCTCGCCTCGCTTGAGCGGGAGGACGTGTTCATCACCTACAATCACAAATATCAACAACCATGTTTGGTTGCGAAGCACGACGTGACGGCAGAAGCATTGGCAGACTTTGCTACGTTTAAAGAGCAGAAGAAGTCGGAAGCAGCAACAGAATTGGCCTATCAGGCTCAGTGCGAGCAGGACTTCATCGCGCTACACAGCCGCTACACAAGCGAAGGTGTGTTTCCACTCTCTTTAGGTCGTACTGTTCAGTCTCACGCGGTGAATGTCCTCCAGCAAAATGGGTCGATTTCACTTGCTGATTTGCAGGAACTGCTTCGCCGGCATTCAATGGGCGATTACGGCGTCATCGGCTGGGGCGATAAACTGGCGAATCTGAAAGCCATAAGCTTCAAGGGCATGATTTACTCTCGCTACGCCGTTGCGGGGCACGATATCTGCGTAGAAACCATTGATGGCCACAGACGGACAATGGCCCGACTCCCAAGCGATTGATTTAGACCATTTATTCTGCGCCCTCCCATCGCTGGGGGGCTCAACCTCCTACATGATGAGCATGGAGTCCATCAATGTTCAGCAAAGCCACATCCAAATCCGAACTGAGCGAAATCTTGCTAGCAAAATGCGAGCACGCAATGTTTCTGGACAGCACTATCAGTACCACTTATGCGGCCCAGCCAGCTCCAACAAAGTCTAAGCACCGCCAGCGCAAGGCGCGGCCTGATGCGTATGCGCAGGAAGTCCAGCGACTTCTGCAAGCTCAGGAGACCTTTTCTGCATCGCCTTCCAAAAGCCAACCTGATACGTCCCAGGAAGTTGATATAGGTTCTTTGGAGCTTGAGGTCGCCCAGTTTATGCGTTCCCGTCGTAGGAAGTGATCCATGTTGAGTTGCATTGATCGGGGGTGACCGGCAAGTTTGGGTGATCCTCTTTCAGGGTTTTCAAATGCCGCCCCGCCTTTCAGCAATCACGTTGGCTGCTGCCGCTTTAACAGGCTGCGCTTCACCCAACAACTACGATTACAACTCGAACCCTTTCGACGAGCCGGTAGCCATTGTGAAGAAGAGGGTTGATCCCAATCCCCTTCTCCCGCGTACCCCTGCTGTAGGGAAGGTAGATTCCTCTGGCATGCCCCGGCAAGAAACTGCCGATACATCCGTTGCTCAGGCGTTTCCGGTGGCACCTGCCCAATCGCTTGAAGTCAGCCCAGCAGGAGCCGGTGAAGCAGCTGCTGTTCAAGACATGATTAACGAGGCAAATCGCCTGGGTTCGCTGGGTGATATTCAGGGCAAAGCCTCGCTTTTGGAGCAGGCAGGATACTCGGGTAGTGCTAAGGCGTTTTACGACCTCGCCCGCATGCATTTGGACGGCTCTATGCCAACCGACATGTCACAGGCGTTGAAGTATATAACGCTCTCACATGAGGATGGATTCGCAGAAGCGACCCGTGTTCTCGGTATGCTTTATTTACGTGGGCAGGGCGTAGCGCCAGACCAAAGCTACGGTCGAAAGCTTCTTGAGCAGGCCTCCAAGGTCAGTGCCAGAGCCGCCCGCGAATATGGCCAACTGCTTACAAACCAAATTCAGCCGCATCTGAACGATACCGAGCTGGGTATCCAGTATCTTCGTGACGCTGCTGATAGGGGCGACCATGATGCTGCATCGTCACTTGCTAAAGAACTGGCCAAGGCTGGCGACGTGGCTGGAGCCCAGTTTTATTCTAATAGTGGTGCAACCGAAGCGTCCGAAAAGCCCCACACTGTAAGTTTGCAAGACCGAGCTTTGCGCGGTGATGCCGAGGCCATGTTTCAGTATGCCCAACAAGTGATGCTTCGCCGGATTAAAGCCCCTGAGCCTGAGTTCACGGCGTATTGCTGGCTCTCCGTTGCGGATCAGTTGGGAAGCCCTCAAGCGGCAGCTGAGCTATCCCTAATTCGTGGAGTCAGGGCGATTAGTGAAAAGAAACAACCTGGACGGCTCGATCAGTGCATTCGTGACCTGCACTATCAGGTAAGTGGCCGTATCTGATACTCCCCTGGCGACTGTTAGTCATCAGGGCAAAGGAATTTAGGAGAGCTGCATGAGCGAAAAGCAATATCGTGTGATGGTGATCGATGACTCGAAAACTATCCGTACCACAGCTGAAGCGTTTGTTCGTGAACTAGGGCATGAGGTCATGTGTGGCACGGACGGCTTGAACGGTATCAGCCACATGCTGACCTTCCAGCCTGATATCTTGTTCATCGATCTCGAAATGCCACGAATGAATGGTATTGAGATGGCTAAGCTCGTTCGGGCAAATAGCATGTTCAAGGACACTCCGATCGTCATGCTTTCGTCCAAAGACGGCATGTTTGATGTCGCTCTGGCTACAGAGGCCGGCGCCAGCTCATACATCGTCAAGCCGCCCCGCAAAGATTCAATCGCCGCAGCCATTGCCAAACATCTGGGCTAATCCATGACTAATAGGCCAGCTACCCTAAAGTTCTCTCAAGCGCCCGAAATATTTCCAGCTGGGCTTCCGCTTGAGCCATGGGAAGTCATTTCGGACTCGAATCATAGCTACGAAGTCGATGCTAGTGGTCGGCTCATCCGCAAGGACAAGAGTACAGGTGCCCGCTGGGTATCGCCGGAGTTCACGGGTAACTTCTCCATCACCATTGTCCCCAGACACTCTCAGTCCGAGCAGACGTACATGCTATATGCAGTCTGCGGGGTGGTTAAACACATGCAGCTGGTGGAGAGAAAGACCCCTACCCCGCTCCAAGCTCTTGCTTGGCCCTGGGTTCTGGAAGCGCTGGTGGTTAACGCCAGGGCTGTGGACGCCTCCCAAACCTACAGGGGCTGTTTACATATTCTCCAGCAGGCCGAAGCAGACCTTGGCTTCAAGACTGGCGATGAGAAGATTGATGCGATGATCGGCATGGCACTTTGCCGTCCGGCGCTTCTACGAGGAAAGACAGCGCGCAATGCGCTAGAGTGTTTGGAAGATTACCAGCTCAGAGCAGCGACTAGCTGGCATCGAGCCCACCTAAGCGACTGACCCGGTTCCCTCCATCGGGTGACCGCTCTTAGAATGGTGGATTTTCTCCCCTTGCAGAGTGTCACCCTTATGGGCAATCAACATCTCGATTCTCCGAGCGCCCCTACATCGCCTACAGGCAACCCAGGCGAAGCCCCTAGTCCCGACATGCGCTCCCCGGACGATGCATTTTCTGTGTACGCTTTTTTGTCACAGGAGGTACAGGCTAAGCTGGGAAAGGATTTCTTGGGAAAAATGCCGCTTGATCTGATGGAGAGGTACTGCCTAGCTACTGTTGAGAATGGCCATCCCACAGCAGATATGCTCTATGAGCTTGTCACGAACTTTCTTACAGCCTACGCCAATCCGGCGACGAAGGAAGATGCGCTCAAAGCTTTGGATTACCTTGGTTATCAAGCCGAACAAGCAGATCAATAGGCAGCTGCGGCTGTCCTCGAAACCCAACTCAGGTATCGAGTGTCTTGTTGAAAACCACCACCTCTCCCCGTGACACAGCCCTTTCCCGGTGATCATGACTCCATCATTTAAGGAGTCTCGATCATGAGCGAAATGCAACTATTCTTTCTCAGTGCTGAGGCCGCGACATTCGATATCAATTCGGTCGATGATGGGTTCATTCTGGATAGTGACTCCAGTTGCGGTTCGGCAGCCCATTATTTGAGTCATCGACCTGTTGACGACTGCGTACTCGGCTTAGGCTTCACCAACTGGAAAGCCCTTATCGATCACGCGCTCCGCAGCGGTCACTTCGAGCTGTTCACATGCGTGGATGGCGGTATTGGCTTGCGGAAGTACGGTTATCGCCATGGCCCTATCCCACGGTTGCCAGCTGCGGGTGTTACATATGTCCTACAGCGACTTCTCTCTCTGGCGGCCGACCGCGACGGATCGCTAGGCCGCAATGACAAAATGGTCTCGGCTGGCAATGATGTTTCCCACAAGCTCGTAGTAGAGCAAGGTCAGTGCTGTATCACAATCAAGCGAGAGGACGCTTTAGTCCGAACATCATTAAATATCGAGCAGTTGGCATTCTCAGATACGGCAAAGTCTGATCCTGATCCGATTGCCATGCAGGTAGAGCGACTGCTCTGTAATGCTGGCGCTGTTGAATGCGCGGCCTTGCGAATCGCATGTCGCTCGATAGCTACCCAAATCCTTCGCATTGCGCACGGTGTCCGATAGTGGCTCGGCGCAAGACTCAGCACTTCGGTTTACTTAAATCGACCAGGAAGACGCTGGGATTGTCACAGCATGAACTTGGAGTCGCCCTCGGCGTATCGAGGAACACTGTCCGAAGCTGGGAAGGTTGTCGTGAAGACGATTTTCTGCGGCATATTTGCCGGGGCCTTCGAGAATGTCGCATCATGCCGCACCTCGAAACCGTAGCAACAGGTCAGTCTGTGGCTGCGGTACGGGCTGGCATGCGGCTGCATCAGGATGAATTTTCAGCGCTGCTGGGCGTATCACGCTCAACGGTCTCCAGGTGGGAAAATGACACGCCTCCTAGGTGGGTATCATTCGCGCTGCTCTCATTAGCATTTACGGATTGAACTGACATGTTTACGTTTACCCACCCCCTAGCGCCTACGGTTAAATATGAGGGCGAGTTGAGCACTTCCATTGCCACGTATGCTGCCGACCATTTGCATGAGTACGATGTGTATCTTGCTGAGGTAGAGGCTTCGGCTCACGGGATCGGAATTGAGCTTTTCGCGAAAACAACCGGCAAGCCTCTTGGTGTAGTCGTAATTCACTAGCAACATGAGCGGCGATGACGTTTCAGCCTAAACAACAAAGAATCCGCGCATGCGCGGAAAATTTGGTCACGCCCACCGGCCAGCTTTCCGCTAGGTAGAACAATGCAAAAAGAATTCGACCCATTTGCAAGTTACTTTCGGATGCGCATGCCCTGCGCGAATTGCCCATTTCGCAAAAAGGGTGCAGTTGAGCTTCGACCAGGGCGGCTTGAAGGGATCGTGGCTGATCTGCTAGCTAACGACAAAAAGACTTTCTCATGCCACAAAACGCTGACCTCTGAGGATCTTGAAGATTTCGATGACGTAGATGAAAGCGAACAGGCAGGCCACAGGCCTTACTACGAAGCCGAGAAGATGTGTGCAGGCGCCGCAGCCTACTTGCTAAAGAAGCAACGCCCCTCGATTGGGATGCGTTACGCGCTAGTTACTGGCAGCATTCCTAAAGATCACTGGGTCGAGGCTTTACCCATGGTGATCGACGTTATCGACACTACGAATTGAGCGCTTGCAGACCCTCAGAGGGCTAATGGCGCCGCAGCAGTACAGGCGCGAATTCCTGCGCTGGGGGGAGCACTTTGAAACTATCCAGTTTCGTATTTGTATACGAGCGAAGCCTTATTGAGTTGAATCGTGACGCAAGCGATTTAAACGGGCGAATTGCACTGATCCAGGCCAGACAAAAAATCACACCGGGTGGGCGACTTGCTTCCAGATTGAATCTGTACCGGCATCAGGTGGCATCCTTGAAGCACAAACATCGGGCGGCGGCATGCTGGGTGGTGACGGTGGCACAGCCAATATTTTCCATCATGGCCAAGCGTCTAGGCGCTGCTTACCAAGGCACCTTACTCAAGCATGGAACCGAGCATGCGAGCCTAAAGTTTATCCATGATCAAGACGGAGTAGATCGATCACTTACGCTAAAAATGACATTGGCCCGGCTGTGTACCGAGCCGTCGAATGAGTCAGTAGGGATCGCTATTCACCGCCTTATCAACCTCCCATCTACTGGTTGCGTAGCGGAAGACCTCTCTCTTGATACTACTATCAGCGACCTACTCAGTCCGCTGATGGCCGTCTGATTCATCCGCCTTGACCGTGGTTGCGCCGAACATTTTTTTATCAACTATTTCAACGATTTCGTGTTTCAAAGACGGCAGCCCGTTATCAAGTTGCTCGATATAGTAACGGTTGTAGACCAATATATCGGGTTGCTTAACGCAGCCTTTCTCCGCATCGCACTTTGCCGGCTGCTTATTTCTCAGCGGCTCATTCTGCATGCACTCGATATTAGAATGTCGCGCTTTACAGTCGAAACCCTCCAGCCGCAGGTCATTTACCAGATTTCGAGTTGTCGGGCTCGGGTTTTCAATCCAGGCACTTGTACAACCTGAGACAAACAAGCTTCCTAGCAATGACAGCCAAACATAGGTACGCAATTGGGGTTCTCCTTCAACGGTTCACCCAACGCTACTCATCAAGAGGCTCAAATACCACTCAACAAGCATCATTTGGAGAGAAATTCATGTCACGTCGCAATTACGCCCTCTGCGCCATCGGCGTGTTCGCGCTTGCCGCCACTGCACTGAGCTATGCGCTTAATTCCAAACCGGAAGACAGGTGGGCGAGCGTCGATAATTTCAAGCATGGACTGCCGGGTAAGCTTCGATCCTCGAATGGGGCATCCCCTGGCTTCGACGTTACCGCTCTCGCCAGCGAGCTTGCCAAGTTTCGAGTCAAAGGAATGCCAGTTTGCGCAGAAGAAGAAGTGGCAGCTGATCAGTATGTTGAGCTTTCGGCAATCGCGGTGAAGCTTTCACCTTACAGCGCATTGACCTTGCAACTTAATTCCATACTGGATACCCCCGAGGGTATCTCAGATTGCCAATTCAGGATTTTTCAATGGGCATCGTTGTAGCTTTGAAGTCGTTGAGCGATCCGCGCATGCGCGGAAAAGACTAGCGTGGGGGCGTTTTAAACCACGCTTCTGTGTGAGTTCTGGCAGGGGTTAGGCCTCGTTTCCGTGTAGATTTCGCGTAGCGTAAGGCCTAAATGCGCTTTTATCGCGGCTGTGTTCCAGAAAAGATAACAAATACAGTTGGTTAGCTGCGGTCATCCTGCGATTTCTTCTTGACGACTGAGCACGGTTTTATCTGTTTTGGAAGGTGTTTTCGATGGACGAAATGCCGCGCATGCGCGGGAATGACCAGCTTCTATCGGGCCGCTTTGCAGAATTGATAATATCTATTGGGCTCTCGCGATGACACACGGCTCTGTGGTTTCCAATGAGTTATCCACGATCAGAGCCGGAGTTTCGATATGTGCGAAGAAGAACAGACCTACACCGAGCGAGCCCGTTCGTGGCTTAAAGAGCACGAGCCTACATCAGAGCAAGTCCAGGATGCCTACACCCGAATGCTCACCCTCCTGGAGACCAAGCCACACCTCGCAGGGGCTGATACTGACGAGTGCCTAGAACTGCTGGTTAGTGCCTACGGCCATGCTGGTGGCTCAGTCGATGACCTGCTAAGTCAAATCGATGCGAAGAAAGCTTCCAGCGCCCCAGCTCCCATAGCTGAGAATAGTGGCTTGGATGCGTCGCCTTTGTACTCAGTATCTGACACACCGGCCATAGTGCTGTCACCCGCAGATAAGCGAGCAGCGTTCCAAAAGCTCAAACGAAGCTTGGAGCGCGGCGAGGTCTACAGTGTTGGCAGCTCCCCTTTCTGACTGACAGGTGAGTACCGTAGCTGCTAGGTTTTCCTACCCCTCAGCGGCTCGGGGGGGAGACACGGAGCTAAGTGAGCATCGATAAAGATATCGGCATCAAAGCGCTCTACAGTCTCCCGCAATGCCTCGTCTCTGAGTAAATCTGCAAGGGGAGGGCAGTTGGTTTTGATTTCTGCCCACGCCTTTTGCTTAAGCGCTTTGGGCAGTTGCGACAGCTTGACCAGCTTCTCTTTTTGGGTGATGACGAGCACTGGCACTGGCCAGCTATCCATACCTGAACCGACGTTGTATTCGTCCATATCAACCCTCTCAGCTGAGAATCTATTTTGAAGGCATTCCAGCGTTGGTTGCATGCCAACTGGCTGCTGTTACTCGTTATGCTGAGAGAACCGATCCCCCTGGGACATAAAGAAGGCTGTGGAAAATGATCGTCGTTGTGGGCACCCGCTATCCTGAATCTGCCTTTCGCTATTCGCTGCTGCTCAATATGCTCGGGCACTCAACACTCGCGGTGCGCGCAACTGCCCCCTTATTGAGTTGCATCCTAGACCCGAGGTCAGGTTTGCTTATCCTCGAAGACGGGTTCGTCCCGAACACGTCAGCTCATACCCTTATCAACCAAATACGCAGCATGCCAGGCCCCAAGTCTTCAATTCCTATCATTCGGGTTTGGAAAGGGCCTATTTTGGCGAATGGGCACGATAGTCCATCCGTTGTGACGCTGAATGCGCCAGTCACAGGTACAGCGCTTGACCACGCATGGTGCTGTTTGGGTTTGGAAAGGGGAGGATAGGCAGGTATTTAATGCGGAATTTCACCTTGGCAGCTCTGGCGATTGCCACGCTTGCCGGCTGCGCCTCGGCGCCCCAGGAGCCAGCTGTATCGACTTACAGCTATGAGTCCAAAGCCCACTCGGGCACCGTGCATGTCACTGAAAAGTTCTACACGAGCGAAGCTATTCAGTGTGCAGGCAAGTGGCGGGAAGGAGAGGTTTATACCCCTAAAGGGATTATTCCTATGGGGCATGATCATCTTGATATCGGCATTGATCTAAAAAGCGATGGACAACCAGATACAGCGGTTACCCTCAGTATTCCACTAGCCTTGGGTGGTAGGGTCTACACCAAGGATTTGCAGGAATACAAGTCCTTCATGCTCGGCACAGAAACCAACGGTATCGTTCAGCAAGGTGACCATTTCACATATCCCGAGGGCTACTTCATTCGCGTAAGTCAGCCAGGGGTGAAAGGGTGGGATTTCGTTTCGTGCATTGGCATTGATCACATGTACGTTCTAAAGGCCGACCTGGAAAGCTCTACTAATCCCCCAGTTTATCTGGATCGGGTCGTAGTGCCTTTTTCGATGGAGCAGTCTGATCAGCCCGTTAAAGTGTCCTTCGGAAGCCAAATCCAACACACCGCCGAATTACGGGTTGCACCAAACAAATGAATGCCTGCGTGATCAAGCTTGATAGCCGCCGCCTTTATGTAGAACTCCCCGCATGCCTCGTCCATGAGTTGCTGGCAGATATCGTCACGCGGTACGAACGCTTGTTCACGTTCATGGAGCCCGTTTACCCGCAAGGCAAGCCTGAGTTGCTATTTGAAGTCCTTGCGGACGGTTACGGGCTTCCGGCATGCACCGAGTCAGTGGGAGTCGATGTGGTTGACCTTCGCGTACACGACGTGGAAGCCAATGCAGAAGCCGATATGCGGTGGAAAGAACTGCATGTTGGCCGGATTCTCGCCCAAAAATTTGCGAGCACGATCAACTGCTCATAGGAATTTGAATGCGTAAACTTGCACTCTGCCTGCTGATAGGCGTTAGCTCAGCTAACGCGGCCACACTGGATATCGCTGTCTCTCAAGGCAGTCATGAGCCGGTCACTTACCAGTATCAGCTTTCCGACCAGCGCCAAACCCTCGACCTTCGGGATGCCAACCGTTATACGGTGGCTGTACAAGACAAAGCGAGGAAAAAGGATATTTGCCGCGAGGCTGAGTATCGCACTGGCATGGTCATGACATTGCGACAAGTGGAAAAGCCCGCAGATGGCCAATACAAGGTGGAAGTGGTGGGGCAGGTCTCTACCCTGAAAGCGTTGGAAGAAAAAGGGCGCCTCGATTGCGGGGTTAACGTCCTCCCGGTCATTGATAACGCAGCTTTTTCTGATACGTCCATTATCGAGGTTGGTAAGCCAAAGGTGATGGTTGTTGACGGAAAGACAACGGTGCTCATGACAGTTAAAGAATAGTTCCTGATCCAGTAGGCTTGTGCAAGTTTCGAGGCGGTTGAGACGAGCGAAGCCCAACTCCGTTTCGGAACAGGCTCTCTGGGCGGCGCGTGGTTCGGCTTGGGCATTGCAGCCTGAGCCGATCTCAACCTGACCGCGAATATCATCCTCAACCCTGTGCAGCGCCTTGACGCCATCAATCCTAATGGAAGGGCGTTCGCACACCATTCCCACGCATCCTCCACACAGCCACCGGCACTCAACGGTGAGGCTCTGCGACGATCTGGAAAGCCTCAGAAGAGCGCGAGTTGAGCAGGGTGTTGCGTCGATTCTGCAAGTGCTGGCGCATAATGCGCTCTATAGCCGAGCAGATTGAAGCGGGCCTCACAACCTTTGCAGATAATGAAATTCTGGATGTTCGACAGGTCATCTTGCGCTACAGGTGCGCGGGGTGCTTCAAGTGAATGATCCCTGCACAACGATGTAGCCGTAGCGTCAGCCGCATCGCAAGAGTCCAGGCACAGATGCACAATGCCGTCTTTAAGAGCGAATGCGATGTGTGTACATGGACTGCCCATGCGATGAGCCCGTGGTTGCATGTGGGTGGTGATCATTCTAACGAGTGACTATTGGCCAGTAATCCCCACCTGATGCGTTTGCACCCCAGTTGAGTGGAAACGCAACCTGCACATCGTTGATATTGGGCTGTGCATTCGCATTTTTGAAGCCCAAGCATGACCTCAACAATCCATTTCTATGATGGCCAATACTTAGGCACCCCCTCTCAAGGTCAGCTTGTATCCTTTGATTCGTTGAGTTGTGGAGGTGTCGATAGCAGCCGGTACAGCGAGCGTATAGCCCTACGGGCTGACGTTGCATTTTTTCCTGAAAATGTTGAGCAGCTTGACTGTTTCGATTTGGATTTCAGCACAGGTGTGACTGAATACGATTGGTCGCGCACGGCGCAGAAGCTTTTTGCCCGGCCTAACACGTTGCACGTTGGGATAGGGAATACCTCGGCCCTTGACCATTTCATTCGTTATTCGCTGTACCGAAGCCTGAGTACGCTTCCGAACACTCTGGCCCCTGACGGCGCTCACTTCATCGATTTGCTCACTGTCTGTCGGGCGATAACGCTCTTGCGTCCCACCACGATGCCTTTCGAGCTGCCTGTAGAGTGGGGGGAGCAGCGCAAGCGTGAGTTAGTACAACGGATATACGAGCGGTCTTCCAGAGCAGACACGGTTCTTGCTCTCGCACGTTCGATCTGGTCGTCCAGTCCTAAGCTCATGTCGCATGCTGTGGCGCACTCGGCGCCAGCTCAGATTGGCTCACTATGCGGGCTCATCGATGGTCAGATTGATAGTCTTGCCGCATTGCGTCCTGTATTCATCTGCCATGAGCATTTGCTAGCGGATGAGCGCTGGGGGATTTTCCTAGCGCTAGGTACTGATCCGCAGTACGCCAATATCATCTACATGGTCGATCTACAGTGCGACCTCTCCGATCTGGTGCTAGATGCTGGAGCATCAGTCACTCGGTTTATAAGGACGCAAGCTCACCAGAGCGATAGGCCAATTATTAGGGTAAACCTAAACCGGATTCCTTTTGTCAGTCCTCTTGGTGTAATCGATAGCAAAACAGCCTCTCGGCTTCGTATAGACGCGTCCACGATCAAGCGAAATGCAGCACAGATTTCCTTGCAGCACGACATTTGTCTGGCACTGATGGAAGTCTCAGGCGCTTCTGAGAACACCCTCAAAGGCGACCCGGACTACCAGCTATATGGGGCAGAGTACCTTGAATCGGACTGTCATCTACTCAATAGGCTTCACGCGTCACCGAGAGTTGAATGGGCTGGCTTGGTGCGTACTGCACATGATTCGCGAATCACAGCTCTAGGAGACCGGCTGATCAGGCGTTTGGAGCCGGCACTGCTAAACGAAACAGAGGTAAAAGAGTGGTACGCGCATTGCGCGAGCCGTTTGATGGGTAACGCGGACTCAGGAAGGAAGGCAGAGGCAATGAAATACTGCTCGACCATTAGCGGATCAGACGCTTATCCAATTGGCATGCGCGCTGCTGCACAACATTGGCTGAAAACCGTAGAGATTTGGAATGAGTCCAGGAACAACGTTTGACCCGTATGAGGTAATGCCTTTTCACGGCTACATCGAGCAAGAGACTGGGCGTCCGGCCCGATATCCGTCTCTTGCACACTTCATTCATTCAGAACGCTTTAGGGGCGTTGATGAGCATTACCGTACATACCTCCTGCGTCTAGAAGACGCTGAGCTATTTCGCTTAGAGGTTGACGGGATTGGACAGGTCGGGGGCGATTCTCAAGATTGGTCTCGTAGAAAGGGCAGATTGCTCTACGCCGGCATATTTATGCAGGCCGTTGCGCATAGGGATCGTTATTCGCAGCTGTTGTCCCATGGTGCTCGTTTATCAGTTGCCAGCGGCTCGTATAGCGATGATCTGGCCCGCGCAATGGGCGACTTCATCAGTGATGTATCGACTCCGCAAGAAAAGCTCAAGGTGGCCTTTGCCGGTAGCTGTGTTGATCAGGGTTATGCAGACGGGTGCTTAAAGATCATCTTTGCAAATCGGCTTCCGCAATGCTTGTTTGCCATCGAGCATGACGCTTGCGCCCAGGTCATTTCTGACTATGCGAGAGAAACGGCTACAGCGTTTATCCTATTGGATTCCTCGCTGACTGAGGACGCGCTTGCAGAAAACATTGGTAGGCGTTCCACCCATATTTTCCGGTTCGTCGGTGGTGATGACGATTGCTTATCTGCCCGAATACTGGCTATCGCTGAGCAGTCCGGCGCCACTGTCTCTCCTATTCTTCCTAAGCCATGACCGGCCTTTTTCGTTTAAAGGCGATAGCCTGCGCTCTAGCCATCCCGGTACTCAGCGGCTGCGCAGCCAAGAATCCAGATTGGCTTGTCCATCCGACAGGAGCATTCTGCGCAGCCTCGCTCGATTCGCAATGCCTAAAAGGGTTTGCTGAAAGCACCTATTCAGAAGCAACTGCTCGTATCGCCGCCAAGAGAGCGGCTGAAAAAGCTGTTCCGCCTGATGCCCGCTCGAAAACAGCGGCGGATAGTCAGATTGAAGATCATCTTGATAAGGCAGTTACGCCCGTCGAGCAGGCAAGCAGCACGAATGTGACTAGCCTCGATACAGTGGCCAAGGCCGAAGCATCGCCAGAGCCTGCCGTAGCGGCGGAGAGTGCTGAGATTGTGGCCACGTCAGAGAATGATGTTGGATCAATTCCGATATTGGCATTCGGCATCGGTGCGGCTGGTGCAAACGCGTCGGATGCCGAGGGCTTTGAACGCGATCCGGCGATTACAAAGTCATATGATGCCGGCGCACTTCTACACGGTGGTGCCCCTGTTACACAAGAACGTATCAAGGCGGCATTATCCATCGAAGATAAGACCCTGCGGTCAGAGGTGCTATCCGGGATCGTGAGACTCAATGCGCAGTCCATGGGCGACGAACAGCTAAACACATTACTGGATGACCTCTACGACCAGGACAAAGGCCAATACGCGAATGCGCTAATTGTGAAGCTTCCAGGCCTGCTACGGACGGGGGACTTAGAACGAGCTTCCGCGTTGAGGTCTGTGTTACTTGAGTCACCTCCTGATTCAAGCGGTTTTTCGATGCTGGCGTATGTCGCGAGTTGCTATTCAATGGCTGGCCTGAAACAAGATGCTGGCGCAATTGTTATTGACGCCTACAACGGAGGGAAGGAGCTAAGCGCTGATGACAAGAAGCTAATCTTGATGGCTATCAGAGTCGGGGGTGGGGATTACCCCCCATTGCAGGACTTCTACGACTATAAATCTGATGACGTTCGTTTACAGGCGTACCTAACGCTTTCTGTTATCTCCCGGCAGCTAGGGCGCCCTGAAATAGCACGTCGGGCCGTTGGTGATGCTGTGAGGTTCATCCAGAAGGCATCGGTTAAGGTGGATCGCCAAAAGGCTCTGGGCCTGATTCTATCAGCGACGCCTGGGCTATTTTGATGAGAAGTTATCCACCGAAACTCTGAGCAAATCGGTGGATAAGTAGCTGTTGGCCAGTCAGTGCATGCCCTCAAGCGGGTTGCTCATTTATTAGCCAGTTCTTCTTTGTTTTTTTTCCTGCCCGGCGATGACACAGCACCATAGGGTTGAAGATTACTCCCATCAATCAAATTCGATGGGAGCAACCCATGACCGTTCAAACCAATCTCTCAAGCGTCTCTGCCCCCGTTGGATTTGCAATCCCTCCGTCACTTGCGGACTTTCCTGCAACACCTCGACAGGGCCTGCGCTTGACCATGGAGCAGGAGCAGGCTTTCGGTTATACGGTCTTCCAACTGACCCTTGACCAGATGAGTGCTTTCGCTTGTGATCGTGAATTGATCGCAGACTTGCTCTCTGATGTTGAGGCAGCATTCAGTAAGGACAACAAAGCAGACAAGGCGGTGGCGTTGATCTGCGTAGACGGTCGTTGGGTGCGTCATGGCAGCATTCCTGACGCATTGTTTTCGAAGCTGGCTAGAGAGCGCATTGGTAGTGTGCGGAGCGCTTTGGCATCAATGGCCGCACTTGACAGCAAAGAGCGCGACCTCTTCTACAACGGTGCGTTGGATGCACTCCGGTGTAGTCTCGCGCAGCTCGTTCCCTACGACATGATTCTGGCAAAAGCCACCAATGCATTCCGTAACCGATGCAGTGACCTCAGCGCTGCCTGTCGCGATCTTGTCCTGTACGTGGCAGATGAAATGCATCTTGCCCGGCCCACGGTTCACAGCCTTTGCGAGCAATTTTGGCTGTCCAACAAGTTGCCGGCAATATGCTTTGGCGCCAATCGATATGTGCAAGCCATCATGCCAGCCAAGGCGAAGCGAGCGTTTCGGTTTGGTGTCCTGGAGCGTCAGCAGCGAATCGCTAACGTTGCTTTAGCTACCGGCGTACCGGTCGTGGAGCTTCTGGCCAGCTGGTCGGCATTCCATAAATGCCATCAGCGCATTGACCGGCTTTCTGGCACATTTGCGATGATCAATGCTGGACTTGCAGAGAAGGTCGCTTATGAACATAACTTCGCATCAGACTTCGATCAGGTTCGCTCCGCTGCTTACCAGGGTCTGAGTCGAGCCATCAGCCTCTACGCGCCTGAAAAAGGGATGAAGTTCAGCACTTACGCAGTGACCTGGATCAAACAGACGATCATTCGCAGCCTTATCCAGCAGGAGTTAATCCGCCTTCCCGAGGGTAGCCACAAGATGCTTGGTCGCGTGCGTGCCGTATACGCTGACCTTCCAAATGCCAGTGATGAATACGTTTGCAAGGCCTCGGGGATCAGCTTGTTTGAGCTAGAGGGTATTCGCCCCTACCTGCAAGGGAATGGCGCTATGTCCATGGATAGTCTGTCCAATTCCGAGGGCGAAGACTCTGGCATGCACAGCTTTATTGCGGATGAAAACAACAACTTTGTTGCCGATCTAGAAGAAGAAAGCGAGTCTGCCTACGTCGTTGGGCTGATTAAGGCTGCATTGAGTGAGCGCGATTTTTTCATCCTCACTCGAAGAACTGGCCTGGGTGGAGGGGAAGTGATCCAGGTTGCCGAGCTGGCGAAGTTGCTGAACACCTCGCCACAAAATATCAGCCGCATGGAAAAGAAGGCGCAATCGAAGCTTGTAAACATTCCAGAGTTGAAAGAAGTGTGGCACCAGATGCAAGGGTAAACCTAACCGCATCTGCCTTTGAGTGCTTCGGCGCTTTCTTTTTGACTTGAGGATGCTGCTTCGTTGTCTATAACCAGCTGGCACATGTCTACGACCCCAGCAAAGTCGGCCATGGCAAAAAAATGGGTAGCGATTTCTAGGTGTGTTGCGGCAGTAGGATCATCAGCATCCGGTGCCGCCCTATTTTCACTCTGAGCGCAATTCTCCGCCCCGGCCTGCTTGGCGTGAGGCTCCGGCGATAGAACCTCATCAGCGGGCTCTTGCGCGGCCTTAACCCCCTTAACCGCATTTGACGGAGAAAGTGAGTAGGCTGAGGCGCTTGCAAACCTTCTGGCAGGTTTGATTGGTTCAGGCTCGGAAAGCTGTGTTTCAACGACCTTCGAACGGTTGTTGAGCTTCATCAGCCAAAGAACAAAGAAGCTTCCCATACCCAGCAAAAGGAGAATTAGGCCTAAAAATTGCGACACGGCGCACCTCATGAAATCGATCTAAAAAGATTTTATATGGATCGCAATCACGATTCCGCCGAACCATGTGCAGATTGGGGGTCATCGGGTTTCCACTCTCAAGTATGAGGCTTAGAGGAATCCCCATGATCGAACCGATGAAACTTACCCGCCGCCGCTTCAACAAACTCTCAGCCGCAGCAATGGCCGTTTCAGCTATGGGCCTGGGCGTGTTTACGCCGGAAGTCCGAGCAGCAGGTGTGAACCTTGCAACGTTGCTTACGATTGATCCAATAACGCTGGAGTACAAGGTTTTCAGCCCCTGCTGCTATTTTTGCCAAGACTACATGGTTGTGTCTCATTACCAGCCGACAGTTCTGTGTGAGGTTGTAAAGGGGGGTGGGGACACGGTTCTCGGTCAGCCTGTCGCTGGGCCGCTGTCAGCTGGCGTAGATAATAACGACTACACCAGCATGCATGTTCGGCTATGGCAGATTCCCGACTGGGCAGTGAACATTGCAATGCTTGGTCAGGGTTGCAAAATGTGCGGTGTTGACTCTGCGACCAGCCCAGCTACGAAGTCGATACTCAGCACGAGCTTGTGCTCAGTTGCAACAGACAAGCTGATCGGCGCCGCGACCAATCAGATCAATCAGGCGATGCCTAACTGTTTTCCCAGACTGCTATACACGACTGAGAGTGACCCTGCCTGGAACACCGGCTGTCGCGATTGGTTGATGTTTCCTCCAACAGACCTCGAATGCTCGACCCTGGGCGCCACGATAGGGAATATGTTCGGATTGGAACGATGCATTGGCACGCAGTGGGGGCCGCTCTATCCCAGACAAATGGCCACCCCGCGAGACAACCCAATCGTGGCTGCCGGTATCGCAGCGTACCGTGCGCTTCACATTGCACGTAATGCGCTCGGCTCCCTGCCTTTTGACACATCAATGAGCATCGGGAAATTGCAGCAGACTTCCCCGATGGTCACTGTTGGTTTCAGTCCAGGTAGCCTTTTGCTGGATACTCAGATGTTGTTAGGCCCGGTTGCTCCAGATCACATCTATACGTTCGTATGGTGGCTGCCAGTGGTCTGCTGTAAGACTTACGACGAGATTTTCGGCTTCTGTACGCCATCCTCGCCTTGTTCCTGAGTCGTGTTTTGAATTCCGCGCATGCGCGGGATTCTTTCAATGGTAGGGAGGGCAGAAGCGGGCGAAATCTCCGCGCATGCGCGGTTTTTTTGGTAGCTCGCGATGACACAGAATTTGCTTCTGCACAATGTGGGTGACTATGAAGGAGTACCCATGAATAGCAGACAGATTACGACTGGCCCGACGTTGAAGCAGTTCGCGACCTTGCTCAATGAGAACGAGTTGGAGGTAACGTCGAAGCTCGGCACCTCTACTATCAGTAGGGTGCGGTTCAGGCAATTGGACTACCCGACACAACACGACCTCCAAATCAGCTTCCTTCGAAGCCGTGTACAGCGTGATTACCCAGTAGCTGAGACCATCTTAGGTTGTATGTTCGAGCGTTGTATTAACGATCAGGCCAAGGTTCTCGCCGAGCTTCTTTCTCAATGAAGAAGGGGCTTTCGCCCCCTCTAGTTACAACACACCGACGCGATAATGTTTGGCCAGTCTCTTGGCTATCCCGGCTGCGTCGTAGCTTTCATCGACAACTCCCGCCAGTCGGGCAGCATCAGGCATCGAGCGTGCTGCGCAGTCGCTTGTTTCCTGCGCCAGCACCATCAAGGTCTTGTGCTTCATTTCTTTCAGCGCAGCCGTCCCGTCATCACCAAGCCCTGTCAAAATGATAACGCCAACCCCGCCCGATGAAGACCTGCGGATTGAGCGAAGGCTTGCATTGATCGAAGGGCTTGGCTGGTCTGGTAATTGAAAGCTGCGGGTGCTGATCCTCTCGCCCTCTATGGATACCGCCGTATCGCGCTGAACGATATAGGCGTGCCCTGGCCTCAGTTGCATGCCATCTGTCGCAATTTCGACAATCCATCCTGACTGACGACTGTTCAGTAGCTTCTGTAGAGCAACTGAGCCGCCGTCACTACCGATGTGCTGCGCCACGATTAAGGAGATTGGCAGCCTCGGCAGCGCCCCCAGAAGGGTGTTCAGAGCGTCTGGGCCACCGGTACTCGATCCGATCACCCAAATGTCATTGCCATGAATCGCGGTTTTAGAGGTGTTGATATCGCCTGCGAGGTCAGGCAGAAGCGATATGATCTGATCCACAATTCGCTTACGCCAAGCCAACCTCTCATCATGCTGGAGAGGTGACAATTGCTTTTCAGAGAGGATTGTCTTGGGCTCATCGCTGTCGATCATGTCCAAGACACACTCTATTTCCATGATGGATTCGACTGAGTAGTCGATGATCATTACGTGGACATTGCTCTGAGAAAACTCCCCCCGATCCATTGCCGCTTCATCGTAGACCTTCACGTCACCAAAGAGTGGTTGCAGCAATTCGAACATGATGCTGGCTTGAGTGCCGTTCTTTGTGGCGATACCAACTCTCATGCTGCACCTTCTGTTTCAGTTGTGGGGCAAACTGCTCGCACTGCTTCATTGAGTGCGGACTGGTCATAGGGTTTTGGTAGGAACTCGTTCACACCTAGATTCAAGGCGCTTTCTCGTAGGTTGGCTCGTGTGGTGAGCATGATTATTGGGGTGTTGTCGAAGTGCTTAAGGGCTCGAAGGCGCTCTGTGAGTTGTAACCCGTTCATCCGGGGCATTTCCACGTCAACCACGAAAAGGGTAGGGGCGCTCAAGGTCGGCAGTTTATCTAGAGCGTCCTGGCCGTTGTGTGCAGATGCCACATCCCAGCCGAGATTCTGGAAATGTTTCGTCAGCAGCTTTTGATAACTGCTTGAGTCGTCCACGATCAAAACAAGAGGCTTCGCTTCACGCTTCACGCGCCGAATACGGAACAGCTTCGCCCTGTAGCCGGCGTCCGTCATCTTAAGGTTAAGACGGGCCAGTTCAATCACATCCAACACAAGGGCGGGGGTGCCGTCATGCACTTCGGTGCTACCAATGATGCCCTTCACGCTGCTCAAGATCCCTTCGAACTTCGTGACATGAATTTCCGGCATGGAAATGCCACTTTCCACTTCGATAGCTAATCTTGTGCTGCCTTGGTCGATCAGAACGAGCGACGTATGGCTAGCGGAATGCGCGCTGTGTAACTTGAGGTCAGGCACCGCCATCAAGTCAGCCAGATGCACCACATCATAGGTTTTTTCCTCGAACATGACGCTTGCTTGTCCGGGTTTGGCCTTGATGGCAAGCAGCTCCGTAGTCGGGTAGTCCAATACCTGCACCATGTTGAATGTCGGTATCGCGAACCATTGTTCGCTGATGCGGCAAACGAGAGCGCGATTAGAGCCAACAGTCAGTGGAAGCTCCAAGGAAATGGTCGTTCCTTTGCCGATCTCAGATTGGATATGCAGATGGCCACCAAGCGCACCAATCTTGCTGCGCACAATATCCATGCCCACACCGCGCCCGGAAAGCTCACTTACGGTTCTGGCTGTTGAGAAGCCGGACTCAGTGATGAGGTGTAACACTTCCTGTTCACTCAAGCGTTCGTCGCTTTTAATAAGCCCCAGGCTCACAGCTTTCTCGCGGATAGCTACTGGGTCAATGCCACGGCCATCGTCTGTAACGGCTATCACCAGCGACTTAGCTCTACGGCTGGCTTTGACAGTGATCTTGCCCGAAGCAGGCTTACCTAGCTTCAACCGTTCGGACTCTGGCTCGATGCCATGTGCGACGGCGTTGGTGACCACATGTCGTAACGGGTCGCGTATGGACTCCAGCAGTTGGCGGTCAATGCGGGTTTCCGTGCCGAGGATTTGCAGATCGGCTTTCTTCTGGCTGATCTGGAGCGCGCTAACCAAAGCCCCGTTGAGGCTGGGCTTCTCGTTGTCGAACATGACTAAACGAGATAGCAGCAGGTCACGTTGCAGGCTTGCTACCACTTCGGTGTGGTAGGTGTAGGTGCTATCGATGACGTTGGTTTGCGACACAATGTCGGTGGAGTCTTGAAGCAACTGTTCAAGCTGGGCGATCAACTGGGTGTGCCCGTGTGACAGGTGGTTAAAACGCTCCAGATATAGCCTCTGGTCGTCGTTCGCAGGCTCAGCTGAGGTGTAGCCACTACCGGTGTTGGTTATGTTGTTGAAATGCCGCAGTTGAACAGTCGTTTTGTTTGCATGCATCAACAGCAACGAGATTTTCTCGCGCAGTGCCACGACCGAAAGCTGCATTTCACGGTTGAGTGTGTTTTGGCGATACGACGAGGCCTTGAGTTCGTTCGATAGTTTTACTGAGTTATCCAGCAGTTGAAGCTCGACCTTAATCTTCTCGCTGCCTTTCACTCCCCGGCGCTTGGCGCGAGTAGACTCGCGGTCGCTCTCCTGAGCGCGGTGAATGAGACTCTGCACTTGTGGGCTGATTTCGCGGTTTTCGGTTACGATTTCCGTGAAGTCTGGTTCCGCTGGCAAGAATTCAGCATCGACGATGATCCCTTCGGCTGCAACGGCTTTACGTGCCTGCCGGCTCTCAAAGTTTTGCTGGCGCTCGCCTACAGCCCGGTTACGCATACCTCGATAACCACGGCGAGTACCAGCCCGCTCAGGTTGATCTATTGAATCGTCATCGCTAACGCTTGGAAGGTTGTCAGTGTCAGGAACCTTTGATGATTCGGATGCGATGACAGTTGCGACGGCAGGTTGAGCTACCTCGGCTCGTAACTCCTGTTCATTTTCTTGCTCGATGACGAATGGTTGAGCGGTCGAAGCGTCTTGGATCGAAGTGATGGGAAGCTGCGGCTCGGATTCATTTTCCGGGACGGCTAAGGCCTCATCGGCGCAGTATGACGAGCGAATCACTTGATCCAGCGTGTCCCCATCTACTTTGCATATATCGCACGCGTCGCTTACGAACTCGTTGAGCGCCGGCAGTGACCGGTAAGCCTGTCGATTGCGAACCGCATCGCTCATGGTGATCAGTTCATTGAGAACGAATGTCGTGAGTGTCGCGCAGTTTTCATCTGGTGTTATTGCGCCAGAAGACATGGCATCAAACAGCGATTCCATGTGATGCGTGAGCGTCCGAATTCCAGAGGCATTGATGATTGCGGCGGCGCCTTTGAGTGTATGCATGTTCCTGCGGATATCGACAATCACCTCTCGATTGCTCATGTCCGTCATCCATGCCTGGATGTTGCGTTGAAGTTCAGGGATTACATCGTCTGCATCGCAAAGGTACAGGTCGTACTGTTCAAGATCGTAATCGGGCTCCATTAGATCGGCAGAACTTGGAGTTTCAGACTGTGGCGGAGGTGTCGTGGTCTGCCCGGTAGCATGACTTACGGAATCAGCTGACGTAGGGGGGGTTACCTCTTCGGAGGCTGTCTGGCCGGAAGAACTCGAAGGCTCGGGCGCATTCGCAGCAGCCTCAAACTCCGGTTCTGAAGTGTGATCGTCCTGCTCGACAGATGCTCCGGTAAGGGTGCCGGCTATCTCCAGCCAACGGGGTAGGGCATCCGTATCGGGTGTCCAGGGGAATTCTTTCTGAAAAGCTTCGACATCATCGAGTAGCACAGCAAAGTCAGCAGCCTGCTGTACAGAGAGCGATTCATCTTTGCCTTTCAAGGCGAAGAATCGAGCTTCAAGTACATCGAATAGTGTGCTGATAGGCATACACGACGCGGAGAGGGAGCAGCCGTGGATATTGTGGATTACCCGACATTCTCGGTCTGTAACGAGGAAGCCTGGCACCTGTAGATAGGCACGCAGTTGTACTAGCTGCTCGGAGAATTCCTCATCAAACAGCTCTTGAAGTTGCTGGTCGTAGCCATCAGGGACGGGCCGTGCAAACGAGTCCGACTCCGACAGCTCGGCAGCAGTGGTCGGTGCTTGCGCTTGGTTAGAGACGGCTTCGCTAGCGCCAACTGTACCCAGGAATGCTGCCACTTCGCGTATGGAGTCTACAAGGAACAGATTGATTTTGCCCTTGGCCGAGTAATCGTCCATGCAGCGAAGGATTTTCTCGCAAGCATCACGAAGTGACTTCCAAGCTGCCGGAGTGTCGAACGCGGGGTCGTCAACTCGGCCCGGAAGAATCGTCGCAAGCTCGGCGGAAAAACGGCACAGTTCCGCAAACTTCCTTTCATCCTTCATCAGCGCTGCGTTCTCAAGGCGCAACCCTGCGGCTGCAAACTGACTCAGCACCGCGCCACCTTGCGGAAGCTTGGCCTTTTGAAGTTCCTCCACGCTCGGACGAACGTCGAAAATCTCCCGCAATAGCGCGTCAAGGCCGTCTTCCTCGGAAGCGCTTGCCTCGAATTTCGCCAACAAATCGCTGTGGCTGACGATTTTGAATTCAGCCGTGTCCATGCCCATGTCTGCTACGGCAGAGTTGGCCACGTCTATCAGTGATGATGGCGGCTGCATTTTCGAAGTGATGTATTGGAGGTACATTTCGACAGCCACCAACGCTCTCGCGGCTGAAATCAGCTTGGGCGATTCAGACAGGATACCCTCGCGAACCTCGGCGCTGATCACGCTCACGATTGCGGACAGGATTTTTGCAATCGATAGCGACCCTGCGAACTCGTACACACGGGCCAACTCACGAAGTGAGTCCAGCGCAGCGAGCAGCTTTTCTGGGCCGACTCCGCTCTCAACGTTGGTGGCAATCATGTGGCTGACTTTTTTCAGTTCAGCAGTCGTCTCATTTGCTATTCGATCTACTACATCAGGTGTTACGTTCTGTATTTGCAGGTGATCAGCAGCTTCGTTCCGCTGCATGTTGATAAGCCTGGAATCCAAGAACAGGATCTGTGTTTTGACCGTCTCCACCACCTCTGGCGTAAAGTCGGCTGGGCTCTTTAGACCCTTCACTGCATCAGCAAGATAGAAGCTGACCTCTGATAGCTCACCCTGGTCAAAAATACCGAAAATGTTCGCGATGGTGCGCATCGATTGATCAAACGCCTGCACCTGGATTTCAAAGCCCTGCTGTTTAGCCTTAGCTGCCCGCCCGAATGCAAACATCGCGGATTCCAGTCGTGGCCGGATTTCCGATATCACGTCTGTAATGCTCTTGACGCTTTGCGAGGATAGCTGCTCCTGGAGCTGTGAGATCCGCTCTTCTTCGACGTTCTGCTTCACGTCGAAATGCTTGATCACCTCCGTTGAGGTTGCAGTTTTTTTCCTGCTTATGGATAGGGCGTTCAGCAGGGAGGAAAATTTTGCCGGGCTCAAAGTGCTCTTTGCAGCATCCTCACCTTGAGGCAATCTCTGTGTGGCAACCATGACTACACGAAGGGCGCTGATCATGGCAGGCGGGAAGTAGCAGTTGTCGGCAATGATCACATCGATAATTGCCTCTCCCACCCACCAGTTGCAGCCCAGCTCGGGATCGTTAGTCACCCGCTGCAACTCTCGCATGTGGTCACGCATTTCCATCCAGGCAGATTCTGCTGACTCTTTTACAGCTTCCGCATACAGCAGACAGAACTGACTAGACGCCTTTTTGAAGATCCGATCCCGCTCACTCAGGTCGCAGTCGCTTTCGTGCAGGGGAGGGCTCTTGTAGCCGAAACTCAAATTGACCGGAAGTGCGCTTTGGTCTTCAAGCGGCGGAACTTCGCGCAGTGTGCGCATTTCGTTGATGTACTTGAGCAGAACACCTGGGGCGTCCTGGGCACCTTCGATCACCATTGCGATGTAGCTTGGCAGCACGTTCAGAGCTGCTTGGATCGCTAATAGCGCCTTGTCCTGCCGGTCAGCGTCCATGTTTGTCAGCGCGACGGTCGCGAGTGTCCGAACCTCATTGGCAAGCGTGTACCCGCCGTTGCTGTTCACTACATCGAGTGATGACGAGATGCATGACAGCAGATGCTTTAGTTCCTCTTCGCTGACGGCCAGCTTCTCTTTCTGATTCACGAACCAGACCGGTTCTGCGCCTGCTGGAGGATTGCTGATTCTGCCCCGAAGATCAGTAATGCTCACCATTGCCTGTTTGCAGCGCTCGATGTATTTCACGATAGGGCCGCGCAACCAGGACAAATGGGCCACTTTTACAGGGTTCATGGTTTCTTCCTAAATACGGTTGCTGCATGAGAATGTATGCGGTCAAAGCCGGCGGGCTTCCAGTTTGCTTCTTCGGCTGCGGCGGTAATCAGGTATCCGCCACTGGGTAACAAGCAGGACAAGCTATCGAGAATTCGGAGGCGCGCTTTTGTGCGGTAATAGATCAGCATGTTTTGGGTAATGATTACGTTCGGCGATGCAAACTCAATTGGCCGCTCGCCGAGAATGTTGTGTTGTTCAAATGAAACAAATTCCTTTATCCAACCGAACCTCATGCGCTGCCCACCATCGAAGCGAGTAGCAAACCGCTCTGGAATAGCTTCGTTGGTGCGGTAAATGCCAGCTGTCGCCGTAGCTATGCAAGGCTCAGAAACGTCTGTTCCATGGATTAGGTAGTTTGCGAATCCCTGCGCTGACAATTCACATGCCAGCGAATAGGGTTCCTCGCCAGTGGAGCAGCCAACGGAAAGGATGCGTGGACGAACGAACCCACGTGCACAGTCCGCGACAAGCTGAATCACCGCTGGATTTCGATAGAACCTTGTTTCGTGATTCGTAGCTAGGTGGATGATCTGTGCCCAGTTTTCTTGAGGCAACTGGCGTCGAATGGCTCTCGCATAGAGTGTCGCGGAGGTCTCATTAACCCCGGACGCATAGCTATCCAGGGCACGAAACAGCGCCGGCTGCCGGTCTTGGGCGACCTCGATCTTAAAGCGGCTGAATAGGAGGTCTATCCATGCTTCTTGATCTTCGACTTCTGCGATAGCTTCTGCCATGTAACCTCCTAGACAGTAAACGTCGAAAGCGTATTGCCCACGACTTGAGCCTGTTTGTTGAGGTTGCTAATGGCGGTCGCTGTCTGCTCACTCGCAGAACTGTGATCCGAGGCGTAGTGATGGATTTTATCCATCGTGTCGCGAACTTCTTCGGAACGCTCATTCAGGTCTTTAGTTTGACCAGCCATGCTGATAATGCCTTCAACAAGCTGCGCTACCTGCTCGCTTATACTGCCCATCGCCTTTAGCGCGTTCGAGGATGTGCCTGTAAGAACCTTAATTTCTGTTTGACTTTCTTCCAGGACGTACTGGGTTTCTTTGGCGGCATTGTTAATAGCCTGGAGGTTGGTGTCGATCTGCTCGGCTGCCACAGATGCGTTGCTCGATAGCTTTGACATGGCCTCGGCGCTGATTCTGATTCGTTTCGAGAGGTCATCATCTGTGATGGCGTCAGCTACGAGATACGCGTTTAGCGCAACGGTTGCAGACTGATTGGCCGCACGGCGAACGACATCTACCAAGTTCTCAAGGCCTTGGATGTTTTCAGTCATCGCCTTGGCGCTATGCATGATGTTCAAGTTCGACTGAGCAAGCTTGACGACTGCATCGTGAACCTCATGCACAGCATTGGAGCCTGTCGCGATATGTGTGCCCACCGAGACCGAAGAGTCACGAGTGCGGCTGAACACGCCATCCATTCCTTTGGTGAAATTGTTCAGTTCTTCAACCAGATGCGCAATGTGCTGGATTGCTTGTACTTGCTCGTTCCGGCTGCGCTCGGTGTTCTTGGCCATCGCCAGAGTTTCCTCTGACGCGGCGGAAAGGCTCGCTATGGTCTGCTGAACGTTGTTGACAACTTCCCGGAACTTCGGGAATACGTCATTTAACGCGTGCGCGATTTCATATGTAGATTCTTTGTCCTCTGTGAAATAAACCGTAAGGTCGCCCATTCCGGCTTTCTGCATTTGGTCAACCAAAAGGCGCAGCTCCTGAGAGCGCTCTTTTTGGGAGTTTTGCACGCTCAAAGTCATCGCTTCAGCTTTGCGGGTATACGAACGCGACTCACGCAGAATCAACGTCACTCCAGCTAGCACGACGATCAAGAGAGCACCGACCGATGCCAACAGCGTCATCGGCGTGACCATGCGAGATTGGGGGAGTGTATTGATCGCATGCTGTAGACCGTTGATTGCAGCATCGAGGTTTTCACGCTCAGCCCAAATGGCGCGAACGTAGGGGGCGTTATCAACGGTTCCGCTTGAAGCTTCGATAGCTTTCAAAGACGAGCGAGTGAGGGCTTGTGCCGTTTTGTAGCTCTTGAGTAACGGCCCAATCAGGGCTTCGTCGCGTGGCATCGAGCCACCGACGCTAGCAAGTGTCGCCACGTAACTCTTGCTCGCTTCTAGGGCGAGGCTCAGGCTGTCGCTGTTTGGAGTTGGAGTGCCAGCCAATAGCTCGATCCCCTCCGAGACCGATTTTTGTGCTTTTAAGAGCGCTTGCTTGATCCGTCCATCGATCAAACTACTCGACTGGATTCGATCAATTGCGTCCTTGGACTCGGCTTGTAAGTTCACCGCCAATTGGGTGGCCTCAGTAGCTTGTCGCTCGAATGCCGTGTTGTTGCCTCGCGAGGCGCTGATCTGCTGAATCGCAGCCTGCACCTTTCCCCAGGCTACCTCTAGGTGATCGAGGTTAGCGGTTCCTGCTGCGGGAATTGGCGCGATGCCGGCAGTGGCGCTGCCTCGCCGAAGCGTGTTTACCGATGCATCTACCTGAGACGCTACTTGTTGGAGCTGTCCAACATAACTAGCGTCGCTGGCAGCACGCATCGAGAGCGTGATGGTGTTCAGCGCCGCGTTCTGCAAGGTGTTTGCTTGCGAACTGTAGAACCGATCTGCACTGACTCCAGTGCTGTACTCGTAGGCACAGAAGCCAGCAAGGGCTCCAGCCACAACCATAGCCGTAATGCAGGTTGGGATTAGGGGATTTTTGCTCATTTATGGCCTCTGTACCGGGAGTTCGACGGAGCGGAACGACTGGTCTCGAATGATGTTGTCCAGGTGTATCAATGCCCAATGCCTTGATCTGGCTTTAACGACTCCCACGCAGTACGGCGTCAGCATGGCGGGCATTGCCAAATCTTCGCGTGCCGCGTCTTCAAGCTCGACGGCGGGGATGAAATCGATGATTTCGTCGGTTACCAATCCATACACTGACGAAGAAAGCGGGTCTCGGAGGATCAGAGTCGTAGGCTTGTCATATTGCGCCTCTGACTGGCCTGCACTGTTGAGGCCGAGAAAGGTTGGTAGGTGAAAGTACGAAACGAGGTCACGGCCAATCTTCGCGTTACCGAGGAAGTACGGTTTCGTTCCAGGAATGATTAGCGCGTTTGTGGGCGTCTGCATCACCGCGTCGAGGTTTGAAGTGACGCAGAGGCATGGGGTGTCGCCGAGGCGGAACGCGGCCAAACGCTGCTCTTTGTTGATCATTTCAGTCATGCAAGCCTTCCATCGTTCGTAAGGCTTGTTCGATGCTGTCTTTGGAAAACGGCTTCGTGAGGTACAGGTCGGCGCCGGCAATCAACCCTTTTTCTTTGTCGAAAATACTGGCCGCACTTGAAAGCATGGCTATCGGCATTTTTTCAAAGCGGGGATTAGCGCGAAGAATGCTAACCAGTTGCAACCCGCTCAGTTCTGGCATTTCCACATCAATGAAGCATGCGTCGGGCTCGTTCGAGTTAATTACCTCCAAACCCTCGAAGCCGTTCGAAGCCACCACCAATTCTTTACCGAGCTGCTGTACTAGCACTCGATGCGCGAGGGTCTGCATGCCCTTCGCGTCGTCCACTATGCAAATTCGTTGAAGTCTCATGGCCTGATTTTCGCTGCCCCATTTACTTACGAGTGGGAAGTGAAAGGCCACAATTTGAGGGGTGATGTCGTCGCGGCTATAAAAAAAACTCAGCCGTTATCCTCCAGCCCCTGAAAACTGGAGGACTTATGGGTAAGCGCTGGGCAATCGCCAGTGATCCAAAGCTACTGGCGAGGATTGCGGAGCAGGAAGAAAGAAACGGTGCAAAGCGCGGGTTGAGCGCCGGCCCCTCAGTTCCCGCCTCGGGTTATGAGGGTGGGTCTCAAGTGCAGGCTGTACAGCCGCGTCAACCATCAGCTGCAACACAAAGGGCTAAGAGGGTGGCTTTAAACAACCAGGACTCTCGAAGGGACACTCTGAGCTACGACCCGGAAAGCAACACTCTGATACTGGTTTTAGCAGGTGCTCAGTTGCTCAGCCAAAACGTACTCCTGCGTATGCATGACGCGAAAGCGACACAACTCAAGACCACATGGCGTAAGCGAATCGAAGCGCTGATGATGCTGAATCTTGAGACCTATGACCTCTGGAAACAGAATCAGGCTCGCTCCTTTCCGTTCATTGTAGAAGAGGTCTACGCGACAGCTGAGAGCAGCTGCCTTGACGTTGAGAGCGTTGCCGCCGCGTGCAAGCCGATCATTGATGCCTTGGTTCGTACTAAATTCATCCCCGACGACCGTAGCGAATACATCGCTCAGCCCATTGCCTACACATACCGGCAGCCTAATGCTGGGTTGGTGCTTGTATTTCGCCCAGCCCCGAAGCCTTGGGGCTTTATTCATGACAGCACTATGGAGTTAGCCAGACAGATCCCTCAGTTACCATCATGATTTTTGAGTATGAAATGGGGTGGGGGGCGCTGCGTAGGTTATAGTGCGAAACATGTTACGCGGATTCGCTTATGTTCCGCGTGAAACATTGTGGGCTGTCATGGTGTTCGTGACGCTCTGCTCAATCCCTTGCAGCGCGGGGCTTGCAGCCTATTTATTTACGAGCGTTGCACCGAGGTACGGATCAATGTCAGCTAGGTCATCGCGAGACGGCGCGTTGCGCACCGGCAGGAAAGCGCGCAGAACACATCGCAGATACGATGTGCTTGAAGCAAAGCGATTCGATATCCGGTCTGTTGTGAAAAGCTTCCGAACGCTGCCTGTTGAGCAGTTGAAGCCTGGGGTCTATCAAACGCGAAAAAACTTTAAGCCACAGGCGATCAAGGAGCTGGCTGCCAGCCTCGAAACCACTGGCACAAATTTTACTCCGTTGATTGTGCGTCCACTCAAGTACGCCGACGGTTTCGAGATTATTTGCGGCGAAAGGAGGTGGCGGGCGGCTCAGCTTATTGGCATGCCGGTACTGCTCTGCTGCATCGGTGATTTCACTGATGAGCAGGCGCTGTACCTCAGTGGCGCCGACAATATTCAGCGCGAAGACCTCAACGCACTGGAGGAAGCATTTTCTTATGAGCTTCTTCTCCACTCAGGCATGACCCATCAAGAGGTTGCCCAGGAGATAGGCAAATCCCGCGAACACGTCACGAACTATCTGAGGCTCCTGTCGCTGCCGCTCTCCGTGCGCGACATGCTGGGAAGTGAGCGACTGAGCTACGCACAAGCTCGGCCTCTATGCGGCCTTTCATCTGTTGGTAAGCAGGTGCAGATTGCCCAAGAGGCAGCAGCCAAGAAGTGGTCTTCTCGCAAGGTCGTGGATGAGGTCAACAAGCTGAAAATGCAGAAGCGACCCGCACCAAGCGCGGGCGTTAATGAGGACGTGAACATAAAGCGCCTCAAAGAAATAGTGGCTGAGCAAACGGGATACCCCTGCGCCATCGTGAGGACTGAGCGCGGGGGGTGGCAAATAGGCTTCGTCGCCGGCACGACTGAGGAATTTCAAGGAATACTCGACCGGCTCGGCGTTAATACGGAAACGCTCTGACCCCTAAAAAAGGGGACTTTTCATTCCCACTATCAATACAGAGATAGCTCGCCACTTGAGACGCCCAGATGCGAAGCACATTTTCACTGACATTACTGACAGCCGCGATACTGCTTAGCGGTTGTTCTTTCAACTCTGTACCCGAGGTTGGCCTGACTCAGCCCGCATCGCAGTACGATGACCGTATGCTCGACTCTCTGGGGGCGCAGCGCTATACGGAACAGCAGATGCTTTACATGCGGAAGGCAAAGAACCTTGAGCATGATCTGGATGTGCTCGAAGAAAGACGCAAGGCGCTGGAAACTTCCATAGGGATAAGCCAAGTGGAGGCTGGGGCTGGCAATCTCAAAGCCAGTGATAGCGAAGCTGTTCGCATGGGTGACTATGCTACTGCTACTCACGATGCCCAAACCCGTATTGCGAAAGAGTCATCGGAGCAAGCAGTTAAGCAGGCATTGATCGAGAATGACCGTGACAGGGAGCTGATGGAGGCCGAGCTTGATACGAATCGCCGGCTTGTTGAGCTTGATCAGAAATACAGTAGCTCTATTCAGAGCACAAGCTCTGCAACTGAGAAGGCGCGGCTCAAAAGCGAGCTTGAGGTTGAAAAGGCCAAAGCCGAGGCTCAGCGAAAAAAGGCATTGATTGAAGCCGATTCGACGCGTGATATTTCTCGGCTTGAGCAAGATTTCCAGGCGCGGATCATTAGCGCAAAACGGGACGCAGCCGCCAACAATCAGGCGGCTGATCAGGTGTCTCAATCGCAGCGGATTAAAATTGCGCTGGCCAACGCAGACTCCAAGCGTCGAGTCCAAGCAGATATCGGTACGGCTCAAGATGCGATCACCCTGCTCAAGACTGAGTTGCATGGCGCCTCTCAACCTTTGCTCGATGAAATTGCCAAGCTGAATGAGCGGATCAACAGTCTTCAAGGCCAGCTTGTAGCGGTACAGGCCGGTTATGACGCAAAGATTGCTGTTCAGCAATCGAGGCTCGACGGTCTGCAAGTGCAGAACAACGCACTTGCCGACGTGGAGCGGGACTTGATCAATGCTCCTGTCGCCTCGGCAAACGCAAGCGGCCACGCATCCTCCTTGGAGGTGGATCGTCTTCAAGGTGATTTGCAACAAGCTAAACGCGACATACAAGTGCGTAAATCTAGGCAGCTAGCCGACGTTGATCAACAGCTATCCCAAGAGCTGGCAGGTCTATCTGTCAATCTCACAGCGGCACTGGGAACAGCGCTATCGAGCGGTACGGAAGCAAATGCTCGATTGGAAAAGGTTGTGAACGAAACAGCTATTCGTTCAGAGCTGGCAGCCAAGAAAACTCAGATCAATAACGATGCTCGAAGCCAGCTTGCTGAGTTGACTGTCAAAACCGAGATTGCGAAAGCCTCCGTGGTAGGGCCTGTACTGACTAACCGTGCGGTGTATTCGGGCAGCTACGGCGAGCAGCCGGTTGCGTTTGCGGTGAAAGAAAGTAATGCAGCGAAAGCTATCGTCGCCAGGGCCAAGCCGCATACGGCCCCGGTAGCAGTCGCAGAAGCAGGCTCGGCGTCTGAGGTGAACAAGCCGCCGATTGATAATCACATCGCCCCTTTGGTCGTAGTCTCCGATTTTGCCCCAAAAGCCCCGCGTCCGAGACCAAGCAGTGTGGACGATGTTGTGATTGCTTCTGGCGTGATGGCTGGCGGCGATATGAAGCCATTGGTTGTGGCCCCGGCTGCAACTTCTTATTCAGTCATCTACACCTATGGGGAGAAAGGCAGTGCTGACAAGTTCTCGAATTTCCTTAAAGCCTATGGAATCAACGATTTTACGTATCGGTATTCCGAGAAGTTGAAGCAGCATGTGTTGTTCATGGGGAAATTCACCTCGAAGGATCAGGCCGCCAGTCGCGTAGCGTTTCTGAATAAGACGACGAGCAGTGCCAATGCAAAGATCATCGAAACGGACTTGTGAATGCTTTGCCGGGTGTCCATGGGGTTCAAGCCGTCCGCGCATGCGCGGAATTTCGCTAATCTTCCGCTATGGAATAAGCGGTCTGATTTCCGCATTGCGCGGCTAAATGACCATTAAAAGTGTTGCGCTGGCGCTAATACGTTGAAGCGGCGCTACAGGCGGAAACCTAGTAAAGTCCCTATATCTATTGGTCATAAGCGCAGTTCAATGGTTTTTTAGCCTTCACTACTCCCTAGCATTGCGCGGCTTTTTGCTAAAAATTGCTTGATCTGAGGCCTAGAGCCGGTAAAGTAGTCGTCAGCGCTATTAGGAGATAGGCTATGACTACGCGACCGAACACTAAGAAAAAACCGTCACTTCGCCCCTTGGCTCAAGTCATTCAGGCTGTGCTGGCCAGAAGTGAAGAACCGCTCGGCAAGATCGTTGCCGTGACCAACCAGAAGGGCGGTGTCGGCAAGACCGCTACAAGCTTCAACTACGCGCACTACCTGAACGAACTCGGTTACCGAGTGCTGGTCATCGACCTGGATGGGCAGGGCAATATCACTCAGCTTTTCTTCAACCGTGACGTGTTGTCCAACTATGTTCATACACCAGCCCTTGCACTCTTCGAGCAGGGTACTGCTGAGGTATTTCAGCCGCTGACTCACCCAAGCGGTATCGACGTAGCTGCAACGCCACGCAACTGCCATGAACTCAATGGCGTGGATGTGATGCCAATCAGCGTTGCCAGCGTCTTTTATGAGAACTTGCAGGCTCTCGGTCAAATCTATGACTTTATTGTCATCGACACACCGCCAGCTCCGGGCGTGCGCACCACAAGCGCTTGCGCGACCGCCGACTATATCTACGCACCTGTGCTGGTAGACACATTCGCCGAGTCAGCTCTCGAAGGCGTTCTCAGTAGCATCGAGAATATTGGGCAGATTCTTGGCATTGAGCTGTCCATCACAGGTATTTTGATCAACAAGCTCAAGCTCGATGGCGAGAAGGATACGCTGCTGAAATACCAGCACCTATGCGATCTGTGCGGTGCCGCTCTTATCCCCACCCCGATTCGTCAGAGCAAGCCTTTTGACAAATCGCAAGGCATGGGCATTCCTGTATGGCACCTTCGAAAAAGCGGTAACGAGCGTCAGGCCAGTCAGGAAACGTGCGCGGCTTACGGGGAAATGGCCTCTCGCATCCCAGAGATTCCAGCTGAGCGCATCCATTATTTCAAAGATATTAGCCGCGCCGTTCGTGCCGATATTGTGGCCAGGGCCGCGGCTGTGAAGGGGGCAGTATGAAGCGCAATCTTGCAGCGTTGGGCGGCGGGACGGCTGCCGGCGTAAACGCAGGCACTCTCGTCAACCAGTCCGACAAAATTATCCATCTAGATCCGACCAATGAAATCCTCTATGACCCAGCGGAAAACATCCGCAATGGCAAGGTTGTGGACGACAGCGTTGATGGTCTGATTGACCTGCGCTTGACTATCGAAGGGTCGAAGCAGCTACAGCCGATTCGGGTGTACCCTCTACCTCAGAACAAGCTCGATCCAAGCAAACCAGCGCTCAAGTACGGCATCGCCGTGGGGCACCGCCGCACGCTTTGCTCCCGGCTAACAAGTGCAGACCATCCGGCTATCAGCGATCTTCCAAGGAAGGTTGCGGCAATCATCGATACCGATTGGCTCAAGAAGGGGCGTGCGTATCAGCTGCGCTGCCAGATTCATGAGAACACTGCTCGCGTTGACCTGAACCCTGTTGAGTTGGGGCAAGCTCTGCTGGACTACAAGCGAGAGCTTTCCAACGAAGAAAAAAGGGTAGTTCCGCAGCACGAGTTGATGGAGGTTTACGGCCTGCCCGAAAAGACCGTCTACCTACTGTTGAAAGCTGCCGAATTCCACCAGATCGCAAAAGACGCTTGCCACCTCAAGCTTCTCACTGATTTGGATTCCCTCAACACCTTCGACCTTACTTGCAAGGCGAATGAGCAATTGGGTCAGGCAATTTTCGAGAGCTTGAAAGTGGAGGGCGCACCGAGCACTCGCATTCTACTGCGTCAGGCTCGAACTCTGGCGGAGTCTGATGGCTACGAATTCGATAAGGCAAGCTGGTCTTGGCCAGCCACAGTGGAAGCAGTTGGCTCTAAGCCGGCAGCGAACACGCCGGCGAATCAGCCCGCTAACTCCGGCCAGCATAATCCAGGCACTCCGGCGCCTAGTAACGTACCAAGCACGCCTACCGGTGCAGGGTCGAACAACCAGGGTAGCGCTGCTGGCGCTGGTGAGAAAGCGGCAAGCAACGCTGGCTCGGCTGTAACTGACCAGCAAGGGAGTGGCGCACTCGATTCGCAGTCTGGCAAACAACAACCGGGCTCCCCGAATACGCAGAGTGCCGAGAATAACGGGCAGTCTGCACTCGCACCGGCCAGTTCCTCGACCGCTGGTGCCTCACAGCTAGCCGGTGGCGCAAAGGAGCCTGCCGAACAAGCGCCACTTGATGAGTCGCCTGCTGCTGGAGTTGCTGGAGCAGCGAAAGGTGCAATCATCATGGTTGAGTTCAAGATGGGCGCTGACGCCAAGAAAGACTTCACTGGCGAACTGATCCTCAATAAAAAGGCTAAATCCCCAAGCATGGGTGTGGTCGCTTACCTGAACGACGAAGGGCGCGAGGAATTTATTGATGTGCCGTTGAAGCTTATGAATTTGGTGTCGATCAATCATCAGTAAACACAAAATCCGCGCATGCGCGGCTACAGGAAAGGGGGAGCTTATGCTCCCCCTTTTTTTATGGTTTTGGGGACATTGCCGGGTTGAATCGCACGGCCAATAGCGCGAACCTGTACGTGCTCCATGTGACCTCCCGCTTTACGTCTTCGTAGAGTTTGGTCACGCCTCAGAGCTAAATGCGTCATCGCGTTTGTTCTGTGAGCTGTTGCATGCGTTGGTATTCATCGCACGCTTCGGCAACCCTGATTGGAACTAGATCGCTTCGGCATTCAACTTCCAATCCCTTCTCGGTTTTGGATTTTGATTGCTTCGGCATGATGGTTCTGATCGAGAGTTGTCACTTTGACGGGTCTGAGCTTGCTTGGGTCTTATAGGTGACAGCTGTGTCGTCCTATTTGGTTCTTGTGTTGGTTCGTCCGCATTCCCAGTGGGTCGATGCAGTTTTGTTGGTTTGTATTGGCTAGGGTTCGCCCAGGTCTTTACTGACTGACGTTTCTGATCGACTTGAAGGCTTCGGCTAGAGAGAAGACCAGGATTTAGCGGCTTACAGGCTTGAGTTCGCTCCAGCCCTAGGTTGTTCCTGCGTTTGTCTATGTTCGCGTCCTGTACGCTGGCGTGACGGATGCGCCCCGGTTGTATGTGCTGATAATGGCTCGCCATTGTCTTCTCGTTCAGTCGGTTCGTTGTTGTTGCACTGAAATTGATTTGGGGCACGCACGTCGATGTATCAGCTTTGCTGTTATTCGTGTGTGAACCCGCCTTCGGCGCCATTGGTTGCCGTAGGCTGCTGTGGAGGCGCTTTCTAAGTATCGTGAGGTAACTTGATATGAAACGTACTCTGCTGGCCGTTTTAAGTGTCGCTGCTCTCGTGGGTTATTTGACCTTCGATGATGCGCGCCGCGACTTGGCAGGTGCTAACCAGTCACGTTGCGCAGCATTTGCTGCGAACGACTTGGATTGCCCTTCTAGCAAATGATCCATCAGAAAAACCCGGTAACTCGGGTTTTTCGCCTTTTCACTGCTCGCACAGCTAGCGCCGTGCAGCATTAGCTTGGTCGGACTTGGTGTCGTAAGGCGCCGAAATCCCGGCTGGGAAATCCACGCTTTGCGTGGAACGATCTTTAACAATGCGACACCACCAACCCATAGGGGCAGACCCTATGGGGCTGCCTTTTTCTCAGGAGACAGGCAGCTATGAACCGCAAACGAAATACATCGAAATTCACGGAACCGCTTTCCGAGACAGTTGATCGGCTTGTGCAACAGAACGGAGGCTGGTTTAACGTGATCGGTCGGATGACCAACACGTTTGACCAAGCTCTCGGAAAAATTGGCAAGCTCGTCGATTGCCCTTTCCCTAGCCGCCACAGTGCGACCGGCGGGAAGCTGGACTTCCGGTTTACTGACGATGCTAGCTACGAAGGCAGAGCAATCTGCACCTGCATGCAGGATCGTGGCATGAGCGCTGTCGAGCTTTTAGTGGAGGACGGCATCGGTAAGGACTACACGTCTTGCATGCTTGAAATCTTCAAGGCTTTGAATCCAGCTTCGAGTAGTGACCATGTGCGCAAGGAAACGGCCCCAGTGGTACGACCTGCTTCATCGGGAATGACTCAGGATGTGATCGCTTACAGGAAGGAGAAGCTATTCCTCATTGCCCGAGATTTAGTGACTCTTGACCATCCAAGCGCTGCGCCAGGGCGTGAATACTTCAAGAAAAGGGGTATCCCGCTCAACTCCAATATCCATGACGTTCGCTTCCATCCAGGTCTTGAGTATTGGGTGGATGGTGAAAAAGGTCAGGAAAAGAAAGTCCTCGCCGGGGTATACCCCGCGATAGTAAGTGCATTTCGCTCAAAGAGTGGGGTTGTGGTGAATTTTCACCGCATCTTCATCACTGAGAGTGGCGATAAAGCACCGGTCAGCAAAGTCAAAAAGATTTGTGCTCCGATGCCTGGGTTCGCTGGTTCGTCCATCACCATTGCCAAAACCCAAGGCCGTGTTTTGCACGTTGCCGAGGGTGTTGAAAAGGGGTGGTCGATTCATCTGGCTACAGGTGAGTCAGTGAAAGTAGCTTACTCATGCGGCTCCTTACCCAAGTTGCATGTGGACAAGGCTGAGTTTGATTCTGTCGTCATCTGGAGCGACTGCGATCCGGTAAACCCGAAGCGCAATCGTAAAAGTGGCGATGGACAATACTTTGCCTGGGAACTCGCCCGTCGCCTTTATAAAGAGGGCTTCGAAGTGACCTTCATGATGCCTAGCGGCAACCCAGAAAACGTTAAGGGGCGTGACTGGGAAGACGTTATCGTTGAAGAAGGGGTGTTAGACCTGAAAGGGTTCTACTACCGTCTCCAAACGCTTAAATCATTCGCGGTTAATGGTGGTGTAAACAAGCGGCATTCTCGTGCTGCTTGATCGCAAACTGTCTGTCCTACTGCGCTTTGCGCAGTAGGCAGGCAGACTCCTAAAACAATTCACTTTCGACCATAATGGGCGCACTTTACTTAGGTGTGCATCCCCGAATGGCGTCGATTTCTCCTATCATCCTCGAAGAAGAAGGCAGCCGCCTGCGTGCTGCGTATCAGCGAGCCAAGCTAACTCGACGGCTAACGCAAACTGATGTAGCCGCTGAATGCGGCTGGAAAAACGCTAGTACATTCAATCGTATTTTGAGTGGTCGTATCCCCCTCACACTCGACTCCTTAACCAAACTCGCCCAGGTGCTGAAAGTATCTCCCGCCGCGATCTCTCCCCGTCTTGCGCATGAGAGCGGTGACTTGGACAACATGCGCATATCCCGACTTCTTTCTGTCAGTCTTGTCCGCTCAGTGACACGGGGCTGTTGGGGCGAGCCATTTGTGACGGCGCGGCGAATTCTTTTTTACAGTGCAGACGAGACGGCCTTTGCGCTTACCTTTGAGAGCGGGCTTGAGCCTATAGGATTCAGTGGTTGGGTCGTTGTGATTGAGCCAGCAAGTCGGGCCGTTGTTGGTGATCGAGTAGTTGTCCGCAATGGTGCTGGAAAGTATTCAATCGGCTTGGTAGCCGAACCGGATAAGTCAGGAGGGTTTGCCGTGGAGATTGAGGGGCGTGGTGCTGTGCTGACTACGCCACAGCGATGCATGTTAGTGGCAGCGATGCTCCCAGAGTCACAGCTTGTCTGAATAGCCGCGCATGCGCGGAAAAATGGGAGCAAGTCACACAGGCAGTCGCTTGCCTTTGTTTGGCAGATGCGGTAAAAAAGCGGTGTTCTATGTGCCAGCATTGCTTGCACACCCAGTTCACCTTTGCGTCATCGCAAACGTTTTCTGGACTTGAGCCTTCTCACGTCATCGTGTAAGGATCAGGAGACATAGCAAAACCAAATTGGCGTACAGATTCTCTGTATTGCCGCATCGAATTTGCCAACCACGTCCTCTGTTGAGTAGATGTGGCCAGGTGGCTTTTTCTATTTCTACGCGAGCCTCGCGTTAAGCATCTTGCTTCCCTAGCAGGATAGGTCTTTGACCAATCGCTTTCAGTTTTTACAACGCCTAGTGCGCCTGTAGAGCTGACTCCATTTCCATTAGAACTTCACACTTCGAGCTGACCTCATTCAGCTCAGGCTGAGTATTGTCTGCGCGAAGCGTAACTACTCAGCCTCCGCGCCTGGGTATTCACTTATACCCCTGTGCGCGGCAGGTGGAGCTTAGAAATGGCATATAACGAATTTTCGATGTGCTCACTTCACGCAGAGCGCCAAGTTCAACACCGTCGTCAGATGGAGTTAGACCAAGCCCTCGAACGCGGATCAGCTCTTGTAGCTGCAATGCTTGCGGAAGGTGACCTCATAGACAAGGTTCTTGAACCTTTGAAGTTGGGTCATCTGGAGAAGATGGAATATGTTGCGAAAAACAGTGTGTTCCTAAAGGCCAAAGACGGCCATGAAGCCATCCAGATAATCTGGGCTCCAACTCAGGTCATCTGTATACATAGACTGCTCTCGAAGGAGTTCCGTTCCGAATTCAAAGCCCATTGGCTAGGAGTTTGGTTGGAACCTCTGCACGAGCGATCTAAAGAAGCGCTTTTAGAAGAGATTAAGCAAAAGGTCATGCACCGGAAGCTTATGCGTGACTCTCATGGTGTGAACAGCGAGATTCAGTTCGCTGTAAGCCCTGCGGTAGTCCTGCCGTCCTACGAAGTGCGTCATTAATTAAAAAACCTTACCGGCGACGGTTTCCAACGTCGCCGGTAGCACCGTGGCGTTGGTTTTAAAAATGCCGATTAAACTACGGTGATAAAAATGAAAAAACTTAAAATCAAGGCTTTGGCCTATAGCGTAAACACTTTTGTTCTTGGATTGACTGGTGGCTGGGTAATTCCGGTTGATTTTTACAAGCCAGTATCCATCGTTGCGGCAATTCTGTTGCTGCTGATGTTCTTGTCCGACCTTGCTATGTCCTTCCCGAAGGCTAAGCAAAAGGGCAAGGCCGAAGCGACCAAGACCAGGAGGAAAAGACCACCAAGAAAAAGAAAGAGAAGAAAGAGTAAGTAATAACCTCAATTTTCGATGACTTTTACAGGTGAATATCAATGATCGACTTAATTGCAAATGGTTGCGTGATCCTTGCTCTTGGAGCAGGGACTGGACTTTGGCTGTACGCATCGTTCGGAAGTAAACCGGCACGTTAGTCGCTTCAATCTTCCCTCTGACCTTCGGGTCGGAGGGGATTCTCTGTTACTTAGAGGGCTGCGAGAAAAATTCTTAGCCCTCAAGGCTAGGCGTTTTTCTGGAGTTCTCAATTCCATGCCTAGTCCCCGCGACCTAGGCATTAAACCAATATGCACTGTTCGCGGCAGTTGCGGAGTTAATCTAATGACCGAAGTTAAAAAAACCCAGCGTTCTGTTCTCCTGCACAAAGTCTTCGGTTTTTCCGATCCCATTCTTGGGTTTGAGGAACCGTTTGTAATTGACGCAGTTCGTTCCCCATTTGTGCCTGAAATCAACCCTGACTACGTGTTTGAACCAGACATGGTTGCTCGCGTGCTGCGCTCTTATGCCAACCGCGAAAACATGATGTTCAACGGTGAGAAGGGCACTGGTAAGTCATCTTTCGTGCAGCAATTCTGTGCACGGTTGCACATCCCGCTGATGACCATTAACGGTGGTCCAGGCTTGGATGAAACTTACCTGATGGGTTCCAAAACGATTGAGGATGGAAACGTTAAGGCTGCTGATGGTGTTCTTAGCTACTGCTTGCGTCACGGCATCCCGGTGCTGATCGACGAATTGGCTGCAATCAAACCAAGCGTACTGCTGTCCATCAACGACGTATTAAACGGGGATCAGACGATTACCCTGAAACATCACGGCCTTGACCCTTTGGTTAAGCCCGATGATCTGGCTAAGGTTGAAGGTTCGATGACCATCAAGCGGCATCCTAAGTTCCGCTTGTTCGCTACTGATAACACTGGCGGTAAAATGTCCCGTAACCCTAACTATGTCGGAGTAAACACACAAAATACCGCAGTTCGTTCGCGCTTCACTTGTTTCAAAATGACCTTTATGAAACCGGCTCTAGAGCTGAAAGCTTTGATCGGTAGCACCAAAGGCGAATTACCAAAAGAAGTTGCGAAGTTCATGATTGAGCTTGCTATTCGTGTCCGTGCCGCTTTTGAGCAAGGGGAAATGACAGATACCTTGTCGTTCCGTGAGCTTCAACGCTGGGGTCGCAAGGCTCTTGTGTATGGCCGCACTGATAAGACTGTTATGGTCGACAACAAACCTAAGTTGATCCCCGACTGCGCGAAAGCGTTTGTTGATGCGATCTACACGGGTATGGAGGAAACCGATCAGTTTGTCGTTCTGCCAACCTACGAGTTGGTGTTCGGCACCAAGCTTGAACTCCCAAGTGAGTACGCCAATACGGCCAGCTCGTTTCTTACTAAGTTGAAAGATAAGAATTTTTGGGACGCTGCATAAAGCATAACTCCCCCCCCTCTTCTGGGGGGGGTTACCTCTCTTGTGAGTTGGGAAAATCTTCCCGCTCACGCGCTGGAAGGATTTTCCGAGCCCATAGCTCAACCCTTCCAGCCTCCGCACCTGGAAGTAACAACAATCCACGACGCGGCGTGTGAGAGAAATGCCATGAAAAATCAAATCAGCAACGCAAAGGTAATGGTCAAGAAAGCAATCCAACTCGCTTCTTGCAGGCTGGAAATTGCACACGCTGTTGTCGTTTACGCCGTAGCAGAGTTCCGCTTGAAAAAGCTTCACCCTGTTCGCGATTCACGTAAGCGTGAGGAAGTGGGTTACCAGTTGCGCTCCATGGAGATTGCACTGGAGCTAGCTTCCGCAAGACTGACCACTATCTAAAAACACCCCACCTTGGGCTGGAAACGGCCCTCGGGTCGGTTCCCATCCTTGGCGCTGGGAATTCCCAAACTGGGCACACAAACCCAGTGATGGGTAAGGAGTTTTAAATGCATACTGCTACCAATGCACCAAAAGGTTGGCTCTCGTTTATCCGTACATTGGCCCGCGACTCGAAATTGAAGATCGTTGTCGGTCATAACGTTGGCCCTGCCACCAATGGCAAGGTCATGTGGTTGCCTGCATTGCCGGCTGAACTGACACCGGATGATTTGGTGTTGTTCGAAGGCAATGCCTTCCATGAAGTGGGACACATACAGCGCAGTAATATTGAATTCTTCCAAGCATTCGGTAAGGAGCATGGCTCTTTTGCCGGGTTTCTTCTGAACGCGTTAGATGATGTGTTTATGGAGGGCCGTCAGGCCGCTTGGAAGCTGATGGCTGCAAATCGCTTGCTGGATTCCACCATGGTGCTGATCAAGCGTGATCAGTTCCGTGATGGTTCCGCAGGGTTGGGGGAGGCGGTGGCTTGCTATTGCCTCTCGTACCTGACAGCGAAACGTTGGCCGTCTATCAGTGTGGCTGCCGCACGCGTCGAGGGAAATTTGCGTAAGCATTTGGCCCAACATGCTGACAAGGTGATTCCAGAGTTGCGTAACCTTTTGGATGCCGAGTTTCCCGCAGTCGCCTCTACAGAGGATGGCGGCGCCCTCGCGCTCAAGATCATCAATCTTCTGCAATCCCTTGCAGAGCAAGAGCAGTCCCAGCCCAGCAACTCTCCTGAGAGCAGCGAAGGCGAAGATGATGCCGAAGGCTCCAGCGAGTCTGCTAAGTCCGATTCTGACAATGACAGTGATCCTGACTCCGATCCGCAAGGTGAAGGTCGGAACACTGGAACTGATCGTGAATCTCAAGCCAGCAGCGAGGATGCAGGTCAAGGCAATAGCCAAAACTCAGAAGCTGATCCGAAAGGTGATGAAGATGAGAGCGGCGTTTCCGAGGCCGGCAATAAGCCGCAAGATGGTGACAAAGGACATGGCGACGAATCCTCCAACCAATCCTCTTCTGAGTTGAAAGACGATGACGAGGCTGGAGGTAAGTCTGGCAAAGCCGGCTCCAAGGGTGAGCAAAGCGACGAGTCCAGTGATGGTAAAGGCAACAAGGGTGAGGATGGCGATAGCCAGCCAGAGCCGGGTGCGGATACCAACAATGGGAAGTCGTTGAAGGAAATGGTCGAAAGCATGTTGAACGAAAATCTGGGCAACCAGGAAGTGTTCGACAAGGGCTCGGCTCTTAAAGAACTGGCTGGGAGCATCGCCTCTGGCGTAAATCCTGCCTATGAAGGCCAACCGCTGGTAGATGGTCTGGTCATTGATTATTCCGCAGGTGCAGGTAAAGCCGATGGTTTTGCTGATGGCATGCCCGTCGTAACTGCGGATCGAGAAATGGCTGCGGCAATCGCCCAAGTAACTGGTCGTAAAGCAAATGTGATGGGAAACCGTCTACGCGCACTGCTCGCAAATCGGGAGGAAACGGAAAGCTTCGCTGCTCGCACCGGGCAGCTATCAGACCGTGCCCTTTACCGTTTTGCACTCAACGATTCGAAAGTCTTTGCGAAAGCAGAGGAACGGGTTGAAGAGACTGCTGCTGTAACGATTACTGCCGACCTGTCCGCTTCCACCGGGATTGAACAGGAAGGCAGCTCGGTTGCTGAGCAGATTCGCATTGCGCTATCGATGCTCGAAAAGGTGCTGCATGAAATTGGCACGCCACGCGAGATTCTGGGGTTCGCTCCAGCATCCGGCGAACTTAACTGCATGGTTAAGTCCTTCGGGGACAATCATCGTGTAGCTATGGATCGCATCGCCGGCATGCATCGACTGGTAGGGGGTAAGTGCACTCCAATTGGCTCTGCTGTTCTACAAGCTGGGTCTCGCCTTCTGAGCCATGAAGCGCAGCGCAAACTGCTCCTAGTGGTGACTGATGGACTGCCAGACGATGTTGAACACGCTACTCAGATGACTTCGACCATTCAACGTAATGGAGCGGAAGTCATTTTTCTGGTCATCGGCGCCGAAAGCGCATGTGACTGGTTGAGGACGGCAAACATAAAGTTTGCGCATGCAGAAAACGCAGAAGGACTAATTCCAGCCATGGTTTCAAAAATGGCTGAATTCCTATCCTGAGAAGTCGGTAATTAAAGCCCCCCCTAAAACGGGGGGCTGTTCTCCCAGTGAGCTGAAAAAACATTCGGCTCGCGCCGGATGTTTTTTGAGTTCGTTGCAACTCGATACGTCCGGCATCCGCCATCGGACGTTTAAATAAATTTCCCTGCGGCGGCAGGTGAGAGCAATACCATGACTACTACAAACTACGTTTCAAAAGTACGCACTGCTGTAAATGATGACCAAGTTGTAGTGTTCAACTTGATGGTTAGCTGCATGAGCGCCGAACGCCAGTTCGACCTCACCAAGCTGGGCATTGATGTTGAGAAACTGCCTAGTGCATCACGGAAGCTTATTCAGGAGAAAATTTTCCCGAAAGAGTTTCTGAACAACTACAGCCGCCTCCGTGACCGCGCTAACGCAGTTCTGGATCGTGGCGCCGCTGTTCGCCTTGAAATGGGCGTTGTAAGCAGTCGTACCGAAGCTGTCGCGAAGATCGAAGACCTGAATGCCATCAAAGCAGATTGGGCCACTCAGATCGAAGCAGACAGTCACCGCTATTCCACCATCTGCAACGAACGTATTGCACTGATCGCCGCTGAGGCTTTTCGTGAGGGCGTTTCTGCGGAAGTGGTAAACACGCTTGTTGATGCGCTGCGTAAACGCCAACCCACTTGGGAGCATTTCGTGAGCCGTATGAATTTTGCGTATTCGCCAGTACCTATCAAGCTGGAGTTGGATGAGAGCAAGTCGGAATTTGACCCTGTTCTGTTCAAAGCTCAGCGCGAAGGTCTGGTTGCATTGCGAGAAGGGGTGTTTGGTGGGCTTGTGCAGTACCTGACCCGTGAGAGCAACGATATTCTGAAAGTGTTGAATGGGAAGAAGCAGCATCATGGCGTCTACAACATCAACTACCGGACGGTAGCTCGTATCGGCGAAATCACTGCAAAACTCCATGGCCTTGCCTTCGTACACCAGCAAGTTGCCCCGTTGGCTTCGGTCATCGACGACGCGCTGGTCTTCATGCCTAAAAGCGTGGAGAAGGACTTGGGCTTGCAGCCTGGGCAGTTCTACAACTTGATTGCATGCCTTGAAGCCATGGGTGACCAGCACGAACTGCTGGCTCGCCTTCGCGACAAGCAGCCTCTTGTTGTTGTGAGTCAACAGCCACCAGTAATGGCGGCTTGTTCACACGCGGTTTCGAGCAGCATTGCTCAGCAAGCTCTTGCTACCGCGAGGAACACTCTCGGCGCCACCGCTGGCTCTGCCGTTGTCGCAACTACGGTTGTTGATAGCGACGAGCAAGCACCAAACGATGCTGAAATTGAGGCCTCTTTCGAGGACGAAGTTGAGGCTGTTCCTGCTGATCGACCGCCTTTCATGGCAGGCCTGAGTTTCTTGGGCGCTTCCATGTTCGAATGATTAGCTAATCCCTCCAACCCCGTATGGGCACACCACGCCCTTACGGGGAGTGGTGCGCCTGAAAGAGGCCATCACTATGCAAGCTGCACTTGATCTTTTCGGTGAAAACTTCGCCGAACCAAAGCAAATCTCCAAACCCAAACCCAAAGCACCAGCGACAACGAAGCCTCGTGCAACGTTGAAGTTGGATCGTCGAAAAATCTGGGGCAGCGGGGGTCACCTCGACACCCTGGAAGACGACGACACGCTATCCACTCTTGGCACTGAATCGTTCACAGAAAACGCCACCATCGAAAGATTGGAGCAGGCGTTGTTTATGAGCCCAGTAATCAAGAATGGGGAATGGGTCGAAGACGGTACGTTCTACGCCTATCGGATCACAAAGCCTGTAATGGGGCAGCGTGAGTTCGGACTCAAAGGCTCAATGCTTCATGACTGCACTGCCGTCATGATGCAAGCAAGCGCCCAAAGGGTGCTTGACGAGTCTTATGACGACACTGGGTCGTGGCTTCCAAAATGGGCCTACTGGTTGTTCTGCCATCGTCTGCGCATTGCCGGCGAGCAAGAAGACCCGTATGAACTGCTCAAGGCGTTCACGGCAGTAATGACTCAACAGGACTTCCTGGATGCTTCCCGAAAGGGTGAGTCGCTGCGTCGTGTTACCAAGCGGCTTCACATGCAGCAAAAGCGTGCTGCTGCGAAAGCAGCGGCATCGACTGTTGAAGCCGTTGACCACCTTGATGTACCTGAACAAGCAACTGCTTGATAAGCAAGCCCTGCCATTCTCGGCGGCAGGGTTTATGCCACCTTCGTGTGTGCAATATCGCGGCGACCGAGCGCCGTTGGAGACTTGAAATGAACACCCATACCGAGCAAATGAACTTCGCTGAAAAAGCACTCGTAACTGTTTGCGGCCTTGTCTGGCGCTTCCTTCGACTGCTTGACCCTCACCGGGTACAGCGCTATTTCGCTGCAAAGGTTAACGTGACGGGTCAAAGCATCTGCAAGCTGCATGCATTGAGCTTGGAAGACGCCACCGATCATATCTGCCGGATCAACAATAACCGCATGAAGGAAGGCGAAGGTTTTCTGGCAAAGCGCGGTGACCTGTTGAAAATTTACAATCCGGCTAACGGAAAATTTGTGCTTCGCTTCGCGCATGGCTCGGGCGAGCTGAAAATCCGTTACAAGGAGTTGGGCCTCGACTACGACGCAAGGGCTGAGTTGGGTGTCCTAAACGATAGTGAGGTAGACCTCCAGATCATGAAGGCAAACACTGCTGACCGTGAGTTCTACCTGATGTACCAGGATCGATCTGTTTCTAGCCGTCAGAGCCGTGCTCTTGGCTGGTACATGCTCCTGGGTAGCGTCCTGTTCACCGTACTGACTACTGGCTTCGGCTGGGTTGGCTCGTTGATCAACCTATTCTTCTAACGTTCGGTGACTCCCTAGGCCTTGGCCTGTGGGTGTCACCCCAAAGCTCAGTTCTAGAAACGGGCTTTGGGGTGACACCCACAGTAAGCGAGGCTCCGATGACACCGAATGTACAGCTAGACGTAGATTACCTCCGTACACTCGGGGTGACCTTTCTTCCGTCCTTTCACGCGGGAGCAGTTGGCGTCATCGCACGCTACGACCTCCCTCGGCTGTTCTATCCATCCGACTTCGGCATGGATCGACTTGATGGCATCATCGAGAAACTGAATAGCAACCTGAGAACGACGTACCATGGATGCGGCTACTACGGTAGCTGCCCCCCTGGCGAAAGTGACTCTGGCGACGACATTGTTTATGTACTGTTCGCTGACAATGAGTTCTACGATGACTATAGAAACGGCAACGGAGGGAGCTTTTCAGCCGAAGGTTGAATTCCTCTTTTGTGCGTGCGCCTGGGCACGTCGTGTGGGAAGTCAGGCTGGGTAAGGCCCGGCTTCCCCGCGTTTCTGCATAGAGTTCGGTTGCAACCCTTTAGGGGGCTGGGCAGGCTTACATAAGCCACAGGAGCCGAGCCTTGATGCCGTTTGCAGAAATTGATCACACACTGATTTTCTTCTCTATTTTCCTCTCATTCACATTGTTTTTCTCCAGAACACTGAAAGCCTCACTGGCTGTCGGTGCGCTTGTCTGCGCCTGTGTTTTCGTGACATTTGACGGTCACTTCTGGCTTGGCGAGATTTTGCTGCCGCGAGGCAAGAACCCTCAAATCGCAACGGTAGGGCTGATGGCGTTCACAGCTCTGATTTCGTTGATAGGCTTGGCCTTCAAAAGCTGGCGCACTCTTGATCGGGTAATGGTCGGTATTTCGAGTGCAAGCGTTCTCGCAACCTTCGTACTATTTCACTACGTTCTGGTGCAGCAAGTTCTTCCCGCTTGGGCCAAAGACGCAGCCTGGGGAAATAGTTACCTTGTGCCGGTCTCTGTGGAGCGTTTCAGGCGCTCATGCGGTGAGTCGGAGCTGATCTGCTGGATTGGAGCTGATGTTGCGGCACACGCCCTCCCGGAGGCATACAGCCAACAGGTCGAGGGCCTATACCGTTTCTACCGTGACCATAAGCCCGAAGCTGAGGTGGGTCACGGTTTTGGTGTGTTCAACGACCTAGGTGTCGATGGCGTTTCGGTTGTTTTGTTTCATCAGAGCGGCGACGACGTAAGAGTTATCGTTGATGCCAAGGTAGGAATTCGAATCCATACCAAGATAAGAGACCTTTTTTACTTGCTCGCCACGGTCGCTCACGGCGTTTGGTTGTTTGGATCGTTATCCTTGATTGCATTCCATCGTATGCGATTCAGAAGGTCGGGCCGTGCTCATTGATTACGAAAATATTCATCGCACATACCTCATTGGTCACCATGTTGGTGACAACTGGGAATTTGAGTCCACTCATCCACTCGACCCCCGAAAGGGGATGATCGTCAGTAGTCACACGGCGTTCAGCAACAATGCATTGCAGCTCTCGATCCACCTCTACAACAGAGTTGGTGAGCGAGGGCGGTGCATTGGTGTTAGTCACTGCCTGCTGCTTTGTTTCAGCCACAAAGTGAATGGTAGCTACAAGCTCAATAACGACGAGAACCGGATAACCTTCCACCTCGATCTTGGTGAGGCGGCTGAGTTGTACGCGGTGGCTATAGGTCACGCAGGACATTATGCCTATCGAGCCGTGCGCAAGGGGCAAGCGGTTAAGTCAATCGAGGGTGTTGAGACGATTCGCGAAGGTCGCCGCATCGTAACGCTGCGAGCCGCTGGTGGCGGTGAGGGGCAGAAGACCTCAGTTGAAATTGATTTGGTTAAAACTGATCTGATAGCTCTCGCCGCTCACTGCGTAGGGTACGCAAGGGTGCTTTACCCATCGTTGAGTGATGCCGCTGTGCAGGAGCTTCTTTCGTCTGCATCAAAGAATACCCGCGCATGCGCGGAAAATCAGGTGGTTTCCGCCGATGTAACCACCTCAGAAAACCTCAAGGTGAGAGCCGACCATCATCGCTCTGCTGGTGCCTCAAGCGCTGATATTGGGAAGCTACGCCGTGCAATTTGGGCTATAGGAAACCAGAAATGGCCGGGCATGCGACTGGACGCACTACAGCGTATCCAGCAGCTTGAAGACTCGGCACTGCTCCAAGAATTGATCAACGAGGCAAATGCCGGGAACTTCACCGGATGGGATGCTTATCTGGCTTAGAGAAGATTTTGCGTAGCCACGCTCAAATCAGTGCCCTTCAAGGGCGCACTAGCAGATATGGATATCAGAAAAATTATTGTTCACTCCGTTAAACAGCACAACGCACAATCGAGTCGCGAGGCAGAGATTGTGCGTGAGATTGACCGCATTCTGCGACTCAGGGGTTTCCCGAGCACACAGGTCTGGGTTGACGTGCGATTCGACTATGGCATGGCAGATCATTCGTCGTGCAAAGTTTCATTGCTCCAGATTAATGGAGAGCTTCATGGGACGGTCGAGATTCGTCTTCAAGGCTTGTTCATCTGGCAAGACTTTTCGACTTTCTTCTCTGAAGTAATCCCACACGAAATCGCCCATGTCCTGCTGGAGCTGCGGTGGGCTGAACGTGGCGTTGCATCCGAAAAAGGTCATGGCGATGAATGGGTGGAGCTTGTGCTGGATATCAACCCAGATGCTGACCCAGCCGCGAAAGTGAAGGGCAATTTCGATGATCGTCCAATAAAGCTTCAAAAAGGCGGAATCGCTTGTGAGTGTGATTGCGATGACCTTAGTGCATTCGTGGTAGTGGCGAACACCGCATCAACGCTAATGAAGCTAAAGACAGAAGAGTTGTGCTGCTCTGAATGCCAGTCAGCATACCGTCGTGTCTCCAAAGATTCCTGGCCCTCCGAAATTACGGAGGCGCTGACGTTTTACGAGGGCGTGATGGCACTCAAGATTCATCACCCTCCGCTTTCAAGGTAGGTTAAATGACCGCGTTTGTTCCCTTTGATGAAAAGATTTTAATCGGCTATTGCCCACAAGGTGAAAGCGTTGATTGGTGCTACCCCGAACTGAACAACTTCAACGGTTTGTTCATGGGGATTTCCGGGTCTGGGAAGACTTGGACTCTGCGCAATATGATCGCCCGAGTTTTTGTTCGTGGATCTACCTTCCATATTTTGGATGTGAAGGGAGATTTTAAGCCTCAGAATTTCTTAGACCAAGGGCTGAGCCAGCTCGTCAGCGAATCCGATTTCAACATCATTACGTTCTCCTACTTCGACGGTGGTTCCTCTCTTAATCCGTTGCAAGTGCCGCGCAGCCAAGAGGGTGGTGGCGTGGTGATGACTATCGAGAACGCCAAAGAGTTGGTGAACAAGTTCAACCCCAAGCTTGGCGGCAAGCAGCTGGGCTACCTCGGTGAGGTGTTAAAAGCCGTCTACGCGGATTTTGGAATCCTGCATGAGGACGAAGCCACCTGGACTAATAAGGCTCCCACATTCGCGGATGTGCATGAAAAGCTGACGCTCATCTATCAGTGCATCGCGAGCGGCCTTGATTCTGGTTCTGTCGGTTCAATCATGGCTGAAATCGGGCGCGCAAAGCGCAAGGCTCTCTCTGCAATTCGCAAGGCCCGAGACGAAGAAGACGACGAAGACTCTATATCTTTGCTATGCCAGGAACATGCTGATGCTGCTTCCCACTTTATTGCGGGGATAGTAAAAGGGCAGCTTTCCTATGAAAGCCTCAACAAGAATGGTACTGGTGAAGAATGGCAGCATTGGTCGAAAGACTCGATCTATTCGCTGCGTGACACAATCAGCCAAATGGTTGAAAGCCGCTTGTTCACTGGCGAAGCTTCGACACTCCAGCGCAACAAGATCAATGTCTATGACATGACTCAAATCTCGTCTGCTCACCAGCAGATAATGATGGATATTATCGCAAGCCGTACATTTGCGATGGGTGTCCTCCAGGCAAAAACGTCCGGAAACATCGACCCGAAAAGTGCAAGTCACCTACTAGTATGCGACGAAGGCAAGCACGCAAAAGCTATCAGCAAACAACCGCTTAGCCCGGTTAACCGTATCGCTACTGAGGGGCGCGGCTTTGGTATCGGCGTGTGGATGGGGGTACAGCAGCCTGATCAGGTTACTCAGGATCAGTTGCGTAACTTCTCGTTCTATTTCCTGCTCAAAACCCCGGAATCGAGCAGTAAGGAAATGCAACGAATGTTCGGCCTCAAGCCCAACCAACTCAAGCTGCTCGAAGGCCGTGAGAATTGCCTCTACAGCGCCGGCAAAAAATACGTCGCTGTCCGACACTTCAAAGAGGATTGATCGATGAGGCTCAGCTGGGTTGTTCTGGCCATTTCTCTTGGCATAGTGGGTTGTACTACGCAGCCACCCGGCGTCCCTTTGCCGCCAACACGAGAGCAGCGCGAGGCGCAGATCGAGGTTGCCGCACAAGCAGTAAAAACTGGAAAGTTCGAACAAGCTGAACAGTTGCTTAGCCGCTACCTCTACCGAAGCCCGGATGGAGAGTTGTTGTTCAGGTCAATGGGCGTAGGTTCGGATGCAGAGCAGATGGCTATTGATACTGTAGCGCTCATGCTTTGGGAAACGGGGCGTGACGCTTCTCTTGAAAGCTTTTCCAAGCGCTATCTGAGCGGGTATGAGAGGGATGTGATGCTCTGCCGGCTGGCTGAGCGTAACGCAGTCTACGAGAAGGCTTACAATTGTTGGAACGATCTGGGCGATGTTGATCGAGCGCGGCGGACTGTGCGTACAGAAAGCGCCCTCAGAATTCTCAAGGATTAAAAAAGGAGGCCTAGGCCTCCTTTTCTTTCTCCGCCGCTTCGTCATCTATGTCTGATTCACCCTGGACTGTGTTGTCTTCCGTTGCTTTAGTGATCCTGATCCGATACGCCGCCGTGCCCCATTTTTCTTGAAGCCCAGGGATCAGCTTTTCGAGCATCTGTTTTTTCAGCATCAGTACGGCTGTAAATCTTGTTGTGCCAATGCGGCAGTCGTAGAGGCCGAGGTCGGATGAAAAGGTTTTATAACCTGTCATCAGCAGGCCAAGCTTGTTGAAGCGTTCGCTCACAAGCTTAGCTGCTGGGTGCTTAAACGTTCTGGTTTCATGATCGAGCTGGAGCTTTCTGTTCATTTCCACGGGGAGGTGTTTGCCCATCAGCTCCAGCACGGTAGACATTGGCGTGATGAAATATTCAAGTGCAGGCGTTGTCCAGCCACCTGCATGTCCGTTTTTGTTGAGATAGCTATTGATGTTCAGCTCATTAATCGTGTTGATCAATGCTTGCTCTATCGACTCAAGCTGTTCATCACTCAGTTTCTCGACTCCGGCAGCTTTTTCCTCTTTGATGACAAATCCATCGCTCATTCGGAGCGCCTGGATCAGTGTCTCTGTGCGATTACTCGCGCCAATCGGAAGATTGTCAGGGTCGTGGTAATAGCGCAGGGCGAGCACTAACGTTCGCTGATCGTCCTCTGGCAGGAGCCGAAACTCAGGCTGTGTCGAAACAATGTGCGCCGCGAACTTGTTGTGATGTGTTGCATTGACGTTCTTAACCCAGACATCCCCGCTTTGCTTGTAGGCCAAGAGTTTGTCCAGGTCGTGCCCCAGCCCTGCTATCTGCGCAAGCGGCTCAATCTTTCCACGCTCCGAGAAATAAGCTTTCACCTTCTTTGCCACGGCTACCGAATGCTCGAATAGAGGTGCGTCAGCGTGGTGTCCCCCGATACTTGCTGGAACGTCAGGGTGTTTTTTGAGCATGCCGAAAATGGCCATGTAAAGCAGCTGGTAGGCAGTAGGCTGAACGCCATCCTTCGTCTGAATGTCGGCCTGATCAATCCTGTAGAAATTCTGTTGGTAGGGGTTTCTATCAATCTGCCCGCCTTGGATTTCCCCATTGCTGCCTCTGTATTTCGGGAGGATAACCGTCAGTTCCGAGCCTGGGATCTCAGCCGTGTAGACCCCTTTCGGCTGAACTGCGGTTGGAGAAGGATCGATAAGAGCCGCAGTCGGCTTATGTAGGTAATGCCTGAGTGCAAGGTAACCGGCGACAAAGGCTGCACCGCAGTACAACACGCCTTGGAGCATGAGCAGTAGGAGCGCGACAAGAGTGCCTATGTAACCGCCCTCAGAAATGATCTGGCGAACCCAGTCCGGCTTGAATTGATACCAGTTTGGCGCGAGAGCCAATGCCTGCACATCAAGGTGTTGATTCGCCTGCACAAGATAGTAGGCGTAGCCGAGGATGAGTGCGGCACAGCAAAACGTAACGGCGAATACTCCGGTGTTTTGCTTTACGGTGGGTTTTTTGGCCATGTGGCCTCCTGGAAGCTGGTGGCCCATGGTGGTGATTTTTTTTTTAAGATTCCACTCAACTACCTGCCGATTTGGGGGCTCTCCGTTCGCACTAGGAGATATACACCCCAGAAATTCGTTCGAGGTAGTTGTGAAGAAAAGTCTGATCGGCCTTGCCGTCGCCCTCACTGTAGCCAACGCACACGCATACAGCGATGCGGCGATGGCCAGCCCCGGAGGGCTTTCCGTATTCGACCGCGTATATGAGGCTGGTAAAGCTCAGAGCGTTACCGGTGCTGTGAAGTTCCAGAAGACAGAGCCGGCCCCCGCAGCTGTCATCGACCTTTCCTTGGACGCACCGGTTATCTCGGTTGAAGAGACAGCCACCGAGCGCCGGTACAAAGAAACGCTTGCTGAGTTGGAGCGGAACCGCATCAGCCTTGATGCAGCCCGCGCTGATGCAGAGCGAGTTGTGCAGCAGGCTCACGCAGAGGTCGTTGCCAAGGCTGACGAGCGCGTCCGTGTATTGGAAACCCAGCGTGCCTCTATTCAGGCTCAACTCGCGCAGGTGAAAGAACAGGAGCTGCGCGTGAACCGGGCGATGGCGTTGAATGACAGCGCGATGGCCGAAGCGTCTCAGCTCAAGGTAGATGGCGCGTCCCAGGTCGCCAAGATCAAACAGGAAAGCCAGCAGATTCTGATGATGGCCGAGAACAGCGCTGTGGCCATCGAAGGCGCTGCCAAGAAACGAGTCCAGCTGGAACGTCTTGATCCGACTGTAGTTCTCAATGAGCCGGTCAAGGCTGAGTACCAGTCAGCGACCATGGAAGAAATCGCTCGCGGGATGATGCCGCAAGGCTGGCGGGTACAGGTCGAATTCAGCGCAAGACCAGAGCTTGCTGAACGCCGCTATCAATTTATCTCCACAGACCCACGTGACTTGGCGCTGCGCAAGCTGACAGGTTCGGTGCGCGATGCGCGGGTTCGATTCGCCTATTTCTGGGATTTGACCGATGCCAACGGCAATCCGGCTCCCATGCTTCTGATCACCGACCGAGCCAAGTAAGGGACTTTTTATGCTGTTCAAGAAATCACGTCTGAGCTTGGCTCTCGCATTCGCTGGCGCACTCTCGGGCTGTGCAAACCAGTTCGAAATCGATCCTGAAAACCAATACTCGGACTTGTCTCCAGACCGCGAGTCGAAAATGCAAGCTGCACGAGGTACTACTTTCGTGCGCGAAATCAAGACTGAAGACCTCGCGAAACAGCGTCCGGTCTTCCTCACGGCGCAAAACAAATCATTGCGCTCGGTTCTCCAGGAGACGCTGCCCGGTTACGCGATCATCCCGCGTGGCGGTGTTAGCCTGAATGAGCCTATCGATGTTGCTTCTCAGGGCATGGCCCTCAAGGACTTCATCGAGTACGTCGAAGGAACCCGTGACCTCAACATCGAAATCGACGGTAAACGCGTCTATGTCTCGGACTTCGAGACCAAGCAGTGGAACCTTGCGGCCTTCGCCACCACACGCAATATCGACAGCATCGTCACTTCCAAGCAATCACGGGGTGCTAAGGCAGGTGACGACACTCAGACGGAAGAAAACCAGACTACTGGTTCCTCTATCGCGGTGAACCTGAGCGAAGACGAGTGGAAGACCATCATGGATGGCGCCCGGCGCATCATCGGAGCCCCGAAGCCTGATGAGGCGACAAAGGGGCGCAACCAAGGTGGCGCTGCTGACAGCACCTCCGTTGGCGCTGGCGGCATGCCCAGCGGCGCGACCCGCATGCCTGACGGCAGCACCATGGTCGGTTTGAACTTCGGCCCATCTGTAGAGCAGATTGCCCAGCCATTGAACGACGGTCGCCAGGCCTTCATTGAAGGCATTCGCTCCGTCGGCGTGGTGACAGCAGGTGGCAAGCCTGCACAGATGCGCATTCTCGACCGCTACCTGAAAAAGGCGGTTGCCGATGCAACCAAAATCGTCAACGTACAGGTTCAGGCATACGACGTTGTACTGAATAACGGTAAGCAGAAGGGCATCAACTGGGACGCTCTCAAGATCGGTAGCATTTCCGGGAACCTGTTCAACGTCGGCCTCAGCAATACTTCCCAGGTGCTGTCGGGCAATGGGTTTTGGAACATCACAGGTTCCTTCGAAGGTGATCGTGGGAAGGGGACAGCCTTGCTCAGCTTCCTCGAAACCTTCGGTCGCGTAGAGCTGCAAGATCAACCCAATCTCACAGTACGAAACGGTGTCCCCGCCCAGATTTATGCGGGCGAAGAGTTGACTTACATTTCTGACGTTGAGCAAAGCCAAGACGAGAACGGCAACACCACGGTTACACCGAAACTTGCACGGTTGAAGGTAGGTGTAACGCTGGCCGTCACCGTCCGGGTACTGGAAGACGAACGCTTGCTCGTTGATGTGACGCCAGTTATTTCCAATCTCAATCGTTATGACACCATCGCGATTGGCGATTACTCGTTTGAAACTCCGCGCATCGCGCTCAAAGAATTTTCGACCCAACTCATCTGTAACAGTGGGGAGTCTGTTCACCTGGGCGGTCTGATCACCGAGCGTCTTGAAAAGGCGCTGGAGCGCCTGCCATGGCAAAACCCTGTTTCCAAGATCCTCGTAAACCCGCTGTTCCAGAACATCAACAATCAGCTTGAGCGTCGTGAGTTGGTTCTGGTAGTGACTCCTACAGTGGTGGAGGGTACTCGCTGATGACCAATTTCAGCCTCGGAAAGCCGATGCAAATCGGCGGCGAGGAAGTGGTCGTCGTTCGAGACGTTCTCGGGGCCATGCAGACTGACAAGGCCTCTGAAACGTTTTCGATGGTCGAGCCGAAAGGGGCCGATGGACGACCAGCTATCTACGTCTCCGAAAACGACCTTGCCCGCCTGCGCGAAGACTACCCAGGCATGAAGGTGTACGGGTTGTGGCAGTTGATGTTCCACAACAATGCCATCCGCTTTGGTTCCCCATTGGTTGCGTTCCCCTTATCGACCCCTCGTGAGTCGCAGGGGTTGTACCTGTTGTTGGAGGGCGATATCGACTCCCCAGAGGGCATCGTTTCCTCGGGTGAGTACGCAGGTGGGTTCATTGTCGATAACTACGATATCGATGTTGAGAAAGCGAGTTTCATCGACGTTGACCTTGATCTGCTCAAGCTGCCCCGGCAGCCGGCGTACACGCGCCTTGAGCTAAGCCAGAAACTCAGGGCTGAAAACAAGCGCCGCTGGTTAGTTGTCGGCAGCATGTGCGCATTGATTGCCGTTGGCGCAGCAGCAACCAACTACGGGTTGCAGACGATTTACAAAAGCCGCATGGCCGACTACAGCACCAAGAGAAGTTTGATCGACGAGCTGGACGGTCGCGTCCGAGCCTTGGCTGCGGAACGCTTGATCAAGCGCCCAGATGATGCGGTGATGCTTGGCCAACTTTTCCATCTGTTCGAGTTGTACCCAAACGCGACGACGCCGGCAGTTAATGACGATGTGAAGATTGGCTTTGCTGGCACGCACATCCTGATCACCCCAAAGAAGGCACAGGTCGATCCAGCTACTGCCATGAAAGGCGTGGCCTCGACGTTACAGCCCGACCTCTCTTACAGGCTGACTATTGAAGCACCGTCCGAAAACGATGCTGACGTGGGGGTAACGCAATGAAAAAGCCAGCTTTCGGCCTGTTGAATGGCATGAGCAGCGGGATGATATTCGCAACGCTCGGAACATTGGCCCTTTGTGTTTTCGGTACTTTGAAACTGGAAGCAGCGCGTGAGTTGCCACGGGATTTCAATCGCCTCGATCACGATATCCAGGAATCCCAGTCTTTGATTTCGGACTATGTGGCAGCCCCGGTGTTGCCGCCGCTTAAGGAGTCATGGCGTGAGGTTTCTGCTGGCCTTGAGCTATACGGCCTCGAACTCGTACCAGATGACGGGAGCATGCAGAACGGAAGTGTCAGCGCTTACCAAGGCCCATTGAAGCATTGGGGTGGCTTCGTCGTGGGCAAGCCTAAAACGGTTCTGGCCGTCATCAAAAAAATTCAGCAAACCGATCCTGTCTACCTGCTCGACTACAGCATGGCTGACGGGGAGTTCAAGTTGTATCTGGCAGTCGTGGGAATTTGATCATGAAGAAACTGAGTATTGTCGCACTCGCGATTGCGGCTGCCGCTTCAACTGGCGCATTCGCCGACGGCGCCGACGAGGAACTACTCACTCGTAATCGCACGTTGGAAGAAATGACTTTCAACAAGGACAAGCTTTCCATCCAGGCGCAGATGGCTAAGTCCTACAAAGAAATGAACGATGCTGGATTCATCGTTGATCCGAAAGGCGTTCCACTCGGTATCGGTGATATGGAGCGGCTGGCGCTTGAGGTACGCCGTAGAGGCGGTATGCAGGCTAGTCAAGGGTACAACCCTTCCGACCCTTTCGGAGGGTCTGACCCGGTAATCCCTATGCCGACAGGTTCGAGCATGTTCGGCGAGACCGGGTTTCCCAGCGTTGCACCGGCACCTGTAACTCCGCCGCCAATCGCTAAACCTACCGAGGCCAAAGAAGAAAAGGTCGAGGTGGTTGCGAAGCCGTCTGAACGGGAAAAGAGCCAAGGAAAGCAGGTTCTCAGGCTCGTTGAGTTGAGGGCAAGCAGCGCGGTGTTTTTCACAAATGACGGCTTTAAGGAGGTGCCTGTAGGCGGGAGCATTTACGACCAAAAGCTCACAAAGCTTGGGGTGGATAACGCCACGCTCAGTGGCAAAGAAGGAAGTCGAATGGTGCGTATCGACTGGACTAAATCTGTGCGTTACACGGACGACTGACATGTCACAAGCAAATGAACGAATCCGAACGCTTCAAGGGCGGGTATACGACCATCTTGTGAAGCGTGGTCGAGTCACCCCCCAGATCGCCGAAAGTCAGCCTGTCTCTGAATCCCAAGCTGCGATTTTGGTTGATGCAGTTCGTGTTGCGAAAGATGACAACGCCGTTGCTGAGGCGGCTGCTCATGCACTAGGGGACATGTTCTACCTTTCTGTTGCTGAGGAAGGTCTCACGGTGCGCTGCGCCAGTGCCGAGGATGGCTGGATCGCATACAGCGATACGCTCTGCGTCACAAACCCATTTGACAAGGGCCTTTGCGATCAAGCAATGGCTTGGGCTCGCCGCGAAGACATTCCCTTCAAGAATCTGGGAGTCGTGTCCAACAGCTATCTGGCTCAGCTGCGGGCTGTGCATGGCGCAGAAACGCAAGGCGAAACTGAGAATGTCGATGACAAATTAGCCCTCCAGCAAGTGGAGGACATTATTCGCCTCGCTGCTGGGCAGGATGCAAGTGACGTTCACTTTGTGCCTGGACAAACCGAGAAAGTAGACCTCCAGTTCCGCATCGATGGAGCGCTGCGAACACAGCGCAAGATCGATCTTTCGCTTTATGAAACGATGGTGCGAGGCGTTTTGGAGTCGCGCTGCCAAGTGTCCTTGCAGTCGATGAAGCAGCAAGACGGTAAGTTTGAATTGCAGCTCAACAGCAACAAGGCAATCAACCTCCGTGTCTCAACGTTGCCTGTTACCCGTCGCTCTGAAAGTTCGCCAAAAATGGTCATCCGTTTGCTGGGCAACAACAACTCTTTGGCAGATTTGAATCGCCTCGGTTTATCAGAGCACAACCTTGCGAAGCTTATCCGTTTCGGGAATTACCCGAGCGGCATGATCGTCATGACCGGGCCAACCGGTAGCGGTAAGACGACGGCGCTGTACGCGCAGCTGATCAACATGCAGAACACCAATCCGAATCGAAATTTCCACACGGTAGAAGACCCGGTGGAGATGCAGCAGCCGGGTATGAGCCACACCGAGGTCAATGAAAACCTGTCGTTTGCAGACGCGTTGCGCGCGCTGTTGCGTCAAGACCCGGATGTGATCTTGGTGGGTGAAATGCGGGACAACGAGACGGCTGAGTTGGCATTCAAAGCTGCAATGACGGGTCACCTCGTACTGGCGACTTTGCACACGAACAACAGCCACGAGTCTATTGGTCGCCTTTTGAAGATGGACATTGGTATTGACCAAATCGTAACGAATACGACTGCGTTTCTGGCCCAGCGGTTGGTTCGGCGCCTGTGTCCTCACTGCAAGGTTTCCGGCCAGTTGCAAGAAGACAGCACACGTCTTGCTCGATATGGCCGTCACGCGGCATTTGCGGCGGCGCGTGGCCGTTCCATTGTGTATCGCAAAAATCCCAACGGTTGTGACAAGTGCGGACAGTACGGGGAGAAGGGGCGGCACAGCATTATCGAAATCATGGAAGTGACCCCGGAAGTACAAGTCGCGCTTTTGAACGGGGTCAACCCTTCAATTCTGCGACGCAAGCAGATTGCTGAAGGCACCTTCCAAGACCTTTGGGATGACGGCCTCAGACTGGTTGCAGACGGCACCATTTCCTTCGAGCAGCTGGAAGCAGAACTCAAGCCATACGAAGTGGATCGAGTTGAGGTGAATGCCACCCCCGGTTCAGGGCAAGCTGTCTCCGTCCCAGTTCCACACCACCAATCTTTGCAACCGGGACAACCGTCACCGTCACTTGCATCGCTTTGATAAAAAGTTTGACCATCCTGGAGAGCATCCATGCAACATGAAGTAGCTGAATCCCAAATTGACCGCGCATCCCTGCGCCCAGCGCCAGCCCAGGTCAAGAAGAAACAAGGCGGGTTCACACTCGTTGAACTGGTCGTCGTTCTGGCTATCCTTGCGCTGATCATCGGTGTCATGTCCTCCGGCCTTTTCCAATCCAAGGAAGACGCCAAGGTACAGGCGGCGAAGACGCAGTTGCTCAAGGACTTCCCGTCGGGCATTACCCGTCTGGTCACCATGTCCAACAAATGCAACAACACTACTATCACATACGACAAGCTCGTAGAGCGTGGTGCTCCGGCTGAAACCGTGTTCGGTGGCACTTGGAGCGTTACCACCTCGGGCGGCAACACCGCTACCGTGACCTACCCGCTCGACCTTCAAGACACCGAGCTGGCGACTGCCCTCAAGGACTCGCTGACCGCAGCGCCTAACGTCAAATCAGTGTCTGGCACCAGCGCCCAGATCGTTGTCGCGTACCGCTGCAACTAAGTAGGGGGCGGGAATGGCTTACTTCGTAATCAAATATATTGGGCAGGAAGGCAGCGTCCTGTCTAAGCCAGTTGAGGCAATGACCAGGGAGGAAGCCATTTCCAAATCCGGGTTCCAAGCTAGGAACGTTCAAAGTGTAGAGGTTGATCATCTTGGCGCAATCAGGGCATCGCTAACTGAGAAGCGGCTTCCACTGACTGAACAGGTTCTGGCGCTGGTAACTATTGCCTCGAAGCTTGAGGCAGGCCGGACGCCCGGTCGCGCCATTTTGGAATCTGTAGACCTCGCTAAACTCGGAATGAACCAAGCCGATTTTGGTGGCTGTGAGCGAGCTTCGGATTGGCTCAAGCTCATGCGTTTTGATGAAACAGCAATCCTTTTGGCGGATGCCGGTGATCGGGCCGGCAACCTTGCGGACTCGTTGAAGCGCGCAGGTGTAGTGCTGCGTGACCGCATGAAGACCAAGAAGGAATTCGCTAAGCCGATGAAAACGGCGGCGATCAATTTTTTCGTGGGCATTTCTGCGGGCATCGGTTTCCCGATCTTCGGCGGGAGCATGCTTCGCGAGTTTTTGTACAAGCAGAAATTTCCAATCACTCCGACGGTTCTCAGCCACATATTGATGTGGTTGGAGTGGTTCTACATGACCTACTGGCCACTGATCGTTGCCGCGCTTTGCGTCGGCTTCGTGTTCCGCATGCGTGTGTGGGAAAGCATCCGTCGTTGGCCGTTTTTCAGTCTGTTTGATGACCGGCTCCGTTGTAAGCGCGGCTTGGAGTTTGTTCAAACCTATAGGCTTCTTACAGCTTCCGGGTTCACTAACCCGCAAGTCTTGCGGTTCATGCTCGAACGCTCCAAAGGTCATCAGCGCCAGCTCTACGAAGAAGCGCTTGAGCGCAACAAGGAAGGACGTGAGTTGGGCCAGGTTTTCGATAGTGAGGAATGGCCAAAAATCATTTCTCAGAACCTCAAAGGGTTCGACCAGCAAAACATTGATGGGCGCAGCGCAATCCTCGCCAACCTATCGGAGGCCCTGACTGAAATGTTCATTCAGTATTCCGAGAAGATCGCTAACTCCATGTCACGAGGATCGATGTTGGTGCTCATCAGCTCGATCCTCCTGTTTGCGCTGGGGTTCTATGTGCCGATGATGACCATGCGGATGACTATGTGATGGATCGGAGGCAGGGGGGGTTCACCGCTATTGAAATGGTGGTGGTGCTGGCGATCATCGCCATCATTCTTGCGTTCATGGTGCCCTACATCATGGAGCCAATACGCAACGCAAAGATCAAGGGAGCGGTATCGCAGGCCAAGGAAATCGTTGCTGCATGTGATCTGGTGCGGGTCACGCCTGCATCAACCTCCCGCGATCCTTCCAATTACAAGGTGAACAGCTTTTACGGTGCGCTGTACACGGGGTGGACTGACGTAACGACCCTTAAAGCGAAGCTTTCCACTGATTACGACCTCCCTACAAATAACCCATTTGATAGGCCGTACCTGTTCAAGATGACTGAAAGGACATGCACCGTCGCGGTTGAATTGGATGTTCACATTGACGGTTGGGAGGGGTACGAAACCGAGGAATCGGGATCGCGTACTCGGATCATTGTCGGTACGCCCGCCCGCAGTACCGCTGGCCCTGCTTGGGTACAGCACCAGAAACGACTATTGACCGGCGAGACGATTAGATGAAATCGATGGTGAAGTACAAAGGGAACACTTCTAAAGCCGGGAGACAAAAAGGCTTCACTCTAATCGAGCTAGTCGTAGTGATGGCTGTTATGGCCCTGATTGCGGCGCTGATGACTCCCAACATGATGGAGGAACTGAATCTTCGTCGTGCGAATCTGACGACCGAGGACACGACCGCAATCATGGATGCGGCCCGCAGCTACCGTGTGGCTACAGCATCATGGCCGGGCGGCGCCAATTGCACTAACGCGATTACCCAACTCAAAACTGGCGGTTACCTGAGCGCAGTAGGTTCCACAAACCGCTACAACAACGCTATCACGACGAGTTGCGACACGAAGTCTTTTAGTGTCGTCCAGGCGGCTGTTCAGGACTGGGACGGTTACCTAGTGAACAGCATTGCAGGCACTGAGATAACCGCCGCCGGTTCGCACACGATTACTTCCAAGATTGGGATTCCAGGTAGCGAGCCGGCACTGAGCAACAAGCTGACGCGTGTTGCTACCGGAAACATCGAAGACAACCGCATGCGCACCTCCCTGTACATGGGCGGGCAGAAGATCGAGGAAGCGGGTGATATCAATTTCACTCAGGCCAATCCAACGCTTCGCTCCCAGTCTGGCAGCCTCACATTGAGCGCCCAGAACGGTGAGATTGTGATACCCGCAGGTCAAAAGCTCACCGTTGATGATGTAGTTGTTCGTAACCGAGGCAATCGTTTGCTGTCGGACAGCATGCCCAACTTCGTGCAAATCGGCACTTACATCGTTCGTGACGGATGGCTGGTGAGCAAACCGGCGTGTGGTGCCGGTGGCACCCCGAAGGGCGCATTACGTCCCGGCGCAATGCGAGGTGGCTATGCGGGTTCATATGATCCGAACTTCGTTGGCCGTTATGGTTACAACTACAGACTGACTTCGAGTGGGAACTACTGGGTTGTCACCGCTGTTGCCGAAGGCTTTGCCGCCGACTATCAGAACCTCGACTCGCTTGTCGATGTTTTTTGCTACTACCCGAACTGAGGACGATCAATGCCTTACTCGGTAGTCATCGCCAAGCCAACAAAAGAGTGCAACGCCGATTGCTCCTACTGCTCAGCGCCACCTGATGGTGCTGATCGCTGGACACTCGACGATTTTAAGCTGATTGCGAACCGCCTCCAGGGGAACCTCACACCGAAGGTTGACTGGATTTGGCACGGTGGCGAACCAATGCTCATGGGGCCAGAGTTTTTCCGCGCATGCGCGGAATATTCCAAGTCGATTGGTCTCAACCTAAATTTCGCCATCCAAACAAACCTGCTTGGCTACAACAAAGCACGATGGAAAAGCGTATTTGAAGATGTTTTCGAAGGTCGGATTTCGACCAGCTTCGATCCTTACAAAAAGTACCGAACGATCAAGGGGAATGCTGGGACATACGACAGGGTTTTCTGGCGAGCTATGGATGACGTAATTGCCGACGGCTTCCGCCCGTTGGTGATCGGCGTGTATGACGAAGGTGCTGCTGATCGAGCCCAGGTGATGTACGACCGAGCGAAGGCTTACGGGAGCTACGGGTTCGATATTCGTTTCAACTACGCCTATCCAGCGGGGAGGGCGAGGTCTGCCGGGATGCTCATTCAGCCTGCCACCTACGGGCAAATGTTGCTTGATCTGTATAACCGTTGGATCGATGAAGTGCCGAGCTTCAACATCACACCTCTCGATCAGATGCTCAGCAAGGTTGCTGGCTTCCGCACGCTCTTGTGTCCGTGGACTAAATCGTGTGGTGGAAAATTCCTCACTATCGATCCCGATGGGTCTGTATTCAACTGTTCAGAGTTCAGCGACCTTGGCGACCCTGCGCATCGCTTTGGAAACATCCTCACAGGTGCAGTTCAGGTAGCAGCTCAACCGATCCAGGTGCAGTTTTACAGTGGTGCCGATGTGGTTCCTGCGTTGGCTTCTTCGCCTGCCTCACGCGAAATCATAGGCCGTGCTCGCAACCAGCCGCCTGACTGCAAAACCTGCCGACACTTCCAAGAGTGCCAGGGCGGTTGCGCTCGTGATGCTGTGCTTTTTGAGCGAGGTATGGGTGGCAAATTCGCTTATTGCCAGTCGTGGAAAATGGTCTTCGACCGACTCAAGCAATCTGTGGCCACTGGTGAAGCTGATCGAGTTCTCTATCGACTGGGTATAGACCCAGTAGCGGCACGTTATCGCGTCGAAGCAACCCTCGGAGCTGCCTGATGCTGACTGTTTATTTGAAACCGACGAACTACTGCAACGTAGGTTGTGATTTCTGCTATTTGCCCGAGGATGTTCGAGCGAATAAATCGCGGATGACCCCAGAAACGCTCGATGCCACTCTGGAACTCATTCATGAGTTGGCATTACGCGAAGGCCATGAACAGATAGCAATCCTCTACCATGGTGGCGAGCCGCTGAGCCTGAGTCCTGAGACGTTGTTTTGGTACTCAGATCGCGTGAGAGCTGGACTTGCACGCTTCCAGATCCAGGAAACAGTTCAAACGAGCCTCATCCCGCTGCGCGAGGGTCACATTAAGTTCATCCAAGAGCGGTGCGGATCATTCGTCGGCTCATCGCTGGATTTCACTGGTCGCACCATCAACGGCTCCAACGATAAGTACGTGGACTTGTGGTTGCGCAAGGTGGATCTAGCCCGATCCAACGGCATCACCGTTGGGCCAATCATGGTTCCGACTACAAACGAAACGGCTGAACCCCAAAAGGTTTATGAATGGTTCAAGGCCAATGGTTTCGACCATTTCAGTATCGAACGTTACAACGGGTACGGTGCCGGCGCCGACAGGCCAGACAACAAGCAGCACAGCGAATTTCTCAAAGCGTTGTTTGACCTAGGGATGGCTGATATTGCTGCGGGGAAGCCCTTTGTTGCGAACAACGCTGTCGCCGCATCGATAGGTGGCGTGCTCCACGGTCAACCAGGGGAGCGGTGGGGCGGTAAATGCCAGCGCGATTTCCTTGTCGTTAATCCAGATGGCTCCCTCAACACCTGCCCCGATAGGATCGAGTACGAGCAGGAAAAGTGGCCGAAAGCCCAGGACGGCATTGACGCGTTTCAGACCAGCGCTGTGCGCCGGGATTGGATAAAAGTGCAAATGATCGGGCACGTTGCCAACCACTGCAAGGCATGTCCATTCAGAAGCTTTTGCCGCTCTGGTTGCCCTATAACTGATCACCAAGTCCATACGGGGAGCGGTGAGTGCGCTGGCTATCGTTCTCATCTGCACCACGTCCATTCATACGTGGATACGCCTATTGGCCGGCAGCATGCCTCCGCCTACCTTACCGCCGCAGGCCATAAAGCATTTGACCCATACACATACGGGCTGGAGCGTATTCGTTGAGTGATTCAGCAAAAGACTTCGATCAGATGATTTATGTGCGTTTGATCGAGGCCTGCAACCTTCATTGCGCCCATTGCTTCATACCGAACAACCCAAAGCGGATGCAGTGGGTAGATATCGAGGCCATGCCTGCCAGAGTCCGTGAATTCGCCCGACCAGGACAGATATTGCTGTTTCAGTTCCACGGTGGTGAGCCCACGCTTGTGGGGGTGGAATTCCTGCGCAGGGTGTGCATTTTCCTTCGGCAAGCGCTGTCAGATTTCACCATCAAATTCAGCATTCAAACGAACTTGATGAATTTCGACCTGCGCTGGGCAGAGCTTTACCGGGAGTTTTTCGATTCCCAGGTTGGGGTTTCGTGGGACGTTGATATCCGCATGATGAAGAAGGGGCGACCTGACACCAACGCTGAGTTCGAGACCGCGTTCTGGAAGCAGGTAGTTGAGTTGCAACGCATGGGGATTTCCCCTTACATGGTCATCACTACAACGAAGCTTCTGCTTGAGCGATTTAAAAATCCCCGAGACCTCATCGACTTCCTGCTTGGTAAGGGCATCAAGCTGGTGCATTTCGAGCGGCTGACGCGTACAGGCTATGCGATCACCAACTGGGATTGGCTCGGCGTCTCGAATCATGAGTACAGCTTGTGGATTGGCCGGTTCGCAGTGGCCTACATGCGCTTCACGCGTGAGATTCGTGCTGGTGTGCAGCCGATTAACATTTCTCCACTTGATGGGCTGATCGACAGCGTGAAGCGTCTGCGCAGCGGCCTGACGGGTGGATATGGTTGTTTGTCGGGGAAGTGCGACACCCGTTTCCATACCTTTGACCAAACGGGGTATTACTCGGCTTGCACTGCGCTTACCTCTGAGGTGAGCAACCGCAACGCGGTGGGCGTTGCGGTGGTAGAGGCAACAAGGTTGGTACAGGCTCGGCAAGAGCGACAGCTATCGTGTCACGACTGTCAGTTTAAGCCCATCTGTTCCAGTGGTTGTATGGCGACACCCAAGACCGATGAGTCTGGCGAGTGTGCTGGTGGTTTTCAGGCGTTCAAGCTATTGAACTCCTGCATTGCGTCAGCTGAGAGCGCAGGCCTTATTGCTGTTGCAGGGTGAATTGATGGCCTCAAGGCCACATAAGAACAGGAGAAGGGGTATGAAGGGCAAAGCCGTGAACCGGATTCTCGTCGGTCTGGCTGTGAGTGCTGCTGTGTTCGCGCAGCACTCTCAGGCAACGACGCAGATCACCATCGACAAAACCGTTGCCGAACTCGGTAATGACTCTGATATCAAGCGTTACAGGGCAATGCTGGAGCTGAATCCGATCAAGCCTGTGGTCGATCAGTATCAGGATGCGCTCAAGGATTTGGTAGTCAGCAACGAAGCCTCGGGCATTGATAATCTGCTCCTGGCCGCAACTGCGACTGCAAAAGACCGAGATTCCACCGACATTGGTGCATGGGGTTATTGCCACACAGCATGTCACGGGGCTTGTCATGGCGCATGCCACGGCTCGCGTGGGTGGAGGTAATTGTGAGCACGACCCTCGGAGATTCGCCCGTGGTGCAGACTGTTGATCCCGAGCAGTTGTCGCCAGAAGATGGTAGGGCGCCAGAGCAGACGGTTGTTGTTGGCAAGACTGCATCCGAATTGGATGCAGTTTTCCAAAGACAATCCGAAGCCGTCCGCGCAGATGCGACGACGAAGTTCGCCCGTACCGTTCATTATGCCCTTGTCGAATGCGACACCGAGTTGCAACGCATCCCACTGGATGCCTTGTCATTAGGTTTGAAAGCGCGTGCCAGTGACGACGATCCTGGAATGCTTCACGACGACTTTATTTTCAGTCTTCTGCTGGCTACCGGGACGCTGAGTCGAACAACCATCGATGTTGGGCCAACCTGCGTAATTGACCCTGTGTTGGTTTTGCAAGAAGCCGAAGCTCAAGGGTTGAATGTTCGTTTGATGCTTCCAAACGATGCGTCATCTGTTGCGAGCGTAGAAGGCTATGTGGATCGACTGGAGCGCTACGCTGCGCTTTGGCTCACGCATAGCAGCGGTAATTTCAGCCTGACACCTGTGGACGGTTACGTTGAGTACAAGTTCTCAGTTGCTATGGGCCACACGCCGAAAGAAATTACCAACAACCATGAAATGAAACTCTTGTTCACCGACGAGGTGCCGCTTGAGGTCATGGATTACATCAAGGCTCGCCTTGATCACGTCATTGAGCGGGAACTGGGTGGGGACGACTACTTCAAGGGTGAGGTGCAAAAGCTGGCAGGGGCACTGAAACTCAAGGATGCTGAGCTGCGTGCAGCTCGCCGGAAAATGCTCGAAGAAGAACTCGACTCGCGCACTCCAGTACCTAACCTAATCCGGGCCACCAGTTTGATGACTGGTCTCGGGCTTGCCGATGCTGCCGGCATGATCTACGAGTTGAAAAATAGCATTCACGCGGTTCTCGATAAGTACCTGCCGAAGACCGAAGGCGAAGACACAGAAGAATTCACGCCAAGCAAAGCTCAAGTTGCCTTCGCACAAAATCTCGTCGCGGCGGTATCGAGTGCTTTCGGCGGTGTAGATCACCTGGCTTCGGCCTGGGATCAACTCAGCTCAGTTTCTCAACTCAAGCACCTCGTCGATCTTGATCGAGGCGTGGTGAGTCCTTCTGTCGGTGCAACTCGCGCTGCTGAGACGATCGGTGTTGATGGGAAGGTGGCTGCACTGGCTGGCGCCGAATTCGTAGGCATCATTGGCTCGATCTTGAAGGCGGGCGGCGCGATCAGTGAGATTGGTCTTGAGCGTCCAAAGCCAGTAGCTGAGCCGCAACCAGCGTCTTCCAACAACATCATTATCGCCGTTGGCTGATGGACTGTAGCGCTTTGGAGACAGGGCGCGTCGAGGGCGTGATGGACGCAAAAGAGGCAGTTGGTTTTATCAATGTGACGCGGCAGTGCAATGTCGATTGCAAGCGTTGCTACCTGACCGAAGATCATAGATCAGCCATGGAAAGGCTGCCTCACCACACACTTGAGGTCTTTCTTGAGTCGATGTTCTGGCAGGGTAGACCTGTCACTCTCATTTGGGAGGGTGGGGAGCCTACCGTAGTAGGCCGTGTGGCGATGAACGAGTATTGCGCGGTAGCCAGAAGGGTATTGCCGCATGCCGACCAGACCATGGTTACAAATTGCTTCCACGTCCCCAATTGGTTGATCGACCTAACTCTCCATGAGTTCGGGGGGCGTGCAGAAACTACATACGCGCATGCACAGAAATACACGCTCGCTGGCGACGCGAGCCTTTACCAAAAGCGCTTTTTCGCAGGCCTGGACAAGCTCTGGAATTCAGGTATCCACTGTCCTGTGAACGTTGAGTTGAACATCGAAACCATCCAGGCAGGCGTCGATTCATTAGCCGCGGCAATTCTGGGTTCTCAATGTAGGGTTTGGGAGTTCGATGTTTCCGTGGATTTCCGATCCTTTCTAAGTCAGCCTTCCTATACGGCTGCCAGCGTCCCGCAGTTGCCGCTTACTGCGAGCTATTCATCGATCTGGGCTTACCTAAACGAAATGGAGTCGAGGTGGGGGGCTGCGTTTCTAGACGCCGGCATCACCATCGGTGCTTTTCAGCAGCAAATTGGGCAGTTGAACAACCAGTTCAACGTTGCGTGTGAAAGTAGATTTCTTACCTTGAACCCTGACGGGACAGTAACGACAAACCCTCTCTACTCAGATCTGTCAGCCACGTTCCTTGGCAATGTCGGTGTCGAGGGTATGGATGAAATACTGCGGTCACCCAAGAGGAAGGCTCGAATCATCGCTGATAGAAAGCGCATTTCTCCCTGTCAGGGCTGTGAGCACATTTCTTACTGCAAGGGTGGCCCCTCCCACGTACCTGTAACCGACGGCTCAGGCGAATGCGCTGGGGGGCGAGGTATGTGGAATCAACTTTTGGAGTCCAGCTGTGCATAAAGCGCGAACGTTGAATCAAGCTAATGTGAGCATCACCGCGACACGGTGGTGCAATCGGCGATGCACGCACTGCTACATCGACCCCAAAGAGCTTGGCAACAAGGCCTTTATGTCGCCAGACACGTTCAAAGCGATATTTCCTCGAATGCGCGAATTGCTGGCTCTAGATAAGGGCCTTGAGGAAGTTGAGTGGGAGTTGATCGGCGGAGAAATTACCAGCCTGCCCATCGAATACTGGCAAGAAAATCTGCCATATGCGCTCGACCAATGCGCCGACTTTAACCGCTCGCTAAAGACGCCCGGTGCAATCAACGTCCTTTCAAACCTCATCTTCGCCGATGATCGGAAGCGGCGGGACTATCTTGAGCTTTTCGAGCGCTATGGGCAGCGTCCAGAAATGTGCCTGTACACATCTTGGGAGCCTGAGACTAATCGGTTCGGCAAGAATATGGCCTTGTTTGATCGGTGGAAGGAGACTGTCCGCGAGGCCAACGTGTCCCAGAAAATACTGGACGTAATCCTAACTCGAACGGTCGTTGATCTTGGCCCAGAATACTTGCTGGAAACATTCCTGCCTCTCGGGATCAAGGATTTCTCGATCAAGATGATCAGTCCCTACGGGTCAGGTCGCTCATTCTGGCAGCCGAACATGGTTGAGTTCGAGCGCATGAGCGCGTATCTCATGCGCCTCTTCGAGTTGGTTCCAACGGGGATCACGTTCACGCCCGCTGATGAAATGAGCAGTGCTGTTTTCCGTGGCACTAGTTATCAATGCATTGGTAATTTTCGATATGACCTAGCCATCGAGCCTGACGGACTCACAACGTTCAATGCAAACCAGACGACTGGCGAGGCGTCATTGGGCAGCGGGCTGATTTTTCTCGACGACCCGGATTGGAGCTGGAAGGTTCTGGCCGACAACACTCAAGAGTTGGACAACAAACTCTCCGCCTACCATGACTACTGCTTCCAGTGCGAATTTCACTCCCACTGCGCAGGCGGGTGGTATCACTACCGCACCGCAGCGCCGCAGGATGTTCGTGCATGGGATTCCGGGGATTGCCCTGGTTACAAAAACCTCTGGAAGAAGATCAAGTCACGCTACGGTAGCTTTGATCGTTCCTTGCAGGTTCATCGCGATGCGTTATTGAGGCTTCGCCATAGCAGAGACATTAGGGCTCAGCGCCGCGACATCGTTTGCGAGTCATCTTGCGTTGATCAGCCATTCTCAGCGTGGCTCAAGCAGAATGAGCAGAGCCGCATTCAGATGACCAGCAACGATGTGGGGCATAAGCCGATCATCCAGCGCCTCTGGGCTTATCAGGCGGTCGGTATACCCAGCATTCTTGCTCACGGGGATTTCTTCGCGCTACCTCCAACACAACAGCGACTGGTCGTCGAGCATTATGTGTATGACGACTTGTTCAGCCTGACGATGGGGAAAGATGTTGTATGGGAATGGTGTGACCAAAACCCTCTCGATCCGTTGGCCACAATTCTTTTCTCGGGTGCGGCCAGTGTCGAGGCAGGCGCTATTGGGGAATCTCTAATTGCAGCCGACCACAATGCAGAGCTGTTGCGATGGGTGATGAGGAATCGCCGGCACGCAGAGAATTTTGATGGTTTGGATGAGTCCGCCCCGGTGCTCGGCCCAAATCTCATCCGCATCAAATCTGAAAGCAGGATTGCAGGCCTTCTGAGTCGAACGAACTCCTAGCGCATAACGCGTTCCTGATAGTCCGCACCAGCATTGAAGCAGCAGTAAGTAAGTGCATCGGGTACGGATGAAATCAAGGTCTTCTTGCCTCCATCATGGGGAATGAAGATCGAAAATTTCAGCCTCCCCCGAAACCGCTCGATAGAGATGATGAGCACGACCATCTCTACGAACCTCAACTGCAACATGGCTTGCAAGCATTGCTACATCCAGCCCGAGCTGCTGCGGGTCAAGGAATACATCGATGAGGCCACTTACCGTCGTTGCGTTGAGGTGATCATTGAGTCATTCCACCTGGATGAGTCCGTGACTTATCTGCATTTGGATGTTTTGGGGGGTGAAGCAACTCTGATGCCCTTCGAGTTCTGGCAGCGCAACCTGCCTTGGACACTCGACCGAATCACGGAATTGAACGACGCCGGCATCCAGACAGAATTCACCTTCTGTAGCAATCTCATGTGGAAGGACGAGCGCTACCTCGAACTGCTCCGCGCTTACCGGCACCATCCTGCCATGGATATCGCGATCAGCTTCGAAGGGCCGGAGAGCGGGCGCTTCGGCCGCAACATGGCCATTTTTCCTAAGTTCCTGAGCCGCATAGAGGCCTTGGGAGACTGCAACATGCTCAACCTTGTGTTGATCATGGGGCAGGGGATCATCAACCTCGGCCCTCAATACATCATCGACACATTTGTGAAGCGCGGTATCACTGACGTGACATGCGACATGGTGTTCCCGTGGGGATCTGGCAAAGCATATTTTGATCAGTACCAGCCGTTGTACGCTGACGTGGCGCGTTTTATCGCAGAGTTGACCGAGCTTGGAAAACCATATGGCCTAACGGTTGACCATCTTGACGATATGAGGAAGTCGCTGCGCACCCTCTCGCGGTCTCAGAACACATTAAACGATGCCTACGAGTACCATTGGGATCAGAGAGGCATCCTGTCCCTTAACCCTAATCAGACGGGCTCAGAGGCAGTGCGGCCTTATGTCGGACTGCATGTAACCGATAAAAACGCACCTCTCAAAATTATCTGGGGGAACAGCTCAGAGTTGGACAACAAGCTCAGTTTCGAGCACGACTTCTGCCGTGACTGCGAATACCTCCAAGCATGTAATGCAGGGTGGTATCCGCATAAAGGGCTGGAGCCCGGTGTTGTTCAGAGGTACATGGGGCAATCTGAGGGCAATGGGTTCTCATGTCCTGGATTTTTTGAATTGTGGGCGCAGGAGGCTGCAACTCACTTTGATCCACTGGGAGTGACCCGGTACGGTGATGAGCGACGGTCTCGTAAAGCACGGCGAATTGTCCAGTCAATGCATGCGGCTGCAACGCTGAGTGAGGCAAAGTTCTTTCAAGACTACGAGGGATTCTTCGAAGCGGTTAAACATGCCCAAAGGGTAGTGGTGCTCGACTTCGAGCTGTTTGGCTTGTCGCCTAGGCAGCGGCTTTGGTTCTACGACAGGATTGGCATTTCAGTCGAATTTGAGGGTGGTGTAGGTGCGTTCCGTGAAGCGTCTTCAATCATCGCCCATTCAGTTGCCGGTAATTATCACACCGTAGAGGTAGAGCCGGGCGCTGTGCATGCCTTCATCGCTGAGCGAGGCGACCACCCCCTGGCGATATATCTCAAGGATGCCTTAGCGGTCGCCCTTGCGTGGGAATCGGCCCCCCTGCGGGTTGCCAACGAATACTCCCGCTTCGGTGAGTCATCGCTGGAGATATCGTTCAAGTTCGAAGACCTGTTGATATGGGCAGTTCTGAACGCGGCGAACGCACAAACCTCATCTGTTTTGAATTCTCCAGAAAGCCTCTCAATAACGCCTGCCTCCTATGACTACATGCAACGGCTCAAGGCCAGTGCATATCGGGTCAAGCGCATACTCCAGAGCACTCCAAAATGAGATATCCCGTAGGCGCATTCGCCCTGGCTTTAATCCTGACTCCTGGCGTAGCCCACGCGTTCCCAATCGCAGTAGGGGCGGCGGGTATCGGGCTGCTTGGCGTAATGGCCTTTCCAGTTGCTCTGTTAGCTGCTGCGGCTTTCTGGTGCTACAAGCGCAAGGGGCAGGGAGCCATTCCTCTGGTCGCTGCGCTGGCGCTGGTGTCCTCGGGGATCTTCTTGCTCCAAGACTTCGCACAGGATCAGTCCAACAAGGCTGCTCTGTTTACCAATGCTGATTCCAGCTTTCTGTCTACTGAAATCCCATTCCCGTTCATGGAAATTGGTGAGCAGTCTGCATCGGCCCAGGCCGTCACACCCGCAGAGTTCATGGCAGGTCTAGAAGCGGGGCATTTCAAGGCGCTAAAAATCAGCACCTATCCAAGCCTTTTCATGTCTACGGGACAGCTATCAGCTAACGAGATTTGGCGCGACAAGGATGTGCTCATCAAGGCTGTGAATGACCTCGGTGGACGAGTTGTTCTCGTTGACCAGTACGGCGGTATCGCCGCCTCTATTGCTGTTGCAGCTCTTAAAAGGTTCGGGCTTAACGTTGGATTTTTACAGGGTGGAACCACAGCGCTATCAAAGCATGGGTGGGGGTTGGTAGACAGAGGTATCGCAATTGGAGGCTCTACTGTACCTGTTCCCGAATATAGATCCTGGATCGAGGCGCACCCCTCCGCGTTCGTAATGGGCGTGACCACTGACAGCGAATTTGTGAAGGATGGTTGGATTTTTGGCAATAAGACGCTTTCACTCGCCGACTTTGTGGCCAACTACCGGGAGTTGTCTCTCTCCCTGCTGGGTAAACAGGTCTTCGTCGTCGGCTTCGAGACTAATGATACTGGCGCGACCCCCATCATCGTTGATCTGCTTGTAAAAGCCGGGGTTGATGTTCATTACGTCATGCCAAACCCTGATGAGATATTGATCAAACCCGCATATTTCGACACGTACCACAACGATAACCAAACCGTGTCAGTAGAAGATGCCGAGCGCTTTGTTTTAAACCGGCCTGACGTAGAGTTTCTGGATTTTAGCGAACGGCCTTGGCCAATTGGTGTGGACTTCCTCAAGGAGCGTTACCACAGGCTGCCGATGGCAGACGTAGCGAAGGGTGGGCTGGAAGATTTCGTCGCGACCCTTGATCCAACCAAAATCTATATAGGGTTGGCATTTGATCGCCGCACTGCCTATCACTCGCTGCTGGCTGGTGAGTATCTGGCGAGACGCGGAATACCTTGGCTTGGCCGGTTCACGCTTGCTGCCAGTCTTACTGAACCATTTTTGACGGTTGAAGACCTCGACACGGATGAGGAAAAGGCTGCTTATTCGATACGAACGGCGGGTGGATATGCTGGGAGAGCAGTATTGGGCCACGGCCTTGTGCTTGCACTCCTGCTCGGTGCAATACTTGGTGGGTCTGTTGCCTTGCTTCGGCGCAACCAGCCCCTGCGGAGCACTATCCAAGCGACCTTAGTCGTCGCGATAAGCGCGGCTGTCCTCCAAAGCAGAAGTGATTATCCTCAGCTCGAAACGCCATACTGGATTTTCCAAATCAGCTGTTTAGCGGCTTTCGCCTCTGCTTGTCTGTTTGCTATGTGGCGCGCTCGACCCAAAATCAATGCTTTCTCTCAGTACAGCCCGGTGCTTCCACAGAAAGCGGCGCTGTTGAATATTGCTGATCAGCGTGGCTACCGAGTACAGCCTGGGTTCGTCGTTCAGCGAGTAGATATACCTGCGTTACATCGCGCCAAGCTTCGTGGCAGTAGTTACATCGTGCGTTCGGCAATGGTAGACGAGGCAAAGGATCACAATTCTACTGCGGGGATCTACCCCTCGTTCGTCTGCTCAAGCGCTGACATACCTGATCGCGTGGCAGGCGTTTTGGATGCCTTCGATCTAGCCGGAGTTGAAGGCGCGGCACTTGTACAACCCTACTGTAATGCCGCTTGGTACGGGGTCATCCAGCTACAGAGCAACGACAAATGCTCGCTGGTGATCTGCGACATTGGCACCGCTGAGGATGTAACCTCTGGCGAAGGAGCAGCCCAGTCTTTCGAATTCCCGCTATGGGACGCCGAGCGTGCGCCGAAGCTTGTTCGCAATGCAGCCTTGGCACTCCAAGACCTCACAACAATCGGCGCGTGTGTCATCGAGTTCGCCCTTTCTCGTAGAGGCAGGCTCACCATCCTGCAAGTCAACATCGAAAATACCCGCGCATGCGCGGAAATCAGACTTCGGGGCGCGGCAAACATACGGGTGGTTGAAGTAATTACAGCCCATGCAGATGCCCTGTCCGCTGCCATTGTTTCAGCACTTGCGCCGGGACATATCGTCGCTTACGGCCACCGCAGGTTTGCTATGGTCGCCAGCAATTGGCGTTCAAAACTCGATTACATCGAAGACTTGAAGTCACTTGGGTTCAAACCTCGCTTAGTGCAGATAGATCACCTGCTGAAATGGGTGGATCAGTACATTCGCTTTGCGCTCTCGCAGAGTGCGTGCGAGGTATCCGTTGAATCTGTTGTCGCTGCCTTGCGAGACGTTTCACAGACCCTGGGGCGCATGAATCGCATCGCCACCTACAGGCTGGCCAGCGGTGCAAAAGAGGACTGGCTTGGCTCACCTCGCGCACTGGTCTCATCTGTGCTCGGCATGGCCCTAAAACATGGACACCTCCCAACGTGGCAGGGCATTGGCGTGATGCCGCTAGTTGGATACAACGCGACGGCCACTGAGCAGAGTTTTGTGAACGAAGAGTGGCCTTCGGCAGTGATTAATGCGGTGACTCCAACTGAGTGGATCAAGGATGTGACAAGTATTCTCATCAGTGCGCGGTTGGCATCACTTCACCCGGCGATCAGAGCGCTGTGTATCGAAGGAAAAGAGCGGAAGCTCATGCATGCGTTAGAAACCCAGCTTGGGGATTGGGAGCCCTTCGAAAGTGGGGTTTCGACAGCTTTTGTTCACCATCCTCAAACTATTCGACAGGTGTGCTTAGGCACAACACCTGCACGAGGCGTGTGGCGTATACCTGCGGCTGGTATCACGGGCGAGTTGGTAACCCCTAACCATGGCTCGCGGCGTGGAATCCTCATGCTGGATCGATGCAGCATGGACTACTTGCCGTGCCTGGAGAATGCCGTAGCTGTGATTGCGGCGCGTGGATCTATCACCTCTCATTTGATGCAGCACGCCTCTGCGAAGGGGCTTCCTGTTGTGATTGGCGCAAGCGTCCCGGATGGGGTGCAAGCTGGAGACAAAGTGTCGGTCAGCGCGAAGGGGGTGATTACCTATGCATAACGCGCTCGACATGCTCAACGTGTGCATCGCGCCAACCAGGCTCTGCAATTTGCGGTGCGACCACTGCTACATCACTCCGGAATTGCTGGGTGATAAAACACAGATGGCGGAGGACGTTTACCGAGAGACATTCATCCGTATTGAGGAACTATTCAACGCGGATCGAAAGATCAGCAAAATCAACATCGAGCTGCTTGGGGGCGAACTGACGATGATGCCCATCGCGTTCTGGGAGAGGAATCTTCCATGGACGCTTGAACGAATGGCGAGGTGGGATGCGCTCTATGACGCCGAGGCGGCGCTGATCTGGTGTACGAACCTGATTTTCAAAGACGCCGGGTACATTGGCCTGCTCAACCGCATGGGCGAGCAGTATGGGTACGGTATCGATCTTTTCGTGCCTTGGGAGCCTGATACCAATCGGTTCAAAAAAGATTACAAATTATTGCCCCGTTATTTGCAGACGTTGGAAGCCATCACAGGGATTAAGCGTAAAACCCTCTGCATTACAATGAGCAAGGCCGTCATCGAGCAGGGGCCTCAGTTCGTTGTGGACACCTTCATACCCAAGGGTATCACTGACGTAACCTGCGACATGCTCTATCCAGCTGGCTCGGGGAAAGCGTACTTTCAAAAAAACTGCACGTATGGCGAAGTATCCGAGTTCATCATCGCCCTGCGCCAGCTACTCCCCGATCATGTGGAGTTGAGTCCACTGGTGGAAATGGAATCGTCGATCCGAACCCTGACGCACTACCATTATCCTGGAAACGACACATACGACATTGAGGTTGAGCCCAATGGCGAAGTGACCTTCAACAGCAGCTTTACCGGCGAGGAAAGCTCATTCGCTACCAAAACACTTTCGGTGCGGGACGTGTCTTTCGCAGCCAAGACGATCTTCAACAACACTCCAGAACTGCGTCTGCGGCACTCAATGCCCTATGAAGCGTGTAGTACGTGTGAATTCGCTGTGGTGTGCTCTGGAGGATGGGCTTGGCACAAGCAATTGCCAAAAGAAATGGCGGGGCTCATATCGCATGGTGATTGCGCAGGATTAAAAAGGGTTTGGGAGTTCGCCAAGGCCCAAACTCGACTTACGGTCAGTGACCGTAGCCAATACCTCACAATGGTGGAGCGTCGTCAGCGTCGTGGGGCTCTGGAGGCACAGCGCCTCGCCTCGTTTGTTAATCTCGGGTCTGAATCCGAGCTTTTGGAAAGCGAGTTCGCTTCGGATTACGAGGGCTTCTTCTCCCAGTTCGGAAGGCCAAGAATTGTGGCAATGGCCGATGGTTTGATCCACGGCAAGACCTGGACTGAGCGCCTGTTTTTTTATGACGCGATAGGCTCGCACGTTCGTGTAGACGCGAGTTGGCTGGAAAGGGCTGCGGTTGAGGGAGGCGAAGAACTGTTCCGGCACATCGTGTACCGCAACTTCCACTATCTCAATTTCCCATTGTTGGATGTGGCACGGATCGTCGAAGGAAAGGGCTGGGGTCTATCAAAGATGCTGGATAGCGTCACTTCGCAGCTTGGTGAAAGCAGTTTTATCACTGGAAAGGGTCGCCATGACGAGTTGATAGAGTTCGCATTCAAGGTCATGACAGATCGGGAAGCTCAAGAGGTGAACCATGCCTGTTAACCCGCTGACCTTGCACATACGGCTCACAAAGCATTGTAACGCCGACTGTTCCTATTGCAGCAGTTGGCAGGAGACCCCTGATAAACGCCTCAGCCCTGCCGGCCTCGAAAAAGCTTTGCGATTCATCCTGGGCACGTCACAAGCCGCGCTTGGTGTCTCATTTACGCATGTTACGGCGCAGTTTCTGGGTGGGGAAATTGCGATGGTGCCTGAGCATGAGTTAGATGAGCATATCCGTATCGTCGAAGCTGTCTGCGCCGAGAGTCAGATGGGATGCACAGTGGGCGCCCAAAGCAACCTCATCCTCTCAGAACGCAAAGCAGCGAGGCTCTACGATCAGTTTTCTGGTCGAATTGGAACCAGCATTGACCTGACTACTGCTTCCAGGACGATCAAGGGTGATGCTGAAAAGTATCGTTTAATTTGGAAGTCGGCTGATCAGTACCTGCAAAGAGCGCGTAGCACGCCCGGCGCGATTTACGTCGTGGAGCCAGGGCAAGTGGACGACGCAAGAAAGCATCTGCGAGAAGCCGTGAGGTCACGACGAGCGATAACGTTCAGGCCCATTTTCAGGGGTGGAATTGAGGCCGTACAGCTGAATACGGCAGAGCAGTTTCGCGACAGCATGGTCAGCCTCTTTGACGATTGGTTCCTACGGTTGCCAGTGGTTGTTGAACCGTTCTACCAGCTTTGCGAGGCCCGAGTATCGGAAGTCAGCGGTCTTGGTCGAATCCAGGCTACCGCTTGTGCGTTCCAAAATGACTGTACTCGCAAGAGCGTCAATATCGAGCCCAATGGTGATCTTTACGTTTGCCTTGAAATGGCCGATGCGGGACTTGCGCCAATCGGCAACGCCCTGTCTGAGACCTGGGATTACGAAGCCATCAACGTGTACGCAAGCCGAGCCTCCAATACGCCGGTAACTTGCCGTTCATGTCCATTCTACAAGTCCTGCCATGGCGGCTGCATGTTCGAATCGATTGCGCAGGGGAATGGTGTTCACGGCAAGTCGTATCACTGCATGACCTGGACAGCCCTATTTCAGCGCATTGATGAGGCCATTCGCACGCATGGAACGGAGCACATCCGCGAATGGTTGCATCGGATTGCAACGCGTCATGAAAACGCCCGATTTGAAGGCTTGGCCAGGGCTGCTGAGCGTGAGTTTGCGGAGGTGGAGTAAATGCAACTGAATGAGTTGTTCCGTGATGGTTTTTTCGTATCCTCAATCGAGTTAGACGTTGCTGATCGGTTACTTGCAGAGGCTAAGTCCGACAGGTTCCTTGAGGACAGGCCGGGTAGCCCGGATATCGCTGAATGGGAGTCTGACAACCCCTCGGAGAATCACCTAGTGCCGCCTGTGTATCTGGCGTTCATGGAACAGCTGGGGCTAGGGCCAGCGACACAGCACATAAGATCGCACATGGGAGATTGGTCTCGAACCAACTGCATGTTGCAGCGTGGCAAGAAGGGGGACTCGATGGTTTGGCATCACGATAGCTATGACCCGATGCACCTGATTTGCATGGTTTACCTCAGTGACGACGTGTGGCTGCCGGAAGACGGCGGCATGTTGCAGCTGGGAGAGGGTGACGTAGATGAGCATGGCTTTCTGCGTGATCCAGAGTCAGTCTCGATCAAGGCGTCTGTCACGCCTAATCACGGGACGTTGGTGTGGGCTATCAACACGAATCCCCGCTGGGTGCATCGTGTCACAAAGATAACCAGCGCCAAGACTCGGTACACCATGGTTGGTCAGTTCGGGTACAGAGAAAACGTGATGCGCACACGAGTCAGAGAAAAGTACGGCCCGAACTGGCGTTGATGAACTCAATTATCCTGAAGAAGTACCAGTTCCGTGATGCATATCGGACTGCACCGGCAGGCATGGGGCCTATAGCGCTCATGATGCGCATCCTAGGAACTTTTGGAGAAAGCCTCTACGGCAAAGAGGTATTCGACGCGGTGGTTGTTGGCGACGATCCAATTGTTTCGATGGCTTTGGCAATCGTGCTGGCGAGCGATGGGAAGCGTGTTTTGCTGTCGCCTGACTCAGTTGGTACTGGAGACTGGCCTCATAAAGAATGGGGTTACCAGCTCGCACAAACGACAAACAGTTTCGATGACTCTGTTGCTGGTGTCCTGGCTGACCATATCGAAGGATTGTCAGGTCAAGATGGGTACATGAAAGCCCTTTCTGCTCTCATCAAGCGTTGTGCCTCAAGCGAGCGAATCTGGTTGCTCAATGGTATTTGCTTGCAGTCCAGTGCCGGCTTCATCAAGGGGTGCAACGACCTTATCTTTTTTCCATTAAGCCGAGAGCATCAGCACATCCCGATGACGAATCCGCTTTGGCGGATGGCAAGGGAGCAGATTTGTCACTTGCGTTTCAATAACGATGAAATTGAGTTTGTACAGGCCCGAACCCTATACATAACCACACCCACCTCCAGGTTCATTGACTCCACGTTAGGCGTGAAAGTCGGCTTAGCCCGAGAGGCGGAATCTGGCGCGGTGCGCCTTGGTCGCGCAGATGATGTTCTGTCGGCATTCACTCATCATGCTGGGAGTCAGTAATGCAGCCAGGATTATCTAACGTAGGCATGGGCCGTACCTCTTTCCTGTTCCAGATCAACGTCACTCGGCGCTGCCAACTCAGGTGCAGCCACTGCTACATTCTTTCTGACAAGAAAGATAAATCGCCGGACATGAGTGAGGATGAATTCCTGCACGTAGTGCAAGGGATCGTCGATCACATGAAAGCTGACTATGAGTTCTCTCGCCGCTACAGCTTCGTGGATATCCACGTTATCGGCGGCGAACCTTCCATGCTCGGCGTGGATTTTTTCAAAGCCGCCCTTCCAAAGGCGAAGGCGATGCTCAAGGAGATTCCGCAGGAAGTAGCTTTCAGCATCGTAACGAACCTCGTGACTCAAGAAGCGCTCGACGTGGCGAGGATGTTTGACAAGGTGGCGACCTCTTACGAGCGCAGCACCCGCTTCAACAAGCGCAAGCAAGAAGAAATCTGGCGGCGTAATGTTCGGACGCTGGTTGCGGAATCCAAACTTTCTTCTCTACCCGGCCCCAAAGATTTCTCGGTGACCACGGCACTGGTAAAGCCAGTGGTACAGGCTGGAGCCGCGTCGATGATTGAGGAACTGGTTGAGTTGGGTTTCACAAAGATGCATTTCGGATTCTTCATCCCCAGCGGCGACGGTGACCTCAACTCCAAACTTGTGCAGCCCAAGCACAGCGAGACTGCACAGTTTTACTGCGATGCGCTGGACTGGTACATAGAAAATCGCGAGCGAATCCCCGACCTTTGGATCAACCCATGCGAGTCCTGGCTGATGGCGGTTCACCAGGATCAGCCCATGGATGATGTGGTGTGCCCGATTGTGCATGGCGCACTTGATATCGATTCCGATGGCCGGACGATCAGCTGCATCGAGAAGGGCGGCACCAACGACTATCACTCGCATGGGAATTTGTTTGAAACGCGTGAGGTTGTTGGCGAAGACGGTGCCACCCAGGTCGAGTTCACGACCACTGTCCACGACGTATTGACCTCACGCAGCTACCTGCGTGAGGTGATGAAAGCGACGCGACTACCTGATGCTTGCCGCACATGTGACGAGCGACTTATTTGCCGGGCCAACTGCGGTGTTCTTCATGAGCAATGGAACGGAAAGGGTGAGTGCCCTGGGTTTAAAACCTTCATCAAATATGCTCGTAAGCGCGTGGAGGAAGGCGTTCTGCCGCAGGCTCTAATGATGCGCAATTCCGCGTTGCCCGCCCATCTGATCGCGGTTGGCTGAACAATGGCACCACCAAAGAAGCACCCAGCGAAAGGCACAGCGCACCCCGGATTCTTTTCCATCTTTCCGATACTAGCCAAGCTCTTATGGCGCTATGGTCGGCGCTTATTCAGCGTTGAAACAATAGCGGCCCTGGAAAAGAAACAAGGCCCCGGAAGCGGCGAGCGGACTGTTGAGGAAGAATTGCTTGAGCAAGCGTTGCAGCGCAATAAGCACCACTATCACGTAACGGATCACTTGCTGAACCGAGGCCCGGCACTGGCTAAAAAGGATCTGACCAACCCGGTTCTGGTCGTGCGCAAAGGGGGCCACGATGAGCCTCATCGCTAGCCAATTCCAGGCCGATGTGCCAGACACGATTGAGAATGGATATTTTGTGTTCACGATCATGCCTACGCTTCAATGCCCCTACAACTGCAAGCACTGCTACTTGTCGTTGGAGCAGCGACGAGACCCCGAGACAATGAGCATCGAGCAAATGCGCCAAGTATGCCGAAAGGTCGATGCATACTGGGATGAGGTGCAGCCTCCAAGCCGGGTCATACTCGTCTACAACTACGGTGGTGAGCCAACCAGCACAGGCCCTGAATACTTCGAGCAGTACGTCCTGATGATGGCTGAGGAATTCCCCGAGTCAAAGGGGTATGAGGTCAAGCACGTAATGCTCACGTCACTTCTTGGCGTTGATCTGGACGTATGGGCACCCCTCTGGCATCGCTACACCGATGGGTACATCCAAACTTCTTATGACGGCTCGATGCGCTCCAAATCCTATGTCCGCAAGTGGGAAGCCAAAGTCAAAGAAGCTGTCTCCCGAGGGTTGCGCGTAGCAACAATTAGCGTTGTGAATGCCGACCTCCTTGAGCAGGGGCACGTGAGCACTTTGGAAATACTCTCGGACTTAGGCATCTGTGAGTCCGGGTGGCTACCGTTCATGCTGAACGAGCAGAACTCAGTTGCCGGCAAGTACGAGCGATACGCTCCAACCATGACAGCTTTCAACGACTTCATGATTGGCATGCTCAATCATTGGTACTCAATGAAGTACAAGGGGCTGAACCCGCCCTCAATAGGTGAGGCACATTTCGCCGTAGATCGCTCGAAGCGTTCGCCGATGAGCAACATGTGTGGGCAGACACTTTTTCTGTTGCCGAATGGTGATTTTGTGCTGCCGAATTACAAAGACGGCTACAAGGAGTACATGCACAGCTTCGGGAACATCCTGGAGGCACAGACAACCTTTCACGACATATTGGTTTCACGGGAGCGGCGCCTTTATATGAGGCGACAGGTGACCCGTAACAGCAATCCAGAATGCCAGGGCTGTGCTTACAAAAACGCATGCCTGCTCGAATTCGCAAAGCCCAACAAAGCTGACGATGAGTGCTTTGGTGCCAAGCGATTCGTCGAGCACGCCATACACAGGAACTCGCTTGATCCGTTGTTGGACGGGCCAGTCACGCTTTATTGAAGGGGGTAATGTGAGTTACGGACTGAACGCAGGTGTCGTAGATGAGCAGCAGTTAACAAGGGCGTTGAACGCCGGTAGGAACATCTTGCTCACTGACGATTATGTCGAGACGACTGACTACCACGGCGCAACTACGTTTGGCCGAACACCGCCAGTCTGGAAGGATTTCTTTCAGCGCAACTATGCAGAGAAAGTGCGCGGCTCTGTTTTGAAAAGCTCGCACTACACAACGGACTTGCTGGGCAATCGCTTCCGGTGCTGTATGGCCAACTCTCAGAAGGGTTGGGGCATTTCAATGCGAGCGCTGCCCCTAAAAATCCCATCCCTACGTGATGACCTACAGCTTGACTGGAACATCATCCGTGAGTTGACTGAAGGCTCTGGCTTGACATTGTTTGCAGGTAGGATGGGCTCCGGCAAATCCACGACCATGGCTGCATCCATCGGATGCCTTGATCCACGTGCGTCACAGATCGCGACGGTGGAAGATCCAATCGAGGTCATCTACCCCAGCCACTCCATCATCCAGCGCGAAATCGGAACCCACGTTGAGAACTTCGCCGAAGCAATTCGCGACTGTGTGCGCCAAAGCCGGACGACAATCGTTGTCTCCGAAATCCGAGACTCGGAGACTGCGAATGCCGCGTTGCTTGCCGCTTCAACAGGGCATAGCGTATTTGCCACGATCCACGCTGACAATGTTTTCGACATCTACACTCGCATGTCTGCGTTGATCGACCCGCGTTACGAGCGTGTCCTTGCTCGAAACCTCCGAGGTCTTTGGTGGCAGCATGTGGTGCGTTTCGGTACAGCTGATCGAAAACCGTTGCCTGTATACGAGTCGCTGCTGGTGGACTATGAAGCCCGCAACATCTTTGAGAAGGGCACCACAGCCCTGCCGATGCTTGCGAGTGTCATGGAGCGGCAGAAGCGCAAGAACATGACGGAAATTGCGATGGGACATGTAAGCCAGCGCCGCGCCACTCGCGAGGAAATGGCGGAGTTTATTCATCGTCGAAACCGTATTGCCGAAGATTAAAACATCCAAAAAAAGCCCGGCAATCACCGGGCTTTTTTGAAACAGCTGCTTGAGCTGGCTTTACATCCCCCACAACTCCAAGCCTGTGGTGTTCATGTAGGTAGGTATGAATAGCGAATTTGTGTGTCTTGGATTTGGTAGCGTAGGTTCTACGAAACGCGTTCCTGGAGCAGGAACCTCAGACAGCGGAATCGGCTGCCAAAAATAGTAGCCCTGGCAGAAGTCAACGCCGAGTTGTCGAGCCATTCGATACTCGACCACGTTTTCTATTCCCTCCATCACGACTGACTTTCCGTTGGCCTTGCACCAACGCACAAGCTTCGAGGCGGTGTCTACGAAGCCCGGCTCATTCATCAGCCTGACGGTAGATCGCCGTGATAGCTTGCATCCGGCAATAAGCTCGGAATGGAGCAGATGCGACTTAGCGTAGCCATCATCGATATCGTCGATCACGACGGTGATTTGTTGATTTTTAAACCATCGAAGGCTTTCATTTATCAACTGTTCGTCACCGTCAGCTGTTTCCGTCATTTCGATTGTGATTCGGCAAGCCAGATTGTGCTGGTGTATGAGTTCGGAAATGTCCCTTGAGGCATCAGGGCAACTCAGCGTTCGCTGAGATAGATTTATCCAGAGCCGCATTCCGGGCATGCGCGACGCGTCGCCGCAAACCTGTCTCGCGATCAAAGTGTCGAGCAGGGGCATCGTGCCGTTTTGCTCTGCCTGAGAAATCACTGAGAAGGTCGAATGATCATCCGCGTTCGGCCCAACCCTCAGCAGTGACTCGTAGGCATGCACTGTGGCATGGCTTCGCTGCAACCGCACAACGGGCTGATAAACAACATACAACGGTGGAGCTGATGAATCCGTTACGGCTGGATTGGCCATTCGGCACCTGCAATGCGTAAGCAATTTTCGAATGCATATACTTACTAATGCATCCGCAAAGCCCCCTTTTTGGAGGGTGTTTGGCAGGCGGTAACCATTTTTTTCATCAGCATCGCTAGCCTCTGAGTCGCAGCTATGGATGTGCGGTGTATGTAAAGGGCTGCGGTCATTGGGAGCGCCTAGTAGGCGATGTTGAGGTCACTGGCCATAGCTGGGGTTGGTTGCGGCTTGCAAATGGACAGTGCAGCTAGGCGACCCCACATAATTCTGCCTCCTGTGGGGCGCTATCAAGACGTGATGGTTTTGATTCAGCCTGCGACATTGCACGATTTGCTGTCGGCTTCCACGGCCTGCGACTTGGTAACTCTTGTACCTTTCAGTGAGTCAGGGCCGTCGCTGCTCAAAACCTCATAACGCCAGAGGCTTGGTGAGCCTTTGAGACAGTAAGAAAATACAAAACCTGTAGGTAGCTGATTTTCTACGACCTCAACAATTTTAGCGTCGGTGATTCCATCAACCTGGAGCGTCCTGCTTGCAAGCCCCAACAAGTCAGAGCTTTTTTCGTACTGACTAGCATGTGCAGCTGATGCGAAGCTGATCAGAGCCACTGTCACAAGTGTAAAACGAGACCTCATCATGGTTCATTCCTTCCTTCATTGCACTCCGGCCTACCCGGTGCGCTTTGGTGTTTCAGCACCTGAGTGAGCATCCTGAATTTAGCTCTGGATTGCATCCCAACACGATCCACTTCCCATCATGGGCCGCTAGCATTTTGACCGGCTGGCAGATATTGCCTTTGAACAGCGATGACACAGCATTGAGGCCGTTATCTTGATCGGCATTACAGGAGGAACCCATATGTCCCTGATTGCCCATCTTCAAATGCTCGATGACGACACCCTCGTACTCGCTTCTACTGAGCGTGTATCCCGCCATATGAAAATGCAGGCCGCTCTGTTGCAGTCAGTCAGTGGCAAACGGTCGTGGTTTGCGAAAGGAAAGATCCGTACCGTCACGCAGTGGATCGAGGAAGTGTGGCTGGAGCGGCTGCCAGATGAGCAACTGCTGTTCCCAGTGCAAGAGTTGGCAGTGGTGAAAGGCGTTGCCGATCGTTCCGGCCTTTTGCCTGACAATCTCATTTCCTCCACCAGTACAGCCCGACGTATTGCCCAAGCCTACTCAACGTTCATCAAATTCAAGCTTCCCAACGACCCGGATCGCTTTCGCTTCAAACGTGAGTATGAGGTCTTCTGGCAATGGCGGGCGCTGATCGAGCAAGACTGCCGAAAAAACGGCTGCGCTTTCCGTGCTGAGCTGCCGGCCTTAGTGCTGGATTTGCTCCGCGCCGGCAAGATTTCCCCGCCAGGAAAAATCGTAATGGTGGGCGTCCTCTACATGAATCCATCCGAGCGTGCAGTAATCGAACAGCTCAAGACGATGGGCGCCGAGGTCTTTGACCTGGATTTTGAAGCCGAGGTGACCGTACCGAAGCTTGTCCGGGCAATCACGCAGGCAGATGAGTTTGAGCATGTTGCTCAGTGGGTGAATAACGCTCTAAAACCTTACATCGCCACGCCGCATGCTGCACCTACGATGGCCTTGCTTGTACCAGATATGGAGGCGTATCAAGCCCCCTTGATCGAGGCGCTGACCATGACTGTCAGCCCAGCCTCAATGCTTCCCCCGAGCGACGGGTCTGAGGCGCGGGAACCATGGGATATTTCGAGTGGTGCCACCCTCGGGTCGCGCCCTATGATTCGTGCCGCCATGGGCATTCTATCCATAACCAATCGGAAAGCAGATGCAGACGTTTTCAGTCGTGTGCTCCGTTCCAGCTGGGTGGGTGGGCACGCTGTAGAAGGTGCGCAGCGGGCACTTGTGGACGTGTGGCTGCGAGAGAACAACGGCCTGCACATGGGTGGGAAAGACTACCTTCGCGCACTGGGCGCATGCAAAACAGCCTGCAACATCTTCACCGAGAACCTTCGGCGCCTGCTGGACGCTCATGAAGAAGACGGCAAAGAACGCTACCCATCTGAATGGGCTGAGTTTTTCAAATCGTCACTCTCCATGATGGGTTGGCCGGAAGCTGAGGCGCTGTCATCGGCGAACTTTCAGACTCTGGAAGCCTGGGAGGAAGCGCTCAAGGTATTCCGATCCCTGGACTATCAACTAGGGCCTTGTGCCTATGAGCGAGCGTTCATGTGGCTCCGCGAAATTATCGATACCCGACAGTTCCAGCCACGGCTGAGCCATGTGGCACCTGTGGCTATCATGACCTACGGCGATGCCGTGGGCTTGAGTTTCGATCATGTCTGGATGCTCGGGGCTTCCAACAAAACGTTACCCTTGCCAGCTGATCCGAACCCTTTCCTGCCAGTCGAGCTGCTGGCTGAGGCAGGCGTTCCCGAGGCCACTGGTGAGGGCCAATTGGCCAAAGCTCAGCGGGTAGTTCAGGCCCTCATGTGTACGAGCACTGATATTACGGTTTCCTGCTTTGAGCACGATGACCGTGGTAGCAACGTCGGTGCGTCTGAACTTTTCGGGCCTTGGCCGGAGGCTGCGCGTTGCAACGCGGTTTGGGATGGATTCGCTGGGAATGAGGTCGGTTCTCTAAACCGAGAAGACTACGATCAGGAGACCGTGCCCGAAGTGGGTGATGAGGAACGCAAGAATCTCAAAGGTGGTGTGTCGGTCTTCCAAAACTACGCTGCTGAGCCATTCTTTGCTTTCGCCTGCAATCGCCTCGGGGCCAAAGAATTTCCGGTTCCAGTTTTCGGATTCGACCCGCGTATCCAAGGGACGATGCTACACCTCTGCCTTGAGCTTTTCTGGACAAAGGTGCGTACTCAGTCCGCGTTGAAAGCGTTCAGCGCTGAGCAGTTGATGGTGGAGCTTGATGATGCTATCGAGCAGGCAAGCATACGTTTGCTCTATAAACTTCAATGGCGCTATGGGCGCCGGTTGATTGGTCTCGAACAGGGGCGGTTGCGCAGCTTGCTGTGTGCCTGGATGGACGTGGAAAAGGCGCGGGAGCACCCCTTCGAGGTTGTCGGGTTTGAAAGCCGCACCGAGGTCAACGTTTTCGGTGTGGAGTTGACCGTGACGCTGGATCGGACGGACAAAATCACGCTGCCTGACAAAAAAGAATACAGCATGCTTTTCGACTACAAATCGGGGGCGAATTTCACTTTTAAGCGACTGAACGCGGAAAAGCTGCTGGAGCCACAGTTGCCCATCTATGCAACACAGGTAAAGCCGGCAGACCTTGGCATCAAGTCGATTGAAGGCGTGACGTTGGCCCAGATCAGTTACAAGAAACTTCACCTTCACACCCGCAGCTCTTTTACGTCGAAGCTCTGCGGGGGTTCCGCAGCAAAAAACGATGTGTGTACCCCAAGCGAGTGGGAAGGGCAGGTCAAGGCATGGAACTCGGCGCTGGAAGAAATGGCGCAAGGATTCCTAGCAGGGAATGGCAGCCTATCGGCGCTTGATAAGGCTCTTCCGATGGGATACGAACACCTTGCAGCCTTGATCTGATCGCCGCTGTAACATGCATCAATTTTGTCGAAGGCCCGCTCGGGGCCTTCCATTTTAGAGACGAGACAATGCTCTACTTAGTCAGTTGCCTAATTTTGCTGATTACGGCTTCGCACCAAATGCTTAAAATCGTTCATGCTCAGATGACAGGGTTTGATGATTCGACAGGCCCACGCCCCAGACTGGAGCTGATGCTACTGTGGGTGGCGATTGCGGCTGGGTTCTCAAGCCCGTTCATTGTGACCATCATCGATTCAGTGCGACTGGAGACCGTTGGGTTAAGCTCATCGCACAGCATCAAATGGACAATTTACGTTCTTCTGCTTTCAGCTTGCGCCGCATGCGTGTGTGCCGCCCTGGCCCTATGCACATGCATCAAATCAAACTCAGGTACTTTTTGGCTGCAAGGTAAGGCGGTGGCAATTGCTTGCGCTGGGTGTATCGGTGTTGTGTCCGCCGTTTCCCACCTTATGTTTTTCCAGTCTTCAATGGACGGCATCGCAAACGTAGATTTGCTACGCGAATTGTCCTCGGTACAGGACATGGAAAATTGTCGGGACGGTCTCGCATTTGTCCAGTATCGCGAAGACGAAGGGCCTCTGATGTATCGATGCCCAACTTCGATTGTGCTTGGGGGTTACACCTCACAGCCATTCGCTCCATGGCCAGACTACACGCAAGGCAAAAGCCAAGATTTGGCGACCGCCATCCGGGATTTTGCCGCTTCTGCGTCTAAGCATTAACGAATACAAGCCGAGGTGGCGTTCATGAATGTCGCAAAGAAAGCAGACAAAGCCAGCATGATGTGTCCCCACGCTGAAAAGGTGTTTGGCTTCGTCGAAAGCATCGGCCTGCCCATCCAGATTGTGCATGGGGCGGTAGGCTTCATTGAGCACGTGCGTATAGTTGGTGGAGGCCTACATATCGATCCGAGGGCGAGCGCGTCAACCATCCTGCATGAGGCTGGGCATCTTGCAGTGATGCCTGCCTGCTATAGGCAGTATCTGAATGGTGATGTGGGGGATGGCGTACAACGGATGTTCCAAGAAATGGAGGCGTCGGAAATTGCTCCTGATAGCCCTTTGATGCGAGCTGCGCTCCAGGCCGGCGATCCAGAGGCCACAGCGTGGGCTTTCGCCGCTGGGGTATCGCTTGGCCTGCCAATCGAGGTGATCATTCTTGACCATGAATATGGTGGGGAAGGGAAGGCTATTCGAATTGCTCTTGCTGCCAAGTCATACATCGGAATCCATGGCATTGCTCACGCAGGCTTCTGTGTTGTTCGAGCCAATCCATATTCGTCTCATTCACTTCCAACCTACCCCGAGCTTTCTTACTGGCTTCAAGGGTGACTCGACAGGCTGTCTGCTTAGACGGTGAGATTCTAAGTTCCTGTTATCGGTTGTGACGACTTTCTTCGCCTGCCGATGACACATTAGTTGCGCCGTTATCTTGGAGCTATCTGAAAGGAGAGCCCCATGACCGCTCAAGCCCGCATCGAATCTCAACTGTCACACCTGAACCCAATCATGGCTGCGATTGCTGCTACCAATCCGCATGACGCGGATGTGCGCGCACTGTCCATCGATCCTAGTCGTTCCATTGCGCTGTTGGCGCCGGCTGGCTCAGGTAAGACTACGCAGCTGCTTTACCGCTTCCTTGCGTGTCTGACAGTCGTTGAACGCCCCGAGGAAATACTAGCAATCACGTTCACCAACAAAGCAGCGGGGGAGATTGTCGAGCGGGTATCCAATGCGCTGGGCATTGCAGCTCGTGGCGCAGAGCCGTCAGAGGCTCACGAAAAGCCTCTGTATATGCTGGCCCGTCTGGTGCTCCAGCGCGATGCTTTGCTGGGTTGGAATCTGGCCTTGAACCCTTCGCGCTTGCGGATCATGACCTTCGACTCTTACTGCGCACAGATCGCCGGTAAGATGCCAATCATGTCTGGTTTGGGCGGTGGCCGCACAGCCGATGACCCATCCCTGATCTATCGAACAGCCATCCTTGATACGCTCGGAAGCGTCAACGATGAGAGCATTCCTCAAGAGCTTCGCGATGCCCTTGAGGCAGTGCTCGGCTTTGCTCGCAATCAGTTCGAGCTGCTGGTGCCGATGTTCGCCGCGTTGCTTTCGAAACGCGACCAATGGGTTGGCGAGATACTGAATATTAGCGCCGATCAACTCTCCGAAACGTTGCGGGAAATCGTAGAAAATGAAGTCTCTGAGGCGATGGCCATTCTCGCTAAATACGACTTCGATACCTGCTGGAGCATCTTTGCTGACGCCAGTGGTGTGCATGATCACCATCGGTGGGCAGCATACGGGCGCCTGGACTTCACCGAAGAAGGGCGTGACTTCGGTCGCCGCGCAGCTAAAGCGCTGCTCAAGACCGATAACATGATTCGCACCAAAGTAACGGCACGGGAAGGGTTTCCGGCGAAGGAAGCGCTCACGTCTCGCATGAACGGATTCCTCAGCACCCTCAGTGGGGAGCCAGAAATTGACGAAGCTTTGATCAAGCTTCGAGATATGCCCGATGCGGTATACCCGGAAGCATCCGCGAAGATGATGGAGCATTTGACCATCATTCTTCGATATCTCTTGGCCAATCTGATGCTCGCGTTCGACGGCTCAGCGTCCGTTGACTTTCCAGAGGTAGCCCAGCGAGCGATTCTCTCTCTTGGTGCCGGCGTTGAAATCGGGGATGCGCTTCTTGAGGAAGATCGTGTCAGTCACCTCTTAGTGGACGAGAACCAGGATACTTCTCCTGCTCAGTACCAGTTGCTCAGCTGCCTTGTTCAGGCATGGGAGCAGGATGATGCTCGTAGCGTTTTTCTTTGCGGTGACAAATATCAGTCGATCTACCTTTTCAGGGGCGCCACTCTTAGCCTGTTTACAGACACTGTTAAAGCTGCTCAATTCGGGCCGAAGGCTTTAGAGGTCTACCACCTCCGCGTAAATTTCAGATCATCGCCGACCGTGGTGGACTGGAACAACCGCGTTTATGGTGAGCTTTTCAAAGGGCCAGATAGCACCTTTGTGTCGTCTGTGGCGTTTCGCTCGAACCCTGGAAGCGTAACCGTTGAAGCGTTGACCGACAGTGAGTCAGAAGGTGTTCGCGTCGTTCATTTTATCCAGGAAGCGTTCAAAGCTGATCCCGAGCAGTCCGTGGCGATTCTCGTGCGTGGTCGTTCTCACCTCAAATACATCCTGCCCGCACTCAAGCAGGCAGGGATCAGTGCAAGCGGTACTGATATTGACCCTATCGCCGACTCCGAGCCGGTATCTGAGGTTGTGTCTCTTGTTCGAGCGCTGTGGCATCAGGCAGACCGAACCTCATGGCTTGCACTCCTGCGGGCGGCATTCGTCGGCTTGAGTTGGGAGGACAGCCTAACGGTCAGCATGGGGCACGCAGTTATTCCGGTGGCTCTGCGCAGCCCACAGGTGCAGTCGAAGTTGACGCCAGAAGGACATGCACGCGTGCTGCGCCTTGTGGAGGCGCTGGATGGAGTTGAGAAGGCGTCCCGCAGTGACGAGCTTGCGTGGCGGGCACGCGCGCTCTGGACGGCTCTGGGCGGCATGGCGACGGTGGATCAAACAGAGTTGGGGGACATTAAGACCGTCTTCAAATTGCTTGGTACGCACACCGCAAATGGTGATCTGGATAACCCGCAGTCGTTCTTCAACGATCTGGCCAACCTCTACGCTTCGCCGAAAGCTGGCGTGGTGCAGATCATGACCATTCATAAGTCGAAGGGCCTGGAGTTCGATACAGTTATCATCCCTGCCTTGCAGAAACGCGGTGGGAAAGATGACACCCCACTTTTCCATTGGCGAGCCATTGGCGGGCGTTTTTTCCTCGCTCCTAATATGGGAGACCAGGACGATATGTCAGCAGAAAGCCGTTTGTTCCGCTTCCTTGGAAGCAAGGTGAAGGCTGACCACAGTGCCGAGATTCAACGTCTGGCATATGTCGGCACGACTCGGGCGAAATTCAATCTGCATTTGCTCGCCTGCAAAGAAATTGACCGTGATGATGAAGGCTCCGCCAATACGCTTCTGGGTTGCCTGAAAGAGGTGCTGGCAAACGACTTCACTGAGGCGAGTGCGCAATCTGTGAAGCTGGATGTTCAAGGTGGCGTGCCATCGAAAGCTCGGCTGGATGCAGACCACACCGTGACTCTTCCAACTGATAGCTTCATTCCAGCCGCGACCAACGAAACACTGCCTACTGAAAACGAACTGCATGATGAGTTGCGTGAAGGCGAGGGTAAGGATCACCGGGCGAAGGTGGAAGGCATCGTATATCACAGGGTGGTCGAAATGATCGCCAAGGACGGGCTCGACAACTGGACGCAGGAAAAGCTGAGTGGCAAGGGTCAGGCAATCTCGGCACTCATGCGCCGCGAGGGTTACCCAATCCGTGATATCCCAACTGGCCGGGATCGGATCATGCGCCTGCTTGCGACGACACTGGCGAGCGAAAAAGGCCGATGGATTCTCTCCAAGCACGATGAGGGCGGGCAAGAGGTGCAGGTCAGTGGCTATCGAAATGGGCGCTGGGTGCATCGCTACTTGGATCGCCCGTTTGTGGACGCCGGCATCTACTGGATCACGGATTGGAAGTCATCTGAATGCCCAGAGGGTGTAGAGCAAGAGGTGTTCCTGCGCGGCATCATTAGTCAGTACCGGGCAAAGATGGAGGAATACCGGAGCGTAGTCATCGAGGCTGGCATCACACTGCCAGTGAAATTAGGGCTGTATTTGCCCGCTGTTGACCGTTTCGTTGAGATTTAAAGCTAAGCCCGGTACGCCGGGCTTTGTTTTGCCTGGAGACAAAGTATCTAACTGCTACAGATTCGAATGAAAGCACGGACGATGGCTTGTACTTTGAACTCATGTGGAACCACGAACCAGCCGCAGGGGGGAAACGTCGCCATGGCCACAACTTTGAGCAAGACACAGATTGATCGTCGCGCTGCCGCTGAGTCCGTCGCCGCCAGCGTTAAGACAGCGAAACCGGCGCCAATTGCTAAAGAGTCGGTGCTTTGTGACTTGTTTATTGAAGCCTTCGACAAGATTGATGGTTGGACATGCTATCCAGAGGGGGCAGGTTTTGACGTATTAGTTGTTCATGAGGATGGGCGCCAGATCGGTGTCGAGGCAAAGCTATCTTTGAATGCCAAGGTAGCCGATCAGATACTTCCTGGATTTGGTGATGAACACTACGGGCGCCCTGGCCCAGATCACCGCGTGGTGATCGTTAGCAGAATCACTGATGCTAGTGAAGGGATCGAAAAAATGCTACGCCGGTTAGGGGTATCTGTTCTGTGCCCACGCGAGCGCTGGGGGAGGCACGGATACGAGCTTTACTTTGACTTGAAGCGTGACATTTTCGATGCTGAGTCTTGCACTGCCACCAAAGGATTGGAGCGGCTATTCGATTGGTGGCCAGCTGAGCGCTGTCGCGTACCAGCATTCGCACAAGCTTTGCCGGCAGGTGTCCCTTCACCCGTGCGGCTTACTCCATGGAAAGAGTCCGCTATCAAGCTCGTAGCACTCATGCGCAGCCAGGGCTTTGTCACCGTCAAGCAGATAGCTGAGCACGGAATGGGAGCGACAAAGTGGACGCAACCAGCAAATGGTAAGCCCTCATGGCTAATCAAGGGAGCTGCACGCGGTCAATGGGTGGAAACCGTCAACATGCCTCCATTCGACAAGCAACATCCTGAGTTGTATGCGATAGCGGTGGAAGCGCTAGCGGCTAAGTCGCGGCAGGAGTTCGAGTTGCGATAGAAGAGGAACAGCTGAGCCCGCCAGTAGCGGGTTATTGTTTCGGTGGTCTACCAGTCGCTAGCAGCTCAATGGGCTTTGAGGGTGGCGTATGTGAAGCTCACGCAGCAGGGGGTCTGTGCTTACAACTCAGTGCTCAGTCTAATGCCCCGGTTCATCCCATTCACTTTCATCCGCTTGTGTAGCGGTGCAGTGCTGCCGGCTGTTCTGCGCTTCACCGTATCCCAGTAATCGCCTTTGAGGCGTACAAGCCCCTCATAAACGTCAGGGTCGTATGTGATGGAGACCTTGCCGTCGGCATAGGCAAGCACCCCACGGATGGTGTGCTTCGGGTGAAGGGCTTTCAGGTGGCCCATGTACAGCGTGAGTTGATAGAACTCATGAAGCTTGACCATGTTCCTGTATTTCCGGCTTTTGAATTCACCGACAACAATCTCATTGCCGGAGACGGCTTCGAACACCGCGTCGGCTATTCCATTGATACCGAACCGGGCGAGCTTGATGCGCCCAGCTGATTTCCCAAGATCGGTGCTGAGCATCCGGTATGCATTTTCGCGTAGGCCGAAGCGATTGAAGACCTCCCCTGACGCTTGCTGCTTTTGGAAAAGAAAAAGTATGGCCAGCAGGATAAGCCCGCCGACGATGTACATGGCCATCAGAACACCCCCAGGTATTTCGCAGCAGCCACGACAAGGGCAGCCAAGAGGACGTATTTGATTAGGCTTGGCCCCCTTCCAATCGCTGCGTGAGCGCGATTGCCATACTTCACGGCTCCTGCATCGACCTTAGCGAAGACACTGCTTGGCTGTGCCGCAAATCTGGCCAGTGTGCTTATGCTGATCGAGTTAGATTTCTTACTACTCAATTGGTACACCAATGTCCATTTGTATACGGATGCCATGCGGGGAGTGGGAGGAAGCTCAGCCCTTAAAGAAGAGCCGTTTATACCCGTGAAAGCTTACTTCGCCATCTTCTTCTAAAGCACGAAACGCACGCGTGGCAGAACGCTTCTGCACACCGGCCAGGTCTCGAATCAATTGCTTTCCAGCTTCAATCTGTCGCCCAAGCTTTGAATCAACAGAAGTGGGATGATCAGCCATGAGTGTCAAGACGCGCCTGATTCTGTCTTGATCGCGGCCTTTTGTCTCGACCGTCGCCTGCTCGTAGGCCTCAGCAATTCCTGCTTTTAGCTGGGATAACAATTGATCCCAGTTCGGGAAGTCCGCTTTGAAAGGCTCAAACGTTCGATCCCGGACTACGAGACAAGTCGTGCGTGAGTGGGGGTAAAGCTGGAGCAGGCGGCTGTGGCCGGGCGACGATGTGAGCAGGTCGCCTCGTCTCAAGAACTCAATGAGCATTAGGCGAGCCTCTGGCCTGTGTTGCCCATCAATCACGAATAAACCGCCCTCAATCAGCAGCCCAAATTCGGAATCGCCCAGCACCAGTCCTTCCGGGCAACGTACCGTCTCAATGCTTCCGTGTTTGATCAGAGCCAGTAGGAATGTTCCCCACTGAGGAAAAAGCGTTGCATCGTTGACGATCCATGCCGGCGCCGGCACGTCCAGCACGCCAGAAGAGCCCGCGAAAGCGCTGCCGGTCATCAGCGATCCTCCCGTAGATCGTACTGGTTGTTGTCGTAGGGCTCGATCCTGATGTTCACGTCTGATGGCAACTCGATACCGATCAGTCCTGCCACCATGTCGTTCGTAGGTTGGATAACCAGGAGGACGCTACGATGCCGCAGGGTTTGGCTAAGATAGACCCCCTTCGTTGAGTCAGCCTTCCTCATTTCCCGCATTCTCATCCAGCGGCGCCGCTCAGTCTTGAGGGCTTTTGGCCCGCGACAGCGCACCCCTTCGCAGGTCTTAACGTAGGCCTTGAGAGTCGAACAGACTGAGCGGACAGATTCGGAGCGAATGCCGTCTATGACAATGTAGAAACTAGCGGACGAGAATCTAACCTTCTGCGTTTTCTTGTCCGCCAAATCCCAAGGGACGGTGCTTTTGGCTTCTGGATACATGAGGGGGGTGTCAAATTGGGGTCATAACTGATAGTGCGACCCCAAAGCCCCCTTTTCGGGTGGCGGATCAGTATTTTTTCCTGGAGCCTTCTAAGCGCTGCTGGTGCATGAACACAACGAGCAAACCACCGAAGAACCATGCCATGCCGAAACATGCCGAGAAGACCACCAGCGGGCGCGTGACGGCCTGTGCCGCCAGTCGTGCGAAATCGTGGTTTATGACCACTCGATTCAGTTCGTGATTCTTGTAATAAGTGATGAGGTACTTTTGAGCGGCATCGACGCCTCTGAATACCGTGTTGTCATCGCTGGGCTGTTGACCAATGTAGCCTGTGGTGTTCATGACGATGCCCTTATGGCTGGCGATTACCGCCATTAGTCCTGAGTCATTTTTAAGATCATCAGGCACGTCAGCGCCTACCCAGCTGTAGCATTTCCACAGCCCCTGATCACACTGGTAGTGAAATCTGCCTTCATAGGTTGAAGTAAATTCTTCTTGGTACTTCAAGTAGGGCTCAAGGATCGCGGACTGCAACTGATACGGGAACGTGTAGTGCAGCCACATTTGAAAGCATGTGAAGAACAGCAGAAACACTGTGATGTGAATGCGGAAAAAGCTCTTGAAACCACGTTGCCAGAAGCGGGCGAGCAATGAGAACGTGATGATCATAAGGACGGTCACATCACCACGCTGACGCTCTGTTGACGTTATTTGGTGGCCGAACCAGAGGTTAATTGCCTGATAGGCTTTGTTCAGCAGGTTAACTTCTTCCTGCCAGAGTGCAACGGCAAGCAGGAGCAGAAGCCAGCCGGGCGATATCGAGCGCTGGAAGTGGGCATAGAACCCGCACCATATCGAGAAGAACAGCAGAAAAACGCCAAAGTCCTCTAGACACTGATTTAGCGACCATGCAGCCCATCCGCCATCAGTTGCCGGAAAAGAGCAAGCCGCTGTTGCGACCCAAAACACGGTGCAAACAAGCAGAGTTTGCATCTGCCAAGTGACACTGTTGAGCCGGTGATTCATTCTCGAAAAATAACTGTGGATTCTCTGCATGGTGCTCGCCCGTTTGGATGGAGCCCAGTCTCGCGATTTGCCATGTTCGCTTCCACTCAACCCCTTGTAGTTGATGAGTTGTTTATGTCCCTGTCTGAACGTCGATTCCAGCGCTATCACCTCACTCCCGGCGCTTTTTCCCGTCAGCGCATAAGAGGCACTGGCCTCCTTGCCGGCATCAAGGGATGGAAGGATTGCCGAGTGAAGGACATGTCCGTCGCTGGCGCTCTCATCCTTGCAAAGCAAGAACACCAACTAGGTTCAAAGATCGAGGTCGAGCTGGAAACCACAGACGGCACTCGTATGGTTTTCCTAGGCGAGGTGGTGAACCTCGGGAAGGATCACAATTCAAACGAGCACAAAATCGGAATGAAGATCCAGGCTCCAAAAGGCGGCTCTGCCGAGGCGGAATTTTTAGATAGTTTGGAAAGTAGATTCAAGGCTAGCGCTTGATAGAAGCAAGGCGCTGCAAGAAAGCCAGCGCCTTGTTCAAGGGTAAGTCGGGAACCGCCAACACCACAGAAGTGACAGAAGGGGGGAGCGCTGAATAGGAGGTTTTGATCCTACGGCGATTCCCTGGAAATCGTACTGATGTGAAACTGTTTGCACACATACTAGCTCAAGCGTGGCAAACATGCACTGCGCGGCATCCGTGTATTTGATGCCGTTCGCATAATATTGAGCAAGTGAACCTTTTTTTAGCCGCCGTAACGGATTGGCCACGTTTCAAGGCTATCCGACCATCAAAACCGCTCATTGTTCCCCACTTTTGGTGCGGTTGGCCGTTGACGCTTAACGTGCAGATTCCTGAATACCCGCGCATGCGCGGAAAAAGCTGAGAGAGGGTTAAAAAAGGCCAAGCAGCTCTGTGATCATTCGTCTCAGCTGCCCTAGCACTCCCACACTGAAAATCTTCCTTTCAGCAATTACGGGATCGCCAATAGGTAGTCCCGGCAGATGCGAGCCGAGTGATGCCCACACTGGATCAGCCCACCGTCCATCCCTACCCACATTCGACATGGCAGCTTGCGCAATGCTCACCACCTCGGCTGCATCACCTTCGGGCAGATCAGGCACTTCGAGGCGTATCCACCCACCATTGAGACTCTGGTCGATGAAGGTGTGAGCCGCGTAAAGTTGATACTTGCGGCGGATGTGGGATTGCACTCGCAGTCTAGCTTGGTCTGCCATTTCCCGTGCTGCATCGGCGGGCAGGGTGGCCCTACCTGCAATAGGGAAAATCACTTCCACAAGACCTTTTCTGCCTTCAATCTTTAAAACACGCGCATCTTCTCGTTGCCCAGTTTGGAGACTGGGGGGCGGGGCGGTGACAGGAAGACGAAGAGCCGAAGCGATCCCATCCAAATCGAAGTTTTCCTGATGATCCACTGCGACGATGCGAATATTGTCGGCAACATACATGCGCTGGAACACGGAGTTCACTTCATCCTGCGTGTATGCCATGAATGGCTTGCTGTCGGCAGCACAGGGTGCCACGGCGCCGGCATGGACACTGATGAATCGCTCGTAGAAGGTAGGCGAACTGATGTAGTTTTCATCAGACCCCACCTCGCGAGTGATCGTCAGCTTTTCTCGCTCAAATCCCAGAGTGGGAAGCGAGCGTCGCCCCAGGAAAGTAACCAACGCACGCTGCATTTCGATTGCTGAGTCGGATGGGCCTTCTAGCGAGAACTCAGTGAAATCGCTGTGAGTCACCGCTGAAAGCTTTATGCCACTTGCTCTCAGCGCCAAAATTGCATCAACGGGGTTCTCACCGTATTCGGTATCGCTGAGAATCAGATGCTCGATGAGGTGTGGTGCTTCACGTAAGCCACATACGGAGGTGGTGCCGGTTCCAACGTATGCGTGAAGCGAGATTGATGGCGGTTGAGTGCTGACCTGTGCCAGCTGCACATTGGCGATGGCATGTGGAATGCTGGCCGCGCAGATGGCGGCCAGAGTAAAGCGTTTAACCACGTATGGCTTCCTTCATTCGGTCGAGCAAGCTTTTGGTCTTGGTGTCGTCGGGGATCAAATCCATGGCACCAAAGCGTGGCCCTGAATCCTCAGACTGATAGAGGTACTGCATTTTGTTCCGCTTGAACCCAACGTAGGGGGCTGAGTAGCCAATGTACTTGTCCATGTCCAAATAGCTTTCTTTGATGTTCGGATCGAAGCCAAAGATCAGTCGAATGCCTGAGCGTTTCCACAACTCCGCATTGGGTTGCCTGACTATAACGACCAGGTGGACGCCGCTCGCGCTTGCCAGCGAGTAGGCAGCATCGAGTTCGGAGGTCTGAGTGTTGAGGTTTTCCACATCAACAATGAGTGCCCTCCCGTCTGGAGAGTTGGTCATCATGGCAGGGATGTTCAACGCAACTACATCCTTGAGCGAGAAGGTCTCAGGCGGCGCGATGGCGACAACCACATTGCTCGTACTAAACGCTTTTCGAAGACCCACGTCATACGTCGAGTCTGTTTCGGCTCTGTAAATCGCAATGCCCTTGGACACGACTGAGAGCCAATCACCACCATGAGGATTATCACGGAAGATGACGACTTTGGTGCCTGCGGTTGGATTTAGAACCACTTCTTGATCCACAAAGCGCCGGGCCTTTTCCTCGTCCGGCTGGATAATCAAGCAGTGTTCATGGATATAGCGGCCCAGGACATACTGAATCGGCGCGTAGTAACCGAACCGTTGCTTGAATTTGGCCAAGATCGCTCGGTCAGTGGTATTCGGGTCGATTGGGTCAGACCGAGCGTAGTTGATCAGCGAGTCGAAGCTTGAGAATCCTCCCAGGGCAGCCACAATCTCTCGCTCGGGCACGCCTTGTCGAACGTCGTTTTGGTACGACAGCGACAGGTTGAGAGCCATGCGCATAAAGTGCATCGCTTGGTGCTGAGCATCCTCAGAGAGCATCACATCGTGCGACTTGATGTGTTGAAGGCCTTGCATAGGGTCACCCAACTCCCAGCTCCGGGTGTCGAGTGTCTTGTATCCGTATGCACGAGCTACCGCCGTGGCGGCTTGTTCGAGGTTGAACTCTTTAGGGTATTTCGCTCGCAAGCGTGCAACTTGTGTGTCCAGCATGGTTGACTCCAATCCACTATCAGTCTTGTGGAGGCCGGCCATGCCGGCGCCCTCATTTGGAGAATCGGTACTGTTTCAAGTAACGATGTAGGTACATGGACTCAACGAAGGGCTCCAAATCGATCTTGGTGCGGCTCCATTTTTTCTCGCTGAGTTCTCCAGCCTCGTAACTTGATAGTGGAACGATAAAGGGCACTGGATCGTCGATGGGGTAAACGATTGGTGTAGGTGACGGCCTTAGAGCCTTCGGTTCAGTTCCGATAAACGAAACCCGAGCCCGTACATGGGGCTGACCAGGGCGAAAGGCCGCAATGCGCTCACGGGGGCTGATGCCTGACAACGAGGTTATGGCTTCAACAAATTTGCGCGAGTTGTCTCCTTCTGGCAATTCGCCGATTGCCGGGACATATCCGTGGAGTTTTTTCAGATGCTTGGTGTACACCTTGATCCAATCGGCTGCTGTCTTGTTCTGCACTGATGGAGAAGCATCCCAGTAAAAACGGATTCGTGCCGGCCCGCTGACAATCCATGTTTGACGGATCACTTGTAGGCTTGAGAGGTAGCGCATGGAGGCCCATGCTTTGCTGCGTTCGTACTGTTCTTCAATTTCGCCGGCCAAACGCTCGATTTCCTGTCGCACACCGTTAAGCTCAACCAGTTCATGTAACCAGTCGTGGGGTAAAGCCAGCACGGCAGGGACACGCAAGGTCTCTCGTGGATTTTGCTTTCCAGGTTCAATCCTCGTCGAGGTCAGACCATAGATGACGCGTTGCAGCGCCTCACTCCCGTCCAGGGGTGTTACGGTAATGCCTTTAGTCTCATCGACCTCAGCTTGATCGCGAAACGGGATCAGGTATGACGCATCAACCCTGAGCCGGTCGGGACTGGCGCGCATCTTGTTGCCCAACGCTTCAAGGCGCTCTTCCAGAATGCCTACCTGTTCCTTGATCCCCTGCTGAGGGCTGAGATAATGCGGCATAGCTTCTCCGTGAGTTGGGAAGGATTCATACATCATAACGGGTAAGCCGGGAATAGCCTTAATTTGATGTAGCGAGCTAGCAGGCTCAGAACATTTCAACGAATTTTAAAAATCTGGAGGTCAGTAATGGTTTTTTCTGAGTTCATCAAAGTGTCTGTCCTCCTACTTATGATTGTGGCATTACCTTTTTGGATTATTGTTTGGAGATATGCCATCAACGCCCTGAAAGTTCTCGGGGCTTTGGTAGTTATATTGGGCATATCGTTAACGCTGCCGTGGGACGGTTATGGGGGGATTTTTGATCAGCTTGGGGTTACCGGTTACCTAGTGGCCGTGAGCGGTCTCGTTGTGTTTGCGCTTGGAGTTTTTCAAAGGTTCTGTGACCAGCGAAAAAGGGGCAAACGCTAGATAGCGACACTGCTCAGCGCAGAGAATGTCTTAGCCAACAGTTGCATGTAGCTGGCCAAGACTTGTCTTGCCCCCCCCCCCTTGGCCGGCTTAGCGAACTGCTTCAAGTTGACGTGAGAGCCATACGGACTATCGATATGCTGTCGGTATGTTCGATGGGAGTCTCTAGTGAACCTCAGTCAAGAATTCACCCGCGCCGCGAATCTGGGCGTGATCGCAAAAAAATGGTACGCCACCCTTGAGGAAAGGTTTCGTCAAGCTGGCATCGTCACGCCAGTCAAAACAGGTATAGATGGCGCCGCATCGCTGCTGGCGCCAGCTGCGCTTGTAGCTCAGTTGATTTTGCTTGAGCGGCTGGCGTTGGGACGACCTATTAACGTGCTTCTAATCAGCGATGAGCCCGTCTCGGCGATGGATGAAGGGTTGTGGCTCAACTTCACTGCCGAGTTGGCGGGCGCGAGCGAAGTGAGTTTTTTCTCGACCTTTGGAGAGGATATTCATTCCAGCCTCTATGAGGCGGGGCGGGGTATTGGTCTTAAACCGTATCAGAAAATATCCCTACTTGAAGCTCACTCCCTAGAATGGGATTTGGCTGTGTGGGTGCATCCAGCGATTGAAGCGGGAGAGAGCGCTGCTCAGATCAAACTTGTTACGGCGCTGCATTCGAAGAGCTGTCCGGTTTACGCCTGCATGTACAACGAATTGGACGCCCTCATTCAGACTCATGGCATTGCCGGCAACGGACTGGAGTTCGGTTGGCTGAACTCACAGATTGCCAACTCGCGCCTGAGCAAGTCATCAATCAATCGGTTCGGAATCTCCACGGCTGACGTGGGTATCGAAGGAGGTTGGGGCGCTGTTCTGACACGCTTACAGCCATCATCGATTACATCGACGGAAGAAGACTGGGCACTGATCCGTGCTTCAATGGCGCTGTACAAGCTGGAAGGTTCAGCTGCGGGCAGCTGGAGTCTCGGCGAGGCGATCCCAGGTGTGTCGTTCAATCAATGCTGCCCAATCGGCCTAATCGGGAACATGGCCATCGATCCCGGTAGCGGTTTGATCTTGTCGGAGTGCCCGACGACCAAGGTGCTCAACGTCGTTGGCCACCTATGGCTACCACTACTCAAGGCCATGCCGAAAACGAACTTCGAGCTGGTGCCATGGGCGGCACGGGTGAAGTTGGCTTTCAACGCCTTCCTCACTAAGGAAGAAAAGAAGCGTGTCGAGTGTATCGAATTACTCGAAGAAGCGTTTGCCGGTGGGATGGTAGAGGCTGGCCTTGCTTTGGCCCGTGGCTATGAGTCTGTCGGAACCAAGTCGATGAAAAGCAAGGCCGATACCCTGTACCGATCTATAGGGGCTGGCCATCCGATGAGCGCCTATTACATCGCACATGAGGCCCTGGCCAGTGGCTCTGAGGCGGTGTTTCTCAGCATGCTCCGTGCCGCTGTGTCAGGGGGGTATGCGCCAGCCATCGCTGACCTTGGAGTCGTGATGATCGATTCTGGCGAAGTCGAAGAAGGGCAGAGGCTTCTTATTCAAGCAATGGAGCAGGGGGATGCCGAAGCGGCATTCCGCCTGGGCGAGGCGCAGATCAAAGCCGGTGATTATGAAAGAGCAGTAATAACCCTTCGTGCAGCCTGGAGCAAAAACCATCAGGCCGCTTTGAATTCGGCGTATTGGCTCTGCAATGAAATGCTGAAATGTGGGTTTGGGAAGGCGGGAAAACTCAAGCGTGAGTTGAAAGATATCCAGTTCTCGATCAGCAAGCGCGTCCGATACGAAAATCAGGCCCAGCGCGATGATGCGTAACGGCATTATGGCTGTAACTCTCCTTTCGGCGGCATCAGTGGCTACTGCACAGCCGGAACCGACCATCGACTTCGGTATTCGCTATTACGACGTGGTGGGCGCCACGACGGCTGAGATACGGTCGTCTGTTTTCAGAAGCACGCCTATACGGATCAAAGGCTCCCCTTACGGAGCGATCACCGAGAACAGGTTCACCACCGGTTACTCTTCATTCGGCACAAGCAGCGGCGGGTGCGAGGTGAAAAACGTAAGGGTCTTTCTGGAGAGCAAAATCACTCTCCCTCGCCTTGTTATCAACGGACAGAGTGCGCCTGTGCTGGCCGAGTGGGAAAGATACATAGGCGCTCTGCGTGCCCATGAAATGATGCATGCCAACAACGGGAAATATACGGCTGAGACCGTGGCCGGCAGGCTATACAATTTCAAATCGCAAATACCTTGCGACCAGTTGCGCAGCAAGCTTGACGCAGCAGTGAACCAGTTGATTCACAACATGGGAATCTGGGATCAGCAGCTGGATGCCCAAACGGAGCACGGCAAAAGCCAAGGAGCATTTTTGCGCCCTGGATTTCGATAGTGACGTGGAATTCTCCGCGCATGCGCGGGTTTTCACTGAGTTGGTAAATTTGCTGCATGGCTCTGATTGAGCGTGCTGCCGACGTTGGAAGCCGGCAGCCCCCCGGTCAATGCCTTGATCAATTCAGTGGCTGAAAGACCTTCCATCCGCCTTCGTTGGCTTCGGTTATTAGGCGGTCTAATGCTTTGCGCTTGGTGTATTCAAAGCTAAGCGAGCGTCCGTCGATCTCGTAGTAATATTTTTTATGCGCAGGCCCGACTTCACAAGCGGGTACGGTGCGAGCTGTCAGTGTAGCGTCCAGAAGTCTCCCTTCTCGAAGAACTTTCAGATGGTCTCTATTCATTATAGTCCTCGATCTTTTTGGCTGTTGAGAGGCGCGCTCCAGCCTTTAAATAAGGAAATAGGTGGAGCAGATGCCGATGGCCACTGCGATACCCAGCATCGACGCGTAGGCGGTTTCAGCGCCGTCGTAGGTTACGCCGTCGAACACCTTGTACACATACCAGCAAATGGCGGCGACAAGGGCGGTCGAAAAACTGGTAATTGTTGTAGATGTCGGCATTGCAAATGCATCCACCAGATACCCCAAGAACGCCACAATTACTGCAACCAGATGCGATTCCTTGCTGATGGGGGTGAAGCGGAGCAGGGTAAATGTGAACATCATGTCCTCGACAGTTTGCGCTGTTGACTAGCGATTGCGGTTGTTGTGGCTAAGGATAATGCTGGCAGCAATGACAGACATAAGACCTTCATGCTACTCACCGCCTCGGATTGGTGGGCGACAAGCGCAAAACCCAATGACACTGCGGTCATTGCGATGCACAAAAGTCCAATGCCCAGAAAGCGTTGAGCTTTTTGCGTTAAATGCATTCTGCGACTCCCTCTCGAAGTAAAGCTGGCAAACCATGGCGTACTCCGAGCACAACGATTTGACTGCCATTACCGTTCGCCTCGATCAGGCCTTTATCGTGTAAAACTCTGAGCACCCGGCCCGCGCTTTCACGATTACAACCAGTCATCTGGGCCAGCTCGATTCGGGTCACCGTAATCTGCATTCCAAGCGGATGGGTCAGAGCATCTGGCAGGCGAGTCAGCTCTACCAATGATGCGTAACAGCGTTGTTCCAAGTCTTCGAAAACCAACTGTAAAAGCTTCTCTGTAGTGTCCCCAAGCCGTTGATTGATCAGGGCAGAAAGATCGGCGTAAATGCTTGGTGCTCCTAGCGCCGCACGCTGTATTTCGACGTGCGTCACGCAGAGCAGCTGTACGTCAGTTCTCGCCTGGAAGGTGGCTGTGGACAGAGGCATAGGTGCAGTACCGAACAGCCCTTGCTCGGCGAAAATGTCGCCGGGGATAAGATGACCAATGCAGACCACCCCATCACTATCGGTATTGCTCAAAAAAATGCGCAAGCTTCCCTTCGTCACCAAGTAGAGGCACCGAGGGCTTTCCAGGTACGGAATGATCGTTTCGCGCTTGTTGAGAGTCCGTTTCTTTTTGCATGCCGTGAGCAGCTTTTGCAGTGCGCTAACAGCATCGGACACATGAGCTTGGCCCACACCCTATCCCCAGTTCCAAAGTTGTCGTTGATCCGGCAAAGCTATGGAAATGGCTGAGTGAATTCCACTCAACTCGAAACACTTCGTCGTACAGCAACTGCAATCAGTTCGGTGGTTTTGCTGGCTGCCCTTAGCCATCATCGATGAATGTTCAAGAACTCAAGGGGACAGCGGTGAGCGATAAAACGCACGATTCAGGTTCGAATGTGGAAAGCGGCCTTCTCGGCGCTGTGTTGGCGCGTCTTCTGACTGCTGTGAAAGGCCAGCACCCTGAGTCGTTCCGCCTCGGTTTCAGGCAGGGCTATGAGAAGGGGCGTGGGCAGGCATCCGTGTCAACTCAACCCGAACCGAAGATCATCACCAGAGAGGTTGCCGTCAGACTCGAAGATGCGAGGGGCAACAATGCTCCGGCTGTGAAATACGATGCTTTGCTGCTCGACGATGGCCGTATGAGCATCACCCCAGCGACAGCTAAACAGTTCAAGGCCGATGCCCTGGCCAAGCTCGGGGAGGATCACCAACCCACTGATGAACAGTGGAAGGCAATCCTGTCCCCTACAACTAGCGCAGTCACAATTGGTATCGCAGGCACCGGCAAGACATTTGTGATGATGATGCGTGCAGTGCTCATGCACTGTTACCTTGAGATCCCGCTCTCGGAAATGACGATCTTGGCAGTCACCAAGGACTGCCGATACGACGTGATAGCAGAGCTTTGCCATTTGCTCTCACGCTGGGGGGTGGTGCTTACGCAAGAGCAGAGTTTGGAACTAGTCAAAACGCCTAGGGGCGCATTGCTAAGCATCATCCGTTCAGTGCCGCCGCTGCATGATGTGGTTCCGTTCGAGCTGCTTGGGCTGCTCGATACTGGCGACGAAGACGGACGCCCATTTGACCCCCGTCTTACTGCTGCCCAGGCTGAATGCGTGGAGCAAGCGTATAGCGCAGCCTACAAGCGAAGTAGTCTGTTCGCGCAAAGCGTTCAGCGGTTGTTTGCTGAAACAGTGTGCCTACCCCGTGCAACACCTGATAGCGCAGCCTTGACCCGCTACAGCGAGCAAGGAACTCTACGGATCGTAGAAGATGAGCTGCTGACCAAGGCAGTCACCAGTGCTTGGCATGGTGCCGGGCAGTGGCCAATTCCTGAGATAGAGCCTCAAATGCTGGCGCTTACCATCATGGGCAAGCGAGTGCATGTGAACGGGTATCTACCTCAGCTCGACGCGCACGTAGTCCTAGGTTTTCCGAAGGAAATGGCTCGCGACTACTGCCGTACTGGCTGCTCACTGCCCCTGTACGATGAGTGTCTTGCGAAGCGGGCCTTCCTCCAGCGGTTCTCAATGCAGCGGATCATCTGGTGCGATTCGCCAGAGCAGCTATCAGCCATTGTCGATTCTGCAATGCGACTGGAGGATACAGCCCCACGGTTTAAAGCAAGGGTAAAAGGCCTCGAACGTCCGATGTGGATTGATGAATGCCTTTACCAGACGGGCTCGCTTATCGAAACCCTAGGCCTTGACCCAGGCAAAACAATCTCAGACTTGATGTTCATGCCGCATGACCCCGACGCGTTGTTCTTTGACTGCGCAGCCAAATTCTGGCCCATGTTCGAGTCCCATCTACTGGCAGCTCAGCCCCCCATAATGACGGTGAATCGCCTGTTCCTCACTTTTGGCGAGCAAGGGCATCGCAACCTTAAAGCTGTACCCACGGAAAGCCTCAAGGCGATGCGCCACGTATTGACCGACGAGTTGCAGGACGTGACTGTCCATACCGGTGAATTCATCAAAGCTTGCATGGCTGAGAACCGATACCGTATTGAAGTGGAAGGGCTCACGTCAGCGGGAATGTCCATGTTCGCTTGCGGCGATGATTTTCAGACTGCGCACGGTACGCAAGGGGCTACCCCGCGATACCTCACCGACTTCAAGTTCCATTTCCCAAGCCGTGGATACAAGCTGAACTTGCTTGGTGTGAATTTTCGATCCCAGCAAGGGATCATCTACGCCGCTCAGAGTCTGGTGCTGGGTATCCCAGCTATCAGCTCGCTGGCGCCGGCTAGTGCTGCCAACGAACAGTCCACCCCGGTTGAGGTGCTGGAATTGTCGGCTACTACTTTCATGTCCCTTTTCGACATGCATTACGCCGATGGTGACAGCATCCTAATCCTTGCGGCGAACCCCGATGATTACAAGCAGAGTGAGTCATTCGTCAACGTAGCAGTAGACAGGGATCGCTCCGAGAACTCAGTTCATCGGCAAGTAAGAGTACGGGCAGCGCAGCGTTCTAAGGGACTTGAAGCCGACTGTGTTTTCATCTTGGGCGACTTCGTGGCGGCCACCTCGACGTGGGCCAAGAATCAAATCTTCCGTGCGGCGAAAACAGTCGATACCGATGACCAGTCTCCATTCGACGTTATTCAGCAGAACGAGTTGTATCGCTTGGCCCACATAGGTATCAGCAGAGCACGCAAGCACTGCTACTGGCTTATAGCGAGAGAGCCTGTGGAAGGCGCTCAGCGCCTCAAAGCGTCCACAAGAATCGCTGGTGTCGCCGGCAGTTTTATTGATCGTAGATAAGCACCAGGAGCCCACGATGTTGCCCGAGCAGAAAAGACAAATTCAGCAGCAAATCGACTCGTTCTACAGCGCTGCTGTAGCTCGCTTCCCTACTTATGAAACGGTGGTGCACCGGGAATTCTGTCGGCAAGTTCTTGAAGCATTTCCCGACCCCTACAGCGCCGAAGGGTCGGCGGCACACGAGTATGCTTGTGAAGAATATGACTACCTCACGCCAGAGCAGATAGCTGAGGACGATGCAAAGAACAATGACGAGGGCATATGCTCGCACGGGATGGATTGGCTAACGTGCCCGAGGGGATGTTTCGGCTGAGCTATCAGAGGGTTAAGCAGGAGTCGGAAACAAGCTGGCCATCAACCCTGTGCTGACCTTGATGCTCCGTCCGCTAATCGTGACCTCGCCGGCTGCGTGAAGCTCCCGGATCAAGCGGCACATCCGGTCACTCGAAACGCCAATCCAGTTGGCCAACTCAGCGCGACTGACCCTGATTGACTTGCTACCGCACGGTAACGACATGCCGATGCTGCGCGCATACGAACATAGCGCGAAGCGCGTTCGATCAAGACTGGAGCGCTGGACGTGTTGAGCAAGATGGAATTGGACGATCTGGAGTTGGTGGGACTCTTGATCGATGACCCAGTTGTACAAGTTGGGATTGTTGCGATTCACGCTGTCCCATTGCGCCTTCGATATTTTTCGCAGGTCTACTTTGCTAATCGCTTCCGAGCTGATTCGATCCTTGTGATGCAACGCGAGTGCGATGCTTTGCGGTGTGAAGACGTAGCCTGCACCGATGATAGAAAGATAGAAACGCTCACCGGTGCTGTTCAGTGCGTAGAGCAGGATGGCGCCGCCCTCGATCACGACGAACTCATCACTTCCTGCATCGATCATCCCCGCCATGGATTGGCCACGTTGAATTGTGGCGCGAACTCCTAGGCCGGGGTCAGCTGTGAGGGCTTCGGAAGGGAGGGTGTTTTGCATGGCCTTATAGTTCCATTGGGATAACCCATCCTAGCTACAAGCCATACTCAATCAACTCAATACCATGTACTTACTCTCCAGCCCTTGCGGTATCAGGCTTCGCGGGGTGCTCAAGTTCAAGTTGGTTTGAATCGGGTACTTCCCATCGCAAGCTGTTGTAGATGCGTTCAGCCTTTTTCTGGCCGATTCCGGGAATCCCCATGAGCTGCTGAACGCCGGCATTCACGAACGCAAAGATTGACCGAAAATGTTCCAGGGCCTTCGGCGCTGTAGATGGGCCGATGCCCGACACGCTTTCAAGCGTGAACAACGCTTCATCCCGCTCATTTGTCACCTTGGCCCGCTGGAAGGCCATTTCGAAGCCGAGATTTTTCTGCGCCTGCTTTGCAAGGCGAAACAGCTGATCAGCCGTGGTCGAGGGGTTGCGCACGTAGAGCACTGAGGCCCCCTCCACGCAGATGAGGAATGCAACGGCACCCTCAATGGCCTCTCGGGCAATCGGGACGCGGGTAGAGTAAATGTCCCCGTCGATCATAAAAACCGAACGGTCGAAGTTGAGTTTCATCTTGCCAGCCTTGTGGAACAGCTTCCCATCAACGACCCTTTGCACGAACTCAACCGCAGTCATGCGTAGAACGGCGACGGCGCCGCTGATCACATAGTTGCCTGCCTCCAGGTCGCCAACGCGAACGTGAGCACCCAATGATTGAAGTCTGCGTAAAACGGGCGAGTCAGCCTCGCTATCGGCGGCCAGGATGGTGACAATGTTTTCCTCAGACATGGGGCTTCCTTGAGTCGTGCGCTATCCCATGAATATAACGACTGGCGCCGTCCACTCCACCGAACTCGTGTCACTTCCTATCCTGCGTCTCGACGATTTGTGGCGTGCGAGCAATGACACGCTCAGATGGTCGTTATCGTTTACTCCAGAATTCTTAACCCATGAGGATGAATGATGGACGACCAGAAGAAGAAGGCCTTGGCAGCAGCTCTCGGGCAAATCGAGAAGCAATTTGGCAAAAACGCGGTGATGCGTATGGGCGACCATGAGCGAGTGAAAATCGATGTAATCCCAACCGGATCGCTAGGTCTGGATGAAGCCCTTGGGATCGGTGGATTACCGCGTGGGCGTATCGTCGAAATCTACGGGCCAGAGTCATCGGGCAAGACAACACTGACTTTGGAAGTTATCGCACAGGCTCAAGCCTTGGGGCATACCTGTGCCTTCGTGGATGCGGAACACGCCCTCGACCCAGACTATGCAGCGAAGCTTGGCGTGGTCGTCGATGACCTTCTGCTGTCCCAGCCAGACACTGGCGAGCAGGCTTTGGAGATTACCGATATGTTGGTGCGCTCCAATGCAGTAGACGTTGTGATCATCGACAGCGTGGCTGCGCTGGTGCCGAAAGCTGAAATCGAAGGCGAAATGGGGGATATGCACGTCGGGCTGCAAGCCAGACTTCTCAGCCAAGGATTACGCAAATTGACAGGGCATGTGAGCCATTCCAATACGCTGGTCATTTTCATCAACCAAATTCGGATGAAGATCGGTGTCATGTTCGGAAGCCCCGAAACCACAACGGGTGGTAACGCTTTGAAATTCTATAGCTCGGTACGCCTTGATATCCGTGGCTCGGACACAATCACGGAAGGCGACGAAAAGATTGGCCGCAAGGCCAAGATCAAAGTTGTGAAGAACAAGCTTGCTCCGCCGTTCAAAGTTGCAGAGGTCATCAATCGCTTCGGCATCGGGTTCTGGTGGGAAGAAGAACTGGTGCAGTTGGGTGTGCAGCATGGGCTGATCGAGAAGGCCGGCGCGTGGTACAGCTACAAGGGAGACAAGATCGGGCAGGGTGCGAAGAACGCGGCGCAGTTCTTCACTGACAATGAAGAAATCGCGGCAGAGGTCGATACGCTCTTGCGGGAAAAGCTGTTCAACCGAGTACCCTCGGCTGGGAATCATCCAGTCCCGCATGAGGTTAGTGAAAACGACGATGGCAACGCACTTTGATCCCTACCCTGACGACGATGAAGCTGAGCAGGCGCCATGCGGCATTTGGCTCGGTGAAGCCAGCAACGGCACCAGCAACTGGGCACACGTCGATTGCGGTTTGTGCCTGAGAATGAAAGCCAAGATCAGCGCCGCGCACGAAGCAAGCGAGGCCGCCATCGTCGAGCAGATGGGCGATATGGCCGCGTTTATGCGCGTAGGCATCCCAACGGCAGAACTTGAAGCGACAGGCTGCTTTGGCCTACAGGATCGAACAGGGGATACGGTAAAGCCATGAAGATTTCACAAACAGTATGGCCGCTGCGCCTGCATAGCGTCCGTGTGACCCCTGAGTCGCTGGCCCATTTCATGGTTATGGATGGTATCGAACCCCCCCTCCCCAGGCGCACGCGCATTCTTGGCCTCGATTGAGGCTCAGACTAACAAGCCCGGATAGGACGGAAAAGCCTGCCAGACATTCATAAATTGGCAGCAGTGGCCGAGACAGAAACACGAGACACTCCCTTTGCCCGCTTACTGGCCTACGGCAGTACAAGCCCTACCACCTGAGAATTTCAAATGAAACAAAAGCACGCTCACTTCGCACTTACCGTCGCCTTTGTTGTGCTGATGACCGGCTGCGCGTCTTCGCCAAAGCAGGATCTGGCTAACCTTCCACCGCCAAAAGATTCGCATGAGGCAGCCCAGCGCATCCAGATCGAGGCGCAGGTAACACCGCAGGGCGAAGCATCACCGGTTGTGCTTTCAAAAAATGGACATGAGGTCATGTACATCAAGCGTACTTACCCTGGATCAGAAGGCATGACTCCGCAGCAAATCGAATTGTCCAAGCAGTTCGGCACTTACGATGATCTTCAAGAAAGCGTTGCAGTAGATCAGGGGAGCGTTTGGGTTGGCACCGTTGTTACGCTGGCGGATGGTAAGTGCACAGAGTCGACCAGCTCTATTGCCGAGATTCCAAAAGTACCCGGCGAGCCAAAAATGAATGTTGTAAACAAACTTATTCCTTGCCCCGCCGTTCAAGCGAATTGATCAAGGAAAAGTCATTCAGCTGCCCGCAATCCCTGACCCTCAAAAGCCGGGGCCGAGGCATTAGAAGTGCGCGATTTTCGCGTATTACCAAAGGGAATGAAACGTAAAATGAGCAACGACTTGCTGATGCAACATGCGGTAGCCGCGCTTGAAAAGATCGCCGAAGCACAACGCGACCTGTTCCAAGCCCGAAAGATTGGAATGGAGGTTGTTATACCTGCCGACGTTGAAACTGCATATGTAGGCAAACATGGCGACGATGGCCGTAAGGTCATCGATTTTTTGCGCGGAAACGTGAACCTGACAGTTCATGGAAAGGAACCGATCATGCAAAAAAGCAACGAAGACCACGAAGTAACCTCTCCACAGATTGACGGGCTAGGAACCCTTCAAGGGCTTCTTATGTACGTGTTTCTCGGCATGACTTGTACCGGCATAGCCTTGTGGGCTTTGCCATATTCTGCGAGCGCTTTTGAAATCTCAGTGCTATTTCCAACCGCTATTGCGATCTTCTCGCTTTGGCAGTCGTTTAGGTTCTACAACGACCTTTGCAGCTTGCTCCGAAAGCCTTAAGTTCGAGGAAGAATCCAATGGCAAACACAAAAGCGAAGTCGAAATTCGATGCCATGTCGATAGTGATAATCCTCGGCTGTGTCTCAGCCTTGTTTTTCATTTTGGGTGGAATTGGTTACGCCGTGAATGACTTTCTCTATGACGGTCGCCCAGGCTGGATTGGCAATACCAGTGCATTGGTTTTGTCGTGCGGGATTGCTGGCATTTTCGGCAGTACGCTGATTTTCGCCGGCAACCAGCATGCTCCCAAAAAGTCCAACTAACACGGAACAGTCGCTGCACCCACAAGCCCGGCACGTGCGGGCCTCGTCAATAAGCACAGGCCGCTTTCGGCCCTCGGGATCTAGCAGGGACAAAATGACTATGACAATCGGCGCTACAAATCAGGTATGGCGAACGACCGGACTCGCTCTCTCGGCGTTGGGGGGCTGCGCCCTTGGCGTATTCCTCGCGAACTTCTACGGAATCAGTAGCGAATACAGCTCGGTAGTCATCGGCGTCGGCGTGTTTATCATTCTGGCGTCGATCAGGCTTTCTGGGTTAATCGGCGCGTTCGCCGTTGTGGTAGGCCCTTTGGTATTCGGCGTGGGTGCCGCTTGGGCATTTGGCCCCGCAGGCTTGAACCCCATCGTGTTTGTGATCGGAATGGTGATGGCCATGGCAGGGTTTATCCTCCGAATTTTCAACGACTACTGAATCCACGGAAAACCATGAGCAATTACAAGCGCAGCTTCGTACAGACCTCTAGGGCTTGGTATGCAGCGTCAGCCCTTCATAGGGAAGCACACGAGCGATTCATCGTCAGGGTTGAAGCCGGCGAAAACTACCATGGCGAGTTTGAAATCACGTGGCCGAAGATTTCTCCTGCTGGAAGTGCAGAGTTGCGCGTCCTTGATGACGGTTGGCGTGCACTCTCACTCTGCAATGACTTGGTTGCTGTAGTCGCAGGTATAGGGCCTCTGAAACTGACTGTCGAAGCATTTCAAGAGCATTTGGCCGATCTTGGCTTCGAGGATGCTACAGAAACTGATCGGCAATCTACATAGTAGGTCGCTGCTTGAGCACGCAGTCCTGGAACCCCGCATAGCCGTAGCTTTTGTTGGGGTGAGGGTGCCTTCCGGGAAAGCATATGCAGCACTGTCCAGCTATCTCGACCGCACCCGCTTTTGAGTAACGCATGACACACTGGGAGCACTAGCTTCAATGGACTACCGGGTCAATGATTTCATTACGCTGTTCAACGCATTTTGGTACAGGGACTTCCCTGTTTCCCTGAGTGGCATCGACTTCGCCAAACGTGCCGATTGGACTACGCATATCGCTACCTCAGTGCGTCAGGTCGCGAGCCTAATGGGGCTCTTTTCCTGCTTTGAGTCAGGTGGCCGTACAGACGCCGAATTGCAGTTTGCCAATCGAAAGGTTTGGGCAAAGCTTGAGTGGGAGTGGGAAGAACCACGGGACAATCGGGTAGGGGAGATAGCAAAGCTTGCAGCCGCCGCCTCTGACTGCGACGTATGCGCTTATATCGGGTACAGCTCGACAGGTCATCATGAAGTCAATCTAGAGAAGATCAGGGCCGCTTGGCACGGCGTGCATAAGCCGCTGCTAGTGATGTTGGTGACGTTCGAGTTGGATGGGAATTGGCGCTGCTTCGATCAACTCAAAACATACTCGTTCGACGGCCACGGTTTCACTCTGTTGAGAGAACAACCTGCGCTCCCCTGGAGCGCGCCACTCTCCCGTTGGCAGGTCGATGCGGGGCTTGTAGGGTAGGGTTTGCTGAGGTATTTTCGTGCTGGCGCCGCTGCCACCCCGTGCCAATGGGAAACGCGGACTAAGTGGCTCTTTGAGTCGTGAGGCACGCACACTGAGCCCCGCACGCGGGGCTTTTTATATTGTGAATCCTTCGGTTATTCGCTTGCTATGCCGCCACAACCGTTTTGCTACGGTCGGCTCGGTTTACCATCCGCGTCAATTCAAGCTGAATTACTTTTCCGACTGCGCTGCAACGGCTGAGTCTAACGAAAGCAGCTCGATGCTCTGGTGAGCGAGCTGCGAGTGCCCCTAAGCGTTCAAACGCGGCAGCGCTTTTGCGATATGCCTCAGTGGGCTTTAAGAACTGACTCCACCAAAATTCAAATCCAGAAACTCGTGAGCGCAACGCGCACGCAAGCAGTAGATGGTCGCGAACCTCGAATTCCTCTGGAGGCAGACTGCCCATGGCAACCTGATCGCCGGGCTCATGTTCGTAAACCTCATCAAGCGGGGAGGACATGTACCTACCGATACCACTGTCCACCGTGAAGGTGTAGCTGGTGTCGAACGGGTAGCGATTGTATTCAGCAGTTGGTTTCGGGATCATTTTCAATTCCTAGCTTGCGGTTCGATGCAAGCCATTAGATGCGTGTCGGTAATGCGCTCTTGATCAGTGTGGGGACGTGCTCGGCAGCGGCAGCTAGGTAGGGTAGCTCTATCTTCCTCAGCACCTCTGTGGCATGACCTAAGCGAGTATGGGAATCCTTGGTCAAACGCTCGAAACGATCATGGCTTAGTGCAAGTCGCGCCGCAATGCGACGGCATTCCACAGCTGCTTCTTGCACTGTGGGCATGTTGATCCAACTCAGCACGTCGATACCCGGATCAAACGCGATATCGACGGCCAGTTCAAGGGCGTCGCCCGGCTCAGCTTCCATGGTCGCCGATCTGTGATTCTGTAGTGCTTCTAAAAAGGCGCGAACCGATGCGTTTGCACTTCGTACCGAAGCCGCAGCAATGGAATTCTTTATTCTTGAATCAAGCGAAATCGTCTTGTTTTTGTTGAACAGATCGACTAACTCTGCGGCCCACGCTAGATCGCAGTCATACGCGGCATTTGTTAAATGTTGCATTGCACTCTGGGAGAGTTGAAGCAAGTCCGCAGTCAGTCCGATGTGCTGCTGTAGCTTGCTGATTTCCGATAGCTGCTCAGCGCGTCGGTGCCTATCAGATCCGTTTTGATTCAAGTAGTGCAGGGCTGTTGCCTTGATCCAGTCCGAGGCAACTCGTTGACCATCGGCTTTCGCGGTTTCAAGTGCTGATTCGGCTGAGGCCTCCAGCCGTTCGGTATGTAAAGGAAACAGCCAGTAGTACAGCCGGAAGATAAGTGAATGCTGCCGGCGCGCTTTGTTTTCCTGGGAGGCCGTCCGTGCATTGACTAGGGAAGTGACGGCATCTGCGACCTTTGTGGCCATGGTCTGTAGCTCATGGGAAGAATGCAACGCCGAGGCTCCGGTAGCTAGATGGATGCCCTTACTTTAACGGTCGTGCAGGGCTATAACCGCTCAACTCAATGCAGTTACTGGCTGTACCTTATTGTGCCGTCATTGCCGGGCTGGGCGGCTTGCTCTGAATTGCTTCATAACGCCCTACAAAATGCACTCCTGCGAGAATCGTCGTGGTTTCTGATTATGGGTGGTGACGATTTCACTTCCTCGGCTCGATGAAGGCAATGACACGCCCGGCCTGGTGGGAGCATGGCTCCATATCTAACGGAGTTTGCCGCATGTTCGAATTCAATTTTCCAGTTGCTCATATCCCAGAGGAATACCGGGAATTTTTACCCACATTGAGCACGCCGGCTATCGATGATCTGATCCGTGAGTATGAGCATGGTGAGGCAGAAATGCGCCGGCTCCACGCAGACCTCATGAGCAAGGAAAATCGTCCAGTCCTTGCCTCGTTTGCCTTCGGCGCCGAAGTGTACAAGTCCAGCAATATCACAGCCTTCTGGGCTATGGACTTGTTGGAAATGTTCAACCTTTCGCGAGGAATCAATGCCCGCCAGGAATGCTGGTGGTTCAAGCTATTTGATCTTCTGGGGCTAACCTACATCCTTCCAGCTGACCTGTGGGAGCAATGGCACGACTCTTTCAAGGCGTGGCGCAAACCAGCTAAGGACGGCGCTCAGTCTGTGGGTATGCCCCGCTTTGATCATTCAACCGTATACGGCGTACTGTCCTTGATAGAGGCCCATCGGGCTAACTTCTTCTCGATGAGAACCGATGCGCTATGGCGCTCTCTTAGTGGATGCCACAAGACAAATTGGGGGGGCATATTTCATAAACGCTTCATCCTCAACAATGTATTTAGCGAGGGCGGAGGCACAAACCACGACAAGGTTCGTGTTGTGCAAGACCTGATCAATGTCTGCTCTACCGTGATGACGGGTGCAGATGACCCATTCACCGATGCCAATGGCTTTCTGGAGGATGCTCGAAAGCATCACTGCGGCGAATGGTTTGAAGTCATGGAGGGCGCGCTTCGTATCAAAGCGTTCATGGTGGGCACTCTTCATGTGGAGGTTCATCCGGTGATCGCGAACAAGCTCAACATTGCCCTAGCGTACATCCACCCTAAAGCACTGCCCGACGAGGCGACACTCAAGAAACCACTCAGAAAGTCGGGTTTCGGTTCAAGCGAGCTGATTAAGTCTGTGGTTCCACGGCAAGTTCGCAGCTACCTGCGAAACATCTATCAGGAGCAGACCGACAACGGGCTCTGGAAGCTGCGGCTGCCGTCCTACTCGCTCATCGACAACAAGCGGCTGGGAGGCGCGATCAGATCAATGCTAGATGACGTTTTGGCGCAGATTGGTGGTGTTCGGGACGGTGATGGCCACCTGTTCGACTATCCGCCTGCGGATGTGGTCGCACAAATTGTCGCTACTGGTGAGGTGCCGGAAAAAGTAAGCCACCAGTTTTATTCGACCTCCGCTGAGTTGGCCAAAGAGTTTGTGGGTTGGGTTGGCGTGAGTGAGGCCGATATTTGCTATGAGACCTCAGCCGGCATGGGGGGGATCGCAAAGCATATGCCGCTCCAGACGCACTGTGTGGAGATTGATCGGCTGCGTGCTTTGGCCCTGGACAAGATGGGGTTTGAAGTAACACGGGCGGACTTCCTCAGCCTAAAGCCGGGAGACCTTCACGGCGAAGCTGATGCTGTGCTCATGAATCCACCGTATGCAGGACGTGTCTGGCAAAGCCACTTTGAACATGCCGTGCAATTCGTGCGCGAAGGCGGCGTCATTGGTGCGATTCTTCCCGAGGGGGCTGTACGCAAAATGCCTTCGGTCAACGGAATCGATGTTGTGTATTCAAAGCCGCTGGGGAGACGTTTCAACGACGCGAGCATTTCGGTCGTGTTTGCGAAGTGGGTGAGGGCAGCAGCTCAGCGGTCGGGTGCTGCGGTGGAGGAAGCTGCTTGAGTTGGTGCCACCATTTACGCCAGCTGTGGTGATCGAATCCAGCGTTGAAGGGATAGCTGACTGGTTTCACCAGTCAGTATACGGTTGAATGAGTGGAAGCCACGGAACATAAGGGCTATAGTAGGTATCTGAGTCAGGAATATTCCACAAAACTTCTGACACAAACGGAGTCTCCCATGTCTGTTGCAGAGTCTATCTCGAACCGTATCAAGCACATGCCCAAGGGCCGCCCCTTTGCTGGCGCGGTGTTTGCGCAGGTTGGCTCCCGTGCCTCGGTAGACAAAGCGCTATCGCGGTTGGTGCTCAGCGGCTCGCTGGAGCGTGTGGCTCGTGGGGTCTATATGCGTCCCAAGCAGAGCGAGTACACAGGTAAAAGAGTTCGTGCCAACCCTATTGCGGTTATGGAAGCGGTCGCCAAGGTAAGAGGGGAGACTATCCAAGTGCATGGGGCAGAGGCCGTGCGCCGGCTGGGTCTCAGCACCCAGATGCAGGTGCTACCGACTTACTACACCAGTGGATCTTCCCGTGAAATCAGGATTGGAAGCGCTGTGGTACGGCTTCGACATGTGTCTCGCCTGCGGCTCCAGCAGGCCGGTACTAAGATCGGTGTAGCGCTCACAGCTTTGCTGTATTTAGGTAAGGAGGGGCTGACGGAATTGGCGGCTCGCAAGGTGGCTAGCTCCCTCAGCAAAGAAGAGTTTAACAAGCTCATGGCCTGCAAAATGCCTGAGTGGATGCGGTCGGCACTGGTATGTGCCGCTAAGGAATAAGCGTGTCAAAGTCATATTTCGAACTCCCCCAGGCGGGCCAACGCGAAATCTTAAGTGAGGCATATGCCGAAACTGGCCGCTCTCCAAGCGTGATCGAAAAGGACATATGGCTGACACTTGTCCTCCAGCTACTCTTCGCAATGCCCGAAAAGAAGGCTATGGCCTTCAAAGGAGGCACAAGCCTTTCGAAAGTTCATGGCGTGATCAAACGTTTCTCTGAGGACGTTGACATTACCGTTGACTATAGGGGTTTAGGCTGTAAGCACAGCGTGCCAGAACTGCTACAGCTGTCTGGGGCTAAGCGTAGAAAGGTCAGCGATGCGCTGATTGCTGAGGTTGGCCGTTATACGCGTGAAGCGGTCATGCCATATTTAAACGCAAAGCTCCAAAGCTTCGGTTGTGCCTCGGAATGCCAGCTTTCCGTAAGTGAAGATGGCGAGTCGATCCACATTTTCTACCCAGCTATGGCTGCTGACGCGAAGGGGTATTTGCGTGATCACGTCCTGGTGGAGTTTGGCGGACGAAACATCATCGACCCAAATGCTGTTCACACAATTGAGCCAGACGTATCCGGGCTGTTCGAGGGCGTTTCCTTTCCCAAGGCTGAGAACGTAGTGGTTCTATCTCCGGCCAGGACGTTTTGGGAAAAGGTCACGCTGATCCATGCTCAGTGCAACAAGCCAATCCCAGAAGGCAAGGATCGAATCTCTCGGCATTGGTATGACCTCGCTATGCTCCTACAGCATGAAGTTGGTGTTCAAGCTCAGGACGACCTCGAACTGCTTGATGATGTGATTGCACTAAAATCCGTCTTCTACAATAGCGGATCTGCCCACTATGGGCGGTGCAATACGGGCGATCTGAATTTGATACCCGACAACGAAAACTTCGCAAGGCTTGAGAATGACTACTACGCCATGGAGCGCTCCGGCATGCTCAATGGGCACGTCTACCCGCTCGGTGGAATCATGGAAGACCTCACGGCACTCCAGAAGCATGTCAATCAGCTGGCGTTGGGTAGGAAGGCTGAGGCTTAGGATTTTTTCCAGGCGGTCAAACCTGTTTGTCAGGCGTCACATGAAGCCCATTCAATCCGGCCAACGGGCAGAAATGTTCTTCTTCTCAGTTTCCCCCTATTCACGCGGCGTGAGGTAGTGGAGCTGAGCACGGCGGTAAGGGCGGGGCGAGGCTAAATCTTGACCCTCCCAGGTTCACAGTTACACGAGTTCAGCCGAATTCGATGCCCCTCAAGGTGTAGGGGTCTCAAGGAAGAGACCTCTTGCCTCGCAGCGCAAGATCAATTTTCGCTTAAGACGAAGGCAAAGCACTTTTAGAGGTGGCCGCTTACGTCTACCACTCGTGGTCATGATCAGCGTAAGTCCCTGAAAAATAATGAGCACCATCGAGCGCGGGCCGGATGGAGGGGAAGTGCTATGGGTTCGGTGGAATCCAAAAGGCTGCTCTGGCATATATCTGAGCTTTAGGGGGAATCTCAGCGGAGATAGTAGTGCTCACATCAAAAATGCAATACGTACTTACGCTCGTAGCAGTTGCGTCTGTCAGTAATCCTGTTCTTGCTGCATCAGGAGAGAACAAAACGTTCGATTTTGGCTCTGGCGCAGTTTTACTTAACAGCGCAACTTACAAAGATGTTTATCTTTTGGGTGAATTGCCATCGGCTAGTTCTACGGGCAATCAAAGGCGTGCGCTCGATTTCTGGAATATGCAATTAGAGGGTTCCCTTACTAACGACGCTGACTTAAACATGACCGGCAATTACATTGATGGATTGCTTGTGTCGAGTCGCCGCTGTGGTGGAGTGCCAGGGTGCGTATATAAGCCAACTGTTATTGCTGGTGATTTCGTTAATACCGGTGATATTGATATTGTGGGGGTAGGGGGCACAGCAATTTCATTTTGGGATTCAACCCTCAAAGGCAGTCTAATCTTGACTGGAAAATTATCACCAGGTCAGGAAGGGACAGGCCTATCCGTAATGGGCTCAACTATCGAGGGTGATTTAATAAATAAAGGCGACATTTATACGTTTGGTAGGCGCGCAATTGCGTTGAGCATGCAGTCTGTTGGTATATATGGAGCATTAATTAACATAGGGAGCATTATTGCCGAAGGTGATGGCGTAAAAGCGATACAGGCTTGGTCTCTTGACGCTCAAGAAAAAAATGGATCGATTATCAATAATGGGTTGATCCGTGTTGCCGGCAATCAAGCTATGGCCATTGATGTTTCAGGTGGTACGCTTGGTGCAATAGGAAGGATTTTTAATACTGGCACTATCGACGCAAGTGGTGAATCAGCAATTGCGGTAGGCATTACTGAGTCAAAACTTCAGTCCTTGAATAATGCCGGTGTGATTTCGGCTTCTGGTGATGGGGCTGTAGGAGTGCAGGTTTACTCCGCAATCTTTGAAGATGGTATTTCTAACAGCGGTAAAATCTCGGCAGATAATGTTGCGATAAATGTTGACCCAAATGGTAGCGCCTTCACTGTCCATCAGGATGGTGGATCTATCATAGGTGGTGTTGCCGCAATTAAAGGGGGCGGCACTACAACACTGGATTGGTCTAAAGGCGACATTTACGGTGATATCCTTGATATGGCAGAAGTTGCTATAAATGGAAGTGCAAGCTTCTACGGAAAGGAAATTCAGTCAGCATCAGTCAACGTAAATTCCGGCGTGTTTAAATTGAATGCCGACCACACCAACATTGTTGGTGACTTCTCGATGGCTTCAAACTCTCTGATGCAAATGTACATTTCAGAGAGCACAGATCCAGATGAAGCGATACTCAACGTTTCTGGGCAGGCGTCGTTTGCGAACAATTCTGAAATCGAGTTGATGGCGACTCCAACAAATTTCAGTCCCTCGCCTAGTCGCTATACGCTCGTAAGTGCCTCTAATATCGTCGGGGGCGATAACGTAAAGGTCGGTTCCAGCTCGGCCTTGCTAGAGGTACGCGCATTCGGTGTCGATGGTAACAATATCGTCGCAGACCTGGGACATGTCACACCACCAGTCACACCACCTGTCACGCCCCCAGTCACGCCACCGGTTACGCCCCCAGTCACACCACCTGTCACGCCCCCAGTCACGCCACCGGTTACGCCCCCAGTCACACCACCAGTCACACCACCAGTCACACCACCAGTCACACCACCAGTCACGCCCCCAGTTACACCGCCGGTCACACCACCGGTTACGCCGCCAGTCACGACTGATCCGCCCCCCGTTCCGCCCAGCGGTGGCAATGGTGGAGGAATAACGATTGGCCTAAAACCGGACGTGCAAATAATCAGCGAAATTGTTGCAGCTGGAGGCACCAAGAACGCGGCGAATGCACTTATCCCATTGGCCAAGGAGGTGCTTTCGAATATTGACGTAAAAGATCCTGTATTCCAGTCATTCGCAACGGCAAACACCCCAGGTCGTCTGGCGGCTCTTTCCGAGCAGTTAAAGCCTGATTTGTCTGACGGCTTGCGTACCGAGGCTTTGAACAGCCAAGCACTGGTCAATGATGCCTTAAACGCTCGATCCGTAGCGTTGCGGTCTGGTCTTTCGTCTGGCGATCAGCTTTTGAATCGTGGCGTTTGGGCGCAATCTCTTCACACCAAGGTTGATCAAGATTTGCGTGCTAATGTTGATGGTTACAGTGCTAGCAGTAATGGTGTGGCTGTTGGCGTAGACGCTAAATTCAACGATGAGGTTACGGTCGGTGTCGCCTACAGTGTGCTGCGAACTGATATCGGAATGGATAGCGGAAACAAGCTCGATGTAGATGGCCAAGCTGTAACCTTTTATGGGATTTGGGAGCAGGGTAGTTGGTTTGTTAATGGTTCTGCTTTGTTAGGTTTTAATAATAACGATTCTAAGCGATACATCGCTGGGACTATGGCTAAAGCTTCATACGATAGCAGAAACGTCGGTGCCAGCATCGTAGGTGGCTATACTTTCCGACCATCAGAAGGTGTTGTCGTAGAGCCTAGCATTGGTGCTCGTTACTCTGTTATTGAAATTGATTCATTAACCGAAAAGGGATCATCTGCGGCGCTACATGTAGACGGGCAGCGATACGAACTCGCGGAATTGGGAGCAGGCGTTCGGATGGCGAGTGTTATTGATATCGGGCGAGGAACACTTGAGCCAGAACTGAAACTCATGAACTGGCACGATTTCATTGGCGACGATTCACGCACCACATCAACGTTTGTACAAGGCGACACACCGTTTACAACTACCGGCAGAGTCAATTCACGGAACACAATCTCTTCCGGCGTAGGGCTCACTTACAAGCTCAATGCTTGGTCAGTAGGTGCCACTTACGATAATTCTCAGCGTGATGGCTATCGCGCCGAGACCGTTACAGCTAAATTACGATACGAGTTTTGATCGCGAATGAGCCCGTCCCTTAACGGGCTCATTCCTACAGTCATTAGCCTGTTCGTTCTCAAATCCCATATTTAATCTTGAGGTGATCCGTTTCGGATGCGGGTGTGATCTTCTGGATTGCACCTGACTAGGAGAGTGACACCCAGACGGTCAATCCTGTTTTATCAGGCGTCACCGGGGTAGTGGCCTGATGCCTGACAGACGCGCCGATTTTCCGATTAGATTAATAATAGGAAGAATAGGGTGTATGGGATTTGGAGGGGTAAGGTGCGCGAGCCTCAACCCGCGCCATTTCAATCAGGCGTAGGTCTCTGCACGCCGTACCTCGAAGTATTCGCGAGCCAACTCTGCGGGAGACCTGTGAACCCCGCAATCTGTTCCAATGTAAGAGGCACGATCCCAAAGGGCTGGTGGTGGTTGTTCGCCATTGCCCATTGCTTCTACGAGTGCGTGCTGGTCAGCAAACTGAAAGTACGCACCAAGTGAAAGCAAAGCAATCTGCTGGGCTTCTTCTTCGAGACCGCCTTTTTTACCAATGCCATAGGTAAGTGTGGTTTCGATCCCTGACACGATGTCAATGCCGGCAAAAACTGGCCCGCCCAATCGTTTTCCACCCACCTGGGGATATGCGACGGCAGCGTCGAATACCAGGTTATCAATCTCGATCCATGAGTGATCGAACCAGTATCCGCCGCCTCCTACCTCACCGATTTTAATAGTGGAATCAACGCCTTTTTCCTTGAGCAGCATGTGCATGATCGCGGATGAAGAATGGCAGGCTCCGCCCCACCCGGTTGATTCAATATGCATCACCATAGCGGTGAAGACTTCCTGCACCACAGAGGGAATGTGTTTTTCGGTTGTGATGGGATTCAAGTCGTCGGTAAGGCTACGTGCCATTTTCTTCCCTATAGATTGAGGTGCATTCGTGAGATTACGAACGCAGGCGTTGCTTGATATAGCGGCTGTGATGAGTAACTGCAAGCAGTTCGGCTGATTCCAATCACGCTCAACGATATGCTCCTTTGAATCGTGCATGGAGGATTCAATGGAACGCTCGCTGCTCACACCGGAAGACCAGAAATGGCTTCAAGAATTGGCCAACGCGACCGGCAAAGGGTGCGATTTCATTCTGTATGACCTCACCAAGCGCTCGAACGATTTCGACCAGCGCAGAGCTGGCGAAGTACCGATCTGGCATTCAGGTGCCTATACGTCTGCGTGTGATGTTCTTGACTCGATCAGAGCAAAGGTGCCCTACAGCCAGATTTTCGAGCAGTGGGAAAGCAGGCTGTATCAGGACGTGGTTCGAGAATGCGCTCAACTCTCAGTCTTTGATGCCCGCGTGCTGCTGATGGCGTCCGGCTTCCACTTGAAGACGGAGGAAGCCATTTCGCGTGCAGCTGCTCAGGCCGTCAGTGAGGCGTATGAGGATCTTTATGGCTCGTCGGAAGACGATTACGACGACAACTCGGTCTGAGAATATCAACTTTTATGAAGCCTCTGATCCTGTTAACAGTGTGCCTGACATTCGGGTTTTCAATCTCTGCGAATGCCGCTCCCGAAGACTTTGCCCAAGCGAAGCGTCTGCTTCGTGAACACGTTTACTTCGACCAAAACCAGTCCGCCTCTGGCGATTTTTATTGCGGGTGCAAATGGCAGTGGGTTGGCAAGTCTGGTGGACGGATGGAAAAGACGAGTTGCGGTTTCCAGGCCGACAGTATGGCCGACCGTGCTGACCGGCTTGAGTGGGAACACGTCATGGCTATAAGTGCTGTGGCGAATCAGCGGCAGTGCTGGCGCGATGGTGGTAGACAGAATTGCCAACGTACCGATCCGGTGTTCAACCGGATGGAAGCCGATATGTTCAACCTTACGCCAAGCATCGGTACGGCGAATGCCCTGCGCTCAAATACCAACTACGGCATGGTCTCAGGCCCAGCTGTCCCCCTTGGTTCATGCACAACGAAAATTGGAACCAGTGTCCGTGCTGTAGAGCCACGTAACGAGGTGAAAGGAGAAGCTGCACGCATCACCTTTTACATGGCAGATCGGTACAGCATTCGTCTCAGTGATCAACAGCAACGAGTCCTAATGGCCTGGGATCGGGCATATCCGGTTTCGCCTTGGGAAATCGAACGTGACCGACGTATCTCCTTTTCAATGGGCCATCACAACCCCTTCGTTACCGGAGAGCGCCAGTGGGTTCCTGGATTCAAGCCTATGGGAGAAGGCGTCGAGCCGGCAGCAGGACGCGTTAGCTTGAGTGCAGCTGTGCCAATCGTTGTACATCAGAACGTGACGTCGCATGCGAGCGCCCCGGTACGCGCTAACAGGCGCAGCGGTGTGTACCACCTCCCACAGGGTTGTCCGAGTTATGAGCGGCTAAGCGAGAGGAACCGTCAGGAGTTCGCTACGGAAGCTGAGGCAATCGCTGCTGGCTTCCGTAAAGCCGGCAACTGTTCGTAACGGGAGGATCTGCACCATGGGGGATTGGCAAAATCGATGTGGTATCCAGAAGATCAGGCAGACCGATCCGTATGGATGCGGTGTCGCCTGCCTAGCTATGGTCACCGGCTCTTCTTATGAGGCCGCGAGGTTGATTTTCAACGCGCACGGTTTCGGCATTCGACGCAAGTCCCGCCCGGCTTACTCAACCGCAAGCTGGGAAATGAGGATGGCTATCGAGTTGTCAGGGCTTGTGGTCAGTACGCGGCGATGGTCGGGTTGGGATAGCTTCCAAGGTTTGGGGGTACTAAAGGTTCGTGACGACTGGCGAGGGGCTGAGGGGCGCTGGCACTGGGTAGTGGCGTTCAGGCATCCAGAATTTGACATTGCGGTGTTCGATCCGCACCAGTGCGATCCAGCATTCAAACGAATGCCTTTAGACGTGGTGTGCTTTAACTTTGAACTCTACGATCCAAAAGGTGATTGGCTAATGGTTGAGCAGAAATTCAAAGTCACTTGTTGATGGGTTTCGACGCGACACAAATGTGTACCAAGCAAAAGGAATTCTTATTGGGAGGCGAATAAATGGAAAATCTACTAAAACAATATGGTGGGGCGTAGGTTTGAAAAGGCAAAGTGGATTTACCCTTTTGGAGCTGATGGTTGTTTTGGCTATTATCAGCATTATTGCAGCTTTAACTACGCCTAACATGATCTCCGAAATCAATCAGCGAAGAGCTGAGCTAACGGCGGCGGAGACTACCATGATAATGGATGCGGCTCGTTCTTATCGAATAGATAAAGGAGCATGGCCCGGAAATGCTACATGCTCTGATGCTATAAGCGTGCTTCGCAACTCTACTCCGGCCTATCTGGCTGGAATTACAGCCATGAACAAATATAACTCCCCATATAGTTCCTCATGCACTGCCAAGACATTCAGCCTCGATCAAAATGCGGTTAAGGACTATGACGGGTTGCTTGTGAATCTGATAGCAGGCACAGAAATAGTGGCGCCGGACGTTTACCAGATAAGGACAACCATTGGTGTGCCCGGCTCTGAGCCAGCGCTGGACGCGAAGCTCTCCAGAATTGCCACTGGCAACGCTGAGCTTAACAGGATGCGTACAACGCTTTACCTCGGGGGCAACAATATAAACGAAGTTAATACCATCAATGCGGTAGGCGGCTCCTTTTCGGGCGGTGTACAAACTCGCACATTAAACGTCCAGGAAATGGCAGCTATCGCTGGCGCGCTAGGTGTGCAAGGTGAGTCTCAATTTTCAGGAAAAGCTACATTCAAACAAGGGATAGTATTAGATCACGTCGTAGTTGAAGGTGCTAAGAATTGTTCTGTGGGTGCTGTGGCAAGAGACGCTGATGGTATGACCCTCTCATGTTACAAAGGAGTCTGGACAAGAACCCCAGCGGCAAGAACCTTCGAGCTTACAACAGGAGTTGTTTTTCCTGCGTGCACCTATGACGGCTGGGATACTTACAACGTGCTTAATTATGACTACCCAAGATATCAGACCGTATGTGGCTCACGATACTGCAAAACGCAGGGCTACACATTCGGGTTGGTTACAGAATTTAATGCGGGATTCGATTACAACCGTCCAGGTAATTCGCTTCCTAACACCGTCATCACCGTTCAGTGCGTGAACTAAAGGCTTCAATATGATCTGGCTAACTGCTGCTGACTTTTTCGCTTACGTTTGCCCGCTTCCGCGAGCGTCAACACCAGTTACCCAGTCCACGGGGGCTGACCCTAAAAGCCACGCCTGTAAGCATGAAATTTGTCTCGTTCGAATCCACGGAACCGTTGCCTGATGCCGAACTCTCGCCAGTCTTGTGGCTCGCATAACCTGCTGATCTATAAGGTTTTATTCTTCCTATTGAAGTGTGAATAGGAAGAACAACGTCGCTACGATGAGTAACTGCACCGTGTTGAGGTGAATCCGGCCCCGCTTGTGGCTAGTGTGGTCGGAGGTACTGCTTCCCTGCCCTGCGGCTTCCCAGTATCGGGGCTGGGCATTTTGGGAAGCTGAACGGCGAGAGGCGCGGTTTAGCGTATTCAGCCGTTATACCAGTAGCATTATCAACTCAAGGCACCATCAGAAATGACGTTCAAGAAAATCACCATCGCAGCAATCATCAGCGCCACGTTGCTGACCTCGGGCTGCGTGACCCACCTCTCCCCCGGCCAGGAGCGTGAATATGACGCTTACAAGGCCAAGGGGTTAGAGCAGCAGGAAAAGAGCGTTGCGCTTGCCGCTGGCCTTGGCATCCTCCCTATTGGGGGCTATGCATACACCGGCCACCCCGTAGCAGCGACATTCAGTGTTCTTACTTGGCCCTTCCTCGGCCCCCTCTGGATGCCGGCAGATGCTGCTCTGGCAGCCAAAGAGCGCAACTACTGGAGCACCAAAGACTATGCCGAACGTGAGAAGCGCAAGGCACTTGAGGTGATCGATCACAAACTCCAGGATAAAGAGCTGACCTATGAGCAGCACATCCGTGAGCAGCGTGTAATCGAAGCGAAATTTTCTCCTTACTAACCACCCTCTTGGAGCAGGCTTCGGCCTGCTTTTTGGTGCCCATGATGAAAGTAACGATCCTCGACGACTCGCGCACAGACTCATTCCTCGCCACCCAGGTTGCGCAGAGATTTTTCCCCGAGGTGGTGGTACACGGAACGCCGGGGGAGTTTCATTCAGGGCTGCGGATCGAGCCTCTGCCTGACTTGATCCTCATGGACATTCATATCGGTGACCTCCACAACGGCATCGGTGAATTGGCGACTGTAAGGGAGCAGTACACAGCGGCCAGTCTCATCCCCATTGTCGTTGTCACGGCCTCTACTGACGCTGCACTGCACTCTTTTGCGCGAGCACAGGGAGCCAGCGCGGTAATCATCAAACCAATTACCGTAGAGAAGCTGGAGTTCGTGCTGGCTGATCTACTGCCCGAATGCATCGCTGCGGGGGTTTGATATGGACTTGAGTCAACTGCCGAGTGGCTGGGTCATCGTTCTGTGGTTCGGCATTATCGGGGCCTGTATTGGATCATTCGTAAACGTTGTTTGCTACCGACTCCCGATCATGAAAAGACTCGGCCCGGATTACGCGGACGGCAACGCACTGCAAGAGTTAACTAAGCGACATGGGAAGTTCAATCTATCTGTGCCCCGCTCCGCTTGCCCCTGCTGCGCAGCTCCGATCAAGGCTAAGCACAACATCCCAGTCTTGGGGTGGCTCCTGCTTCGTGGAAAATGTGCCTCCTGTTCTTGCAGGATCAGCTGGACGTACCCCGCAGTCGAGTTGCTTTTCGCGGGTACGTTCGCCGCTCATGCTTGGTTCGAAGGGCTGTATCTGGCTGGCGTACTCACCTTGCCAATGATGGCCATCGCCTTTTGTGGGTTTTGGATTTACCGCAAAACCCAACGGATGCTTCCCATGTTCGGGTATGCATTCGTACTCCTTTTTGCTGCCCAAGCCGTCCTCACGATGATGGGGTTTAGCGCTTACGCATAGTAGATATTCCCAACTTTAGGCAGGCTCACGCCTGCCTTTTTTTTGGCCAAAGTGGAGATTTTATGTATATCGTTGACCAGCCAATCCTGATGATCGCGGCGGCATGCATAGGAGCTTGCGCAGGGCGCATCATTGGCTTGATTGGTTCAAGGTTGCCAGCTTGGCTTTTCGACGTATGGCATCGAGACGCCGTGGCGCATCTTGCGCTTGATCCTGATGCTGTAGGTTCAGTGCATATCAACAAGGGCTTTGATCGGTGGCGTTGGACAACACCAATCGCAGCAGCTGCCTCCCTCGCTGTTGCCGGCTGCTACGGTGGCACCTATCTAGCTGCCTGCCTGATTGGCTTATCTTGGGCATTGGTGCTGTTGTCACTCATCGACGCAGAGCATCAGGTGTTGCCCGATGTGATCGTGTTCCCACTCCTTTGGAGCGGCATGTTGGTGAGTCTGTTAGGTATAGGCGTCAGCTTGCACGATTCAGTGCTTGGGGCTATCGCTGGTTACAGCGCGTTATGGCTCACGTATTGGGGGTTCAAACTTATCACCGGTCGCGAAGGGCTAGGCGGGGGTGACATGAAGCTGATGGCTGTGATCGGTGCCTGGGGCGGCTGGCAAATCCTGTGTCTGACTGTCTTGCTAGCCAGTGTCACCGCTGTTGTGATCGCAGGCTTTCACCAGCTGCGGTCTGCAAGCCTAAGAGGAAACTCTGAGCCGTTTTCATTCGGCCCGTATCTCGCATTAGCGGGCTTTATCAGCATCTGCTGGGGCGATCAGATTACCGGCTGGTATTTAGGGATCGCTGCCGGCAACTAGTCCGTGCGGGCCAAAGGGGTAACTGCTCTCGGTTCGTTTGAGTTGGAATCCCTCCCATTCCCGATTCTCAACCCAACGCTGTGTTGGGTGTAACCTTCCATTTTAAGAATTTCTCCGAATCAGATCGTCATTTTCAGAAAATTTTCCTTGTAGCGGGATTACCGCTCTACCCTCCCCCTCGCCTGCGCTTATACTGGCTTCAACTCACCTTCTGAGGCCTGTAAGTGTATGTCCCAACGATCCCGAGCGACGGGCATGGCAGATAAAAGCCCGAGCGCTTTGCCGTCCTCGAAATCCACCTTTCGACTGATCCCGTTGTTTGACACCCATGAGGCAGTCACCCGGTCGAATGCAGCCGATTACGAGCACGACCGGCCTTTTATCACTGAGTATCTGGCGCGTTTCAGTGACAGGTTTGATGCCCGTTCCGATTACGATGCGGTGCGTAAATTCCTCAAGTCACATGAGGACACCAAAACGACCTTCAATAACTACCGGACACAGGTCGAGCGACTGATGCTGTGGGCATGGAACAAGCAAGGCAAATCGTTCCTTTCATTCCTGCGCAGTGATGTTGAGGATTTTCTCGCGTTCTGCAAAAAGCCCGATCCGTCCTGGGTGAGCACTTCAATCAAGAGCCGGTTCGTGCTGGCCAATGGGGTATATGAGCCGAACATCGAATGGCGCCCCTTTACCATGCGCACGGAGAAGGCAACGGCAAAGAGCGCGCTCGAAAACAACCGCGATGTGCCGGCGCCGTCCTTCCACATGGCAGACAGCTCTTTGAAGCAGGTGTACGCAGTCTTGAACTCACTGTTCAGCTACTGCACTGCCGACCGCGTAATGGACAGTAACCCTTGCGTGCTGATCAAGCGCGCAAATCGTAAGAACGCAAGCAAGGTACTCAAAATTCCCAAACAGAAGGCCTTGTCCAAACTCCAGTGGGAGTTTCTGCTTGAAACCGCCGAGCTGATGGCCACGGAATCGCCCCGGTCGGGCGAGCGCACACTTTTTTGCATCGTGATGATGTTCGGCTGCTACTTGCGCGTAAGTGATCTGGCCGGTAATGGTGAGTGGATGCCTGCCATGGGGTCATTCGTTCGTGACCGTGATGCGTGGTGGTATCACGTCATCGGCAAGGGCAATGTTCAAGACAAGATCGCAGTAAAGCCAGACTGCATTAGCTACTTGATACGGTATCGTCGATCCCGAGGCCTTTCCGACTACCCTGCCCCTGGCGAGTCCCTGCCGCTGCTCACCACAGTTCATGGCCGCGCTGGTTTGACCTCTCGCCTCATTCGAAGCGATGTGCAGTTGGTACTGGATCGCACAGTCGAAAGGATGAAGGAAGCCAACTTCCCAGAATACGAAATCGGAAACTTGCGGTCTGCCAGCTTGCACTGGCTTCGCCATACCGGTGCCACGTTCGATGCGCCGTTCCGAAACCCCAAGCATTTGCAGGCAGACATGAGGCACAAGAGTCTGGCTACCACCCAGAACATTTACTACCACGCTCTCGACGACGAGCGCAGCTCCGAGGTAGCCAACCTGTCCCTTCGGCGATAACCATTACCCGCTTATTTCCCCGGCCAAACGCCGGGGGTGTTCCTTTTTCTCGAAAGGGCGAGTGACTATTTGTCCCCAAACAGGCGCTCAATCTCTCGCTGGGCGATGGCCAGCTCCTGGAAATATGTGTCGGTCTTTTTGGCAAGGCCCTGGGCGTGTGTGAAAACCCTGCGCGAGTGCTCGATCAGGTTGATGATCAGAGACCGGCTTTCTGCGCTTCCGCTATCCCTCAGTTGCTCGATTCGCTCTTGTGCAGCAATCAAGCTACCCTGCGCGGCATTGAGGCGTTCGCTCATCGCGTCCCGCGAGGCCACGGCTTCCATTAGTTGGGCTTCGTTGCGTGTAGCCCGCCTCTCGCTCTCAGTCTGTGCAATCGACAAATCACCAACCAGGGCTTGAAGCTCTGCCTGTTTAGCTTCCGCATCCGCTGTTTTACGAGTGGCCTCTCGAAGACTCGCCTCAAGCTTTTCGCAAGAGCGCTGTAACTGGCCAAGTTGCTCGGTCAAGCGCAACTCGTTCCCGTGACTTGTATCGATGACTTGCTGCATCTGCGAGACCCTAGCGTTGTGCGCATCGCTATCACGCTGGCGCTGTACTTCCGTTGCACGCTCCAGGTTGTCGAGTTGCGCCTCAATTTCATCCACGCGCCGGCTCGACTCCACGAGTCGAGAGTTCAGTTGATCGTTGAGTGCTTCCGCCTTGATTGCTCGTGCCTTCCACTCCCCCAGCTCAGCGTTTGCCGTTTCAAGCTTCTGGGTCTCGGCAGTTAGCCGTAGGCGTAACTCAGCGTTGCTCCGCTGCTCCGACTCGAATGACTGGACGGCAGCTTCCTTCTCCATCAACAGCCCGCTCCATCGGGCCTCGACTTCTTGCCGGCGTTTATCCAGGGCTTCGCTTTTCTCTGCCGTGCGTTGATCCGCCAACTCGTCCATTGCCGCCAGCATTTGCCGTAACGGGATTTCGATCTGTTCTGGGAGGGATTCCAGCTGACGTTCAGGCGTCTCGGCACCGAGTTTGATGGCCTTTATGTACTTAGCAACGGTCGTGTTCGAGCCGCCAGTAATTTGCTGCACAGCCCGTGTAGAGGGCTCAAGGCCGCGTTCAAGCAAGGCCTCCATCGCGGCAAATACGTCAGCGCGGCCTATCCCTTTTTCGCGAGCCATTGGGCATCCTCTAAATAGTTAAAAATTACACCGTTACGTCACAGAGTAATTATCATGTAACACGTTGAGAAAAGCGAGAGCCAAGCTTGGGATTTCACATGCGATAAGAAACCATATCCCATGCTAGAGCGGTTTTCCGCCCGAGATAGGGGGATATGTAGAAAAGAGGTTGGATCGGTGGAGTAACGGCTGTAACGACGTTATCGTATGGCTGCAAGAGTGGATCGAGGGGTAGTGATGGCGGATTGATGCTGCTCATCCCGCTATGGCTAGACGCTTGGGGACTTGGCTTGCGAAGCAATCGCGTACTGCCTTACAGGAATCGAATCGACCATCTGTTTAATGGTGGCGCAGACGATTGGTCAGCATGGAATCAAGCGCCGGCAACAAGAGGATCAACTGTGTCACGACATTACATCGTTCTTCCTGCTGCCCTGGCGGCCGGCAGCGTGGGGATTGTCTGCGGCTACGACAGAGCACCCTTCACTCACTTCTTCCTTAATGTCAGCGACTCATTGAGCGCTGAACATATCGCTGAGCCGGTGTGGGCATCGATGTTCGACACACACTACGACAGTGTGCAGTGTGTAAATGGATTCGATGCGAAGCTTGCCTCGTTTGGTATCACGCTGCCAGAGACCGTCAAGCTTTCGCTCCAGCAGGACTATGACAACGACGTGGTTGACCGCGAGGTATGGTGGAACAGCGACGGCACGGAGGTCGATTCGGGACGATGAGCCGTTATCATCAGCTCGATGGAAACCGAGCGTGTTGGTTTCAACGATATTGATCAAAGCAATAAGGACAACCATGTCGCGTCACACCATAGAACTGCCGTCCACAACGGCTGCGGGTAAAGCACTTGTCGTTGTCGGCTATGACAACGGAATGAAGGGGCCGCACTTCTTCTGCTACGTGTTCGATTCCACCGAGCCTATGACTACCCCTTTGTGGAATTCACTGTTCACCCTGGAGCACAGCCACGCTCAGCAGGCTAGCGAATTTGCACCTGTTTTGATGCAGTGGGGGATAACACTGCCAGAGCGCCTAATGGCAGCGTTGGTTGAAGACTGGGCAAAGAATCAACTCAACAGTGAATACTACTGGCAGCAAGACGGCTCGTTCGAACAGACGTTCTAAATGCAAAAAGAGGATTTCTTACAAAAGTGCCGGTGTTCTGAACCGCATCATCACTGACTGTGGGAGTCGCAATACTCAGCAAGCAAGCTCTGCCCGGTGTTCATGGATGCACGGAATGTCCGCTCAAGTATGCCTAACCCCTGCCGTAAACTGTGGGGCTAAGGCCCCAGATACATCCGATTTTGAATGGCGCGCCCTGCGCGGGCATTGTCAGTAGGAACAGGCCGCTTTGGCCTACACAATCAAGCAGGAGAACGCTGCAATGGCAGGTTCTGACTACATCGAAATCGAGTTCACAAAGAAGGAGGCAATCTGCGCGGCGGTGGTTTTCGTCATCTTCGCAGGCCTTATCCTTTACAGCACTTGGCTCAATGGTTACACCCAAGCAACAGTTGAAGGCACCGATGCTATTGCAAGCTGTATCCGCCTGCGCTCATAGGAAAATGTATGTCATTTAAAGCAGCTCTGTTCGCCGTTGGCTTCATAGGGTTTTTGGTCGGGTTGTTAGTCGCGCTGGATGCTCAGCGTCGTCTCCGGCACCTTCACGTTGCCAAGGGCTTGATCGCCGAAGGTATCCCCGAAGCAGAGGCAAGGCATCGCTCAGGCGCAAGCCATTGGGATCAGCCGTTCACATCCAGAATCTGGCGTAAATATCCAACTCTGCCAAGTTGAGGGAACGATGTATACAACCAAGCAGTTTATCGCAGCGGTTCTAGTGGCGTTTGCCCTTCCATTACCACTGTTATTTTCAAGCCATAGCGACGCCAAGCCAGGAACAGTTGCGATGGCAAAAGAATTCGCCTCTGAGTATTTGATGACCATGTTTACTGTTATGGATGAGCCGATAATCGAGGGTGACATCGCAACGTTCAACGTCGTGATCCTGGATCGTAAGTGCGCGCTTACCATGCAACGGGCAAAAACTGTTGATGCAACGAATCGGTCAGGTTGGCTGATGATTCACCAGTCATGTGTACCGACGAAGTAGTCACGAGGAAGTCGCTGCACACACATGCCCAACCCGTGCGGGCCAAGCGCGTAGGAGCGGCGCAATATCTGCGCCAATAAATCATAGGTAGATGGATTAGATGAGAAGAATGAGCTTTATCAACCAAGTTGGCGCAGGTGTACTTGCAGGATTTTTCATCTCGTTTGTGGTGGCCTTCATCTGTTTTCAGACCGAACTCTTCCGTCAAGGTGCAGAGTCCATTGGGGTGTCTTTCTTTGGGTTCAGCTACTTTTTCGGCAGCTTTGTCACTAGCGCCATACTGTGGAAATTGTCGAAAGGAAAAAGCAGCGCTAAGTATTTAGGTTTCTTTGCGGTTGCAATCATAGCCGTAGGCTCTATCGGTCTAGGTAACCTTACGGCTGATTCTGTCTCTAGCGCTCCCATCGACATGCAGAAAAACATTGATGGCTTTGCACGGCTGGTGGCTCAGCTCTCTTTTTGGGTTATGCCGGCAGTGGTCGTAATTGCTTACGGTTTTCTCCTGTCGGAGGCTCAACCCAGAAAGCCGGAATAGCACGGGAAGTCGCTGTGCCACCATGTCTCTCAATCACAGGCTAATCTCGTAGTAGAGGCACGGCTTTCGCGCCATTGATCGAGTACGTGGGAACGCGATTATTTTGATGTTCGGAGAAATTTTGATGGTGCCAGCAAGCCAAAATTTTGCCTCCGGTCGCTAAATCTGCAAAATGATATGACATGATTGCTGCATGCCACAGGCCCTTTATTGGGCCTTTGGCAGTACCAGAACGCGCTTGTTCTCGGATAAACCTAAGAAGGGGAATTTTATGTGGTTTGTTGGAATACTCTACGCTTGGCTTATGTGTTTCGGTGTTGCCAGCGCCACTCTGGTTGCCAACGCCGATCAAGGTGATGTTAAGGAGTTTTTTCAAAGTGCCAAAAATACTCACAAGGGGCCGTGAAAAGCGATTCCGCGCTCAACGTTTTCATTTAACGGTCGCAGGCGGCGCTTTGCTCGGCGCCTTAGCAGCGCTGATCTACGCGAAACTTCTTCTCTCAATACTTCTATTGGCAGGTGGTGTTGTCGCGTTGCTCTATTGGAAGGCAACAAAGTCTGGACTGGTTGATCTTTGAGTCTGTTTGTTCTACTGATGGCCAGTAAGGCTGACGCCGGCTCCCAACTCAAGATTCAGGGGAAAAGATCATGTAAAACAAACCGATTGCAGAACAGTTGAAGGCCATTCGGCGGGCATGTACAGCCATGAATCCTTGGCACTTGCCAAAAGGGTACGAGTTTCGTCCGGCATGCTCACATTGACCTTCCAACCCATCCTGCCATCCCATGGGCAGGTGATGGTTTTGGGAAAGGTGTTGACGGACTGGCATCTAGAAACACGGCCACCGAAGACCAGCGGAACTAGCACGGGAAAAACGCTGCACACCACCGGCCCGATAGGGCCTTTTTGCAGTGCTTCGTTGTACTCGGTTCATAAAAAGTAGACCAGCAATGCCCACGCCCAGCAGTCACACTGACCCGAGTCAGATGAAGAAGTAGAAAGTTGCTTTTCGCACCCTAAGATCGAGCAGGAATCATCATGTGTTTCAAATACAAACTGCATTGCAGTGTACTTTATGCCCTTCTTGCGCTAGCAGTAGTGTGCTACCTGCCGGTAGTGATCCAGGATGCTGTGACATACCGCGAGGTTGTTCTCGCACAGCATGCGTGCTGTGGCTTTGTTCCTGAGAGTCGAATCGAGCGACCAGTTACCTACGCCCTAGTCGATGAATGGACTCAACCAATTTGGAAAGAGAACGCCGTCAAAACCGAACGTTGGTTGACCTCCGATGGCATTGTTAACGGTCAAACGAAGTTTTGGCGGCTCCTTGAGCGCCATCCTTTGGAACTAATCCCGGAATGATGCAAAGCTCAGCACCCTTTCTTATCTCGGACGTTTTTGCCGGTCTCCAGACCAAGAGCGGGCGCTTTCTACCTCTACGAACAAGTCTGCGAAGGGGGCTCAGCAACTGCATCCAGTTCGGATGAATACAGTTGCTTACCTGCGTAAAGTGGCTTGATCACGATGCGGAGGACGCTCACCTTGAAAGAACTGAAAAAGACGTATGTCGCGCTCACATTGTCAATCGCGGCTGTCGCCGTAACCGGCGCATCCACGATACTTAGCGCTCTGCCAAATAGCGCCCGCATCAACGCCCTGGCCGCAGAAGTGGAAACGCTCAACCTGAGCAACGCGAGTCTCGCGCAGCAGCTTGAGGTGGAGCGCCAAAATCGGGCGAGGATCGACGAGCTGGATGTAGGATTGACTGGGATAGCGACTGTGTTGAAGGTAGATCGGGCTGAGTTGGCCAAGGCCATTGTTGCTGCAAGAAGCGCCAAGGCAGAATTGGTTTCGCGACAGTCATCTGCCTCTGTAACCCAGGTGTCGCAGTCTTCCCATTCACCGCAGCCAAATATCGCAGGTCAGGGTGTGTTGGGGGCGCCAACTTCCGTAAGCTCGGATCAGCGGGTTCCGCTTGCAGCGTCCACTGCCGCAACCACAGCGACCACTGTCCCCGAGGCCAAGGCTATTTCCAGCACTCTGGGAGCCGACAATCCATTCGCGACTCCTGCTGATTCCAACGAGGCACCGGCAGCGCTCACCGTCGCTTCTAACTCGCATTCGCCTGAATTACTCAGCATCGAGCAGGTAGACGCGGTGTTGGGCAAACGAATCTCTGAAAGCTGGTACAAACCCGCTGGAGCTGCTGATGGCCTGAGCGCCATTGTCCAGTTGCAAATGGCTCGGGACGGGAAGGTGTTTGGAGTAAAGCTGACGAAGGCCTCTGGGAACACCGCCTTTGACAACTCAGCGATCAGCGCCCTCAAATCCATCGGCGCTATCGAAGAAGTAAAGCGGTTAAGTGATGCGGATTTCAAAAAAGGCTATGCCGTCCGCTCCATACAGTTCACACCCCAGATGGGCAGCTAAACACCGCGGTGTTCCTCATGACCCACGTTTGGTTTTGAGGGTGCGAGCCCCGGATTGTGACGAGGAACAACGATGCACCACAACGACAACGCAGAATGGCCCGCTGGCTCAACCATGCGCATCGAATGCCCTAACTGCAATTCACCCATTGATACGCAGATCAGTGTTGCTAGGGACATGCGGTGCGCATCCCGGCCAGAGGATTGCGACCACTGTGGCGCCCACCTAGACGTGGATGCCGGAGGATCAGTGACAGTGCTAATGGCCCCTTCAAAGGTGGTGGGCTTGCGCGGACGGGAACTATTGGAAGCCAGAGTAACGTTTGATCCGCAAACACTGACATTGACAGGGTGGCCACCTTGAAGGTGGTTACCTGTTCAGGCGTGGTTGCCTGAATAAACTGTAGATTTACAGCTTCTGCGAAGCTTGAATCATCCTTGCTCAGCTCGCTTTGTGGTGAGACTCATTTAGGCGTGAACTGAAATTACCTAGCCAACCCCGCCGTTATACTGATGGCTCGAATCTCTGCGGCTATGACCATGAACCACGACGACAACACTGAACCGGCTCATAGCCAGGCGCACCGCGTGGCTCCAAAAACCACGAGCGGGTTGTCACCCAAAGCCGAACAGTTCAGGCAGGACGGCAGGTCGGAGAATACCGAACGTGCTTACAGCGCAGCAGTGAAGCACTTTCGTTTCGACTATGGAGGAATGCTTCCGGCGACGAGTGAGGCAATTTGCAATTACCTTGCAGCCTACGCCGAATCCCTTGAGGTGAGTACGCTTCGCCAGCGAATTGCAGGGATTTCGAAGTGGCACCGGAAGCTCGGGTTCCCTGACCCAACTGAGTCAGCAATCGTCACTGACACGATCCGTGGGATTGCGAAGAATCAAATGAGCATGCCCAAACAGGCCTACCCGCTCACTTTTCAGCACCTGCTTGCGATATGCGACAAGCTTGAAGCAGAAAAGCAGGAAGCGATAAACCTGGGTATGCATGAAGCCATTCTGCGCACCCATCGAGACCTAGCGCTCATTCTGTTGGGCTTCTGGCAAGCATTCCGAAGTGATGAACTCAGTCGGGTTGATGTAGGCCATGTCCAGGCCAACAGGAACGAGGGTATCTCGATCTTCCTTCCCTACAGCAAGACTGATCGGAATGTTCAGGGTAAACGGTATGTGATGGGGGCCTTGAGAGCTTACTGCCCGGCCAGCGCTTACCTCGACTGGCTCCAAGTATCTGGAATAACTGAGGGACTGGCTTTCAGGGGCATCACGCGCTGGGGGCGCTTGTCGGCTAAAGGTATTCACAAACAAAGCATTGAGCACATTCTCAATCGTGTATCGGCCAACCTGTTTCCCAACGAGCCCCGGTTCACTACGCACTCCTTGCGCAGAGGCTTTGCTGACTGGGCGACACGTGCAGGGTGGGATTTGAAAACGCTCATGGAGCACGTCGGTTGGAAATCTGTCGAGAATGCTCAGCGTTACATCCCATCGCGGAAGGATTTTGGTGCTCTTGCACTGAATCCTTCGCCCATCGCGATAGCGCAAGACTCTAAGGACTCGGTGCAGGCTCTAACTGTTCAAGGCAGCTACACCATACAAAACGGCGATGAGTGATTGCGCTGACGACGCTCTCGTAAAAAATGAAGGGGATATAATGCATCGAATGCAGGACACGAAACTCAACCGACGCAACAGGGCTTTCCTCCGCCTGTTTGGCAATACGCCGTTCACCATCGGACTTCATCCCGATCCCAGGATGGTCAGTGAGGTTGGCACTGTTCAGGATTGCGATGCGATGGTAAAGGCTGTGAAGCGGCGGATAAAAATATGCGCAGCTGTCTGCGGGGCTGCCGTCCTACTCAGCTTGGTGTTATCGAAAAAGGAACCCTACGTGCCGCCTCCTGTCGCCTATCAGAGCGCAGGCGCAGTCGAGTCGGTTCAACTCCATGAAACCGCCTTTTCGACTTCCACGTCCGTCACTACATCGGCAGGTGTGTTTCAGGTATCCGGCGCCGTCACAGCTTCACCCGGTGACCAAGCCAAGATCAGTGTGAACGCCGAGGGCTCGCATACAAGCTCGAACCTCTGCGTGGAATCTCGATTCAAGGCGCACTGCTACAGGCTTCGGTAGCCGCCGAGCTGTTGAGTTGGAGGGGTTGATTGCCAGATACGCCAAAATCACCGAAAATGATCACACGCGTTTGCGTAGTCAGTCTCCGGGCAGTGGTCAGGGATGATGTAGAAAACTCGGAGACAGTAAAAAGGCGCCTGAATGGGCGCCTTTTTTCTTTCTCGCTTCAAGGTGCCGGCATCAGCATTTCGCCGTTAGCGCGGCGTAGCCGAATACGGTCAGCCTCTCGCTCTACCGACCAAAGTTCGTCTACCCGCTGGCTGTCTACACCCAGGATAACCCTCACTTGTGTGGCTAGAGGGCCTATCACAACACAATCACGATCAACTATTTCCGGGGTGGGGCCGAATATCGCCTCCATTACCCCCTCCGGCTTCGTAGGGCATGGGTCAACGCCGAAGACGGTAAGTAGTTGCCCGCCAGCGCTTAGTGTCGTTCCGGGCCTAATGACTAACGTATCCGGGGCTTTTAACCCAAATACGTCACTTACACTGCGCCCCAGATCCTGAACTGCATCGCACCCACTGACTGACATGGCGAGCACCATTGGCATCGCTAGTTTCATCTTCATGAGGCGCCCTACTCGGCTTTGGTAAGAAGGAGTTGATTCATCGTGATCGAGGTGGACAACAGGGCGTACTGCTGGCGCTGAAACTTGATCCATTCCACCACAGCATTCAGTATCCAGGTGTTCATGCTCTGTTTTCCACCGTCCTCGCTGAGCACGGTCTGCACGCCGTCTCTGATCTTGTCGCGGACGCTCGTGGGGAAACGGATGACAAACTTCCTCGGCTTGCTGCACAAGTTCAAATCGAAGTCAGGCACCTGATCCAGTACCTCATTGGCAACATTGCGGCCAAGGTGGGATTTCAGGATCGCTAGCATCCCGCAACTCATCTTGTAGCCATCCAGAGCTTCCAGGATCGCGGCTACGACCTCTGAGTTCATGCTGCGCCCTTGATGGCGTCCAATAGCCTCAAGCTCGGAAAACACCTCATCAAATCCTCTGAGCACGTACTTGTCAGCTGTACGGCTTGAATACTTTGGCCGTATCTTCGGCCCTTTTGCTGCGTCATTGATGACGCGCTGTAGCGCGGCAATGGCGATTGGGTTGGTTAAAGCTTTCATATCAGCCTCTCAAGCGAGCTGCATCAAACAGATGCGCGGGGTGAGAATGTAGTGAGTTTGGCGGCAAACAGTGCTGTCTGACTAATCGGATATAGGAATGGAAGACGAACCTGCCCATCGGCCCGGCACACCGCCATGCGGTTGTTGCCGCCAACGATTACCAGATGGCCCATGGCGATTTCTAGATGTGGTGGCGTCATCAGCCCGCCACCGCTCCAGTGCAGAATTGCACCTGCAACCTTGCTGCTTGCCACGGCCCAAAGTTGGGTGGAATCCCTGCGACTTGCACCATGGAGTTTGGAATCGATTTCCTCCAGGTCGGCCTCACCGATCATGTACTCAGCCTCGGCGTAATCTTCTGGTTTGGCACCGTCTTCTGCGAGGAAAAAATTCTCGGGCGAAAAATCCCAGCGCACCTCAAAGCTATCTGGCCATTCCCCTCTCGGCTTGTTCAGCACGCTGCGGATTGCGTTCATGTCTGGTCTGACTCTACCCATAAATCCACCCAAGGCCCTATTTGTCACAGGCAACTGTTTTATTGCGGTTGGCCTTCCAGCTGAGTTCGTACCCTGAAAAGTGGTCAGCCGGGACGAACACCGTTTCGCCGCAGACGGGTTGCACCTTAAGCATGTAGGACTTGGCCACCTCAGCTGGAACAACAGTGTCGTTCATACCGATCAGATGGCGTTGCGGCACTTTTTCCAGCCGATCTGCGAAATCCACAGGGTTCAGCGAGTCGGTGAGGGGTTGTAAGTGCTTCAAGGCTGTCCACGCCTGCGGATCGATGTTGCCGGCGATTGTTTGCACCTGAACCACATCGTCTCGTTGCGCGGCGAGCAGAAGGGCTACAGCGCCGCCGCCTGAGTAGCCAACCAACTCGAAACCTTGAAGCCCATATTGGGATTTGAGGGTGTCCAGCACTTCGCTCTCTGCACGGATCACCTCTTGGCTAAACCGTTTTGTAGTCCAAAATCCTCGGTTGCAGGCTGCGCTGAGGATGAACTGACAAGGCCTTGCCATGTAGACAGCTGGCCCCGGATCATCAATAGCCAATTCTGGAGCCATGCTTTTGTGTGGGGTGGGATCATCGCTGACGGTGCGGCTGGTGATCCATGCCCTGCCGTCGCCCTCGATGTAGACCCGGAGCACTTTCGTTTTCACCAAATCAGGTTGAAGCGTTTGGATAGTGAATTGGCTTGTCTTGACTGCGACCGGGCGAAGGCTCGATCCACGGCTCTGTGCTTCCAAGTCAATCGGCTTCATAGAGCATCCGGTGGACAGCGTGATTGCTGCCATCACCCCGGCGCGTATCAAGAGCAGGGAGGTGCGTTTCATAGTGGTTTCCTCCGTTAAAAACAAACCCGCCGTGGGGCGGGTTTGTTCATCGCCGACTCTTACCAGTCGTAACGAGCTTTCAGGGTGAAGGTATCGGCGTTGAAGTCCGCTTTACGTGTGTAGTCGTAGCTGGCGCCGACGGTGTAGTTGCCCTTCGTCCAGTCCAGGCCCACACCGGTCTCGTAAGTCCATTTGGTCGCTGGGGCGCCAGTGGTCACGAAGGTGTTGCCGCCCAGCGAGAACGACGAGGTGCTGTTGGCGTTGTCTTGGGCGAAGTCGTGGAACGCCATCAGGCGGGCAGTCGGCTTGAAATTACCGTACTGGCCTTCCAGCTTCACACCACCGCCCAAGTCGAAGACTTCAAGCGACTGGCTGCCGGAGCGGAGTGCCGCATCGGTGCCCTTCTCAGTGAAGCTGTCGATCTTGACCTTGCTATAACGGGTAGCTACGGTCGGAATGACGTTGAGGTTGTCATTCAGCTTGATCGTGTAGCCTGCGCTCAGGTCAGCAGCCAGGACGGTGGAGTCGTAGTCACCCTTGGCACGTTCACCGGCCACATAGCGTTTCGACTCGTTGTCGCCTTTACCGACAGACAGGGTGCCCAGTACAGAGTACGGGCCTTGCTCCCAGCTGCCATAGCCGCTCAGCAGGTTGGTGGTCACATCAGTGTCATTGCCATTGTCGCCCGACACATCCGTGCGGACATGGCTGAATGCGAGGCCGAGGGTAGTCTGCTCGTTGAGCTTGCCGTCGGCGCCGATGATCAAGCCGTTGGAGTTCGCGTCATAGCCAGCGATGCCGCCACGCGAGCCTTGATCACTGTTGCCATGCAACACTTTTACCCATGCACCGGTCTCGATCAGCGCGTCACCGGAGTTTGCGCCGACCGAAGCTGCGCGATTGCCGATTGCCGATGCAGCCAAGCCGGTTGCCGAGAGCGAAGCGGTTTGAGCAGCACGGTTGGTTTCCGGCTGGAGCTGGGTTGCCAGACGCCGCAACTGTGCGTCATTGGCGTTGATGAACGTCTGGTACAGATTGCTATTCGGTGGCAGCTTCGACAGAACGCCGTCGATGAATGCCTTCGATGCAGCGAGGCCGTTACGGTCGATGCCAATGGCCGAGAGGCCATTACCGGCTTGGTCGCCAGAGGCGAGCCCAATGTTTGCGGTCAGGCTGTTGTTCTCGACCGCTACGTTGGTAACGGCCAGCAGTGGGGTCAAGGTTTTGACCTGTGCGCCCAGGTTTACAAGTTCGCCAGCCGACAGCAGCACGTACTTGGTTGTTGCTTTGTTGAACGAACCTGGATTGGTGGTGACACCGACCACAGAGCCTTGCTCCAATGTCAGCTTGCCGGCTACAGCAGCGATTGCTTTGTTCGGGTCGGTCGCATTGTTTACGAACAAACTCACACCAGCGCCATTGCGGATGATCATGTCGCCGGTCACGTTGGTTACTTCCGCAACGTAAAGGTTGCCGGTGGCCACTTCCAACGAGTTGGCTTCAATCAGCTTGGACGAAATCGCAACGTTGCCGTTTACGAATGCAGCGCGGATGCCTTCGATGTTGCCGATGATTGTGCCGCCGTTCAGGTACAGATTGGCCTGACCGTTACCGTCGATTGCTGCTTCGCCACCGCTGATGGTGCCTTTGTTCTGGGTGATACGGTAGAAGTTATCAACGTTGCTGGTTTCACCCGGCCCGGTTTTCACAAGGTCGTTGGTGATCTTGATACCAACCCCGTCAGCCTTGACGGTGCCTTCGTTGATAATACCGTTCTGCATCAAATACTGCGGGTCTTGTCCGGTGGTAGTGGAGGCTGCATGGTTCAGAACAGTGTTGCCGAACGACTCGCGTACTTCGATACCTACCGAATGGGAGCCAGCTGCGTTGATCGTGCCGGTGTTGATGATACGGTTGTAGTCAGTGCGATCCATGCGCAGCGCGGTTGCATTGGCACCGGAAGCGTTGATCGTACCGTGGTTCTCCACGTCCTGGCCGAAGTTGACGTTGTTCAGCTCGATCCCACGAGCGTTGGCGCCGGCCACGTTGATGGTGCCGTCGTTGGTAACGTCGCGGTCGATGCGAGCGTACTTGAAGGTGTCCAGCGGATTCTGGTCTTGGCCGTCAACCTTGATGCCCCACGCGTTGGTGGCGGTAACGTTCACAGTGCCCTTGTTGATCAAGTCCCCGTGCAGGCGCACGTTCTCCAGCATGATCGCGGCCTGTTCCTCGGTTGGAGCAGTGCCGGACTGGTCAATGACGTTGATGGTGCCATTGTTGACCACGTTGCCATTCGAGTCATTGCCGCCATCGACGCCGATTTCGGTGTCAGCGATGTTGATTCCTGACGCGTTGTAGCCGTTGGCGGTGATGGTGCCATTGTTGACGAAGCTGCCGCCGATCACGCCTTTGACCGAATCATCGTCGATACCGATGGCGTCAACGTAATTGCCATTCAGGTTGAAGTTGGCGTTGTTGGTGAAGTCGCCAGTAATCTGTGGGCCGTCGAAATCGATACCATCCAGACCTGTTGGGCGCACAGCGGCACCAGAAAGGGTAATGCTGTCGAAGGAGCCTGTAGGCACCTGGATCGCTGCATTGCCTGTTACGTCGATTTGGTTGGTAGGTGCTGCTTGAACGGAGGTTGCTGCTGCGATGGCCAGTGCCAGGATGGTCTTTCTGCCGATGTTCGCCACGGTGTTATTTTCCTTCTCTCTATCGTCCGATTTCGCCCTGCATCGGGTGGGTTGTGCGGGGCGTACTTCTTATGCGGGACAGATAATAACGACCGCGTGTCGGGAATCCACTCAAGTTGATACATTTCCTCCCGATATTTCCTCCGCCGACGTTTTGTAGAGCGCTTATAACCCACTGCAAAATGTCGTTGATGGGCGACGGTCAGGGTAAAACCGCGAACCTTCTACGTTTTGAGGGCTAGCTGCCTCGTTTCGCCTTCCTATCGTTGCACGGCGGAAAACAAGGGCTTACGCTGCGGTGCCGTTGGTCACTCGTCGGGAACCATTTTTTGGCGTTGTAATCCTGGCGGCGTGCTGCCAAAATGGTGGCACTTCTCGAATCCCAGTCTAGGTATCGAGAAATTAACGAATAAGTCTGACTTTGATGCCTTCGGGTACGGGCCAGACAAATGACAGCTCAAGCGAACGTAGCGTGATCACTGTGCATAGCGAGTCTGCATCGCATGCGGGATGACGGTGGCCGTGTTCGTGTTGAACCAAGGGGAATTTGGTAATGCATCAGCAAGTGCTAGGGACGCAACTCTCTTCGTCCGACGATATCATGGCTATCCGCGAGCGCGAGGTAGCTGAGCGTATCCGTGGTAGTAGCGAGACCTTCACGATTCGCCAAATGGCGAACATCCACAAGATGAGCATCCCTTTTCTGCGTGATTTTGCGCAGCGTCATGGGATCAGCTTCGCGGATGGAAGTCGCTCCAAGCGCTTGTCTAGCGCAGCCATCAGACGGGAAAAACAGCACACATCCGCTGTTGTTGCTCGTTCCGTGTCACGAAAGCCGGTCACATCCCTCGACTCCGAAAAGATCACACCAGAGCTTCGCGAGCGCGCCCGGCGCCGTGATCAAGAATCCGTCAACGGTTTCGTCGAATATCTCCGTGAGCTAACCACTACTCACACCCGCGAACAGGCTGCCAAGCTTGTCGGCATTTCCCCTACTTTCATGCGCCGCATGGCCTACGATCAAGAGTTAGTGTTCGTGGGTGAGACCACCACAGCAGGTCGTGCCAATACCCCGGCAGCGCTGAGAAAGCTATCGAAAACCCTGTTCCGCCCAGGTGTTAAAGTGAAGCCGAGTTCGTCGCTTTTGATCCGGCATTACCTGATAAGCGACGTACCCGACGAGCTTTAAATTGTATCTTTGGGCGGCTGCGTGACTCTGGGGCTTCGAGCCTTTGTCACCACCGCCCTTCTCTGCCTTGCTGGCTGTCCGTGACCAGCACTCTCAACCTGCAACGAAACTTCCCGTGCCGAGTCATCGGCAGGCTTCACCGCAATATCCTGTTCTAGGTCGAAACCACGCCCCAGATTTTCAATTGCTTGAATGAATCGTTGCTTTCGATTTTTCGTGCGTGCCGTGCCCAGCCCCTTGTACTCATGGAACAAATTCACCGCATCGCGGGGGATGATCAGGGCAATAAACCGCTTAATGATGAGGCGAGGATTTGCGTTTTTGCCGCTGCCCCCGAACAGAATTGTTTCGCGGTCGAAGGCGTGGACGATGCCGTTGAAAGAAGCACCTGTAACAGAAAACAGGGTTAACTCAACCCTGTGAGATTGGCAGTGATCCAGGAATCGATTCTGTTCGCGAACGGTTCTGTCCACCATCTGCTCGATAGCGTAATTGAAGCGTGGCCTATTGGTATTTTTTCGGGTCACTGGCTGCTCGGGCATTCACTCACCATTTTTCCCTGTGTATCAGTGCCTGCACCGGGCTAAAAGAACTCTACGTTGCTTCTGGCAACTCAATCCATGAGGTTGTAAATCGATTTGATGGATATTGGCGGCGCATGTGTTGGCCAATTTTCCGATGCTCAGATCCAAACCGGATCGTGCCTTCACCAGAGACCCGGTTGATGCGATCAAGCGTCAACATCAACTCTTGGCTGCGTGGGCGCGATTCAGGAGCGAAAAGGTCAGGTATGAAATGGGTCTCGCTGATAGCGTCTACCACCATCAGACCGGCCCTTATCCATGCACCGCCACTCGTATAGCACGCCTTCAAGGCATCCATGGACGCCTCAATCAATATCCGCGAATCGTTGGTTGGTACAACCATGCCAATTGTTACCGATTTCCCCTGTACTGTCACGGTGGAACTACGGCTTGGTTGTAGGAAAATCCTTACGGCGCAGGCAAGCATCCCCTCACGACGCAGCTTCCGTCCAACAGTTGCAGCGAAGGTTGCGAGGTATGACGCAAGTTCAGAAAGGCTACTGATTGGTGCGGGAAAGGTTCGCGAACAAGTCATCGACTTGCGGGGGCTGTCGTCCTCATCCGGGCTGATGCAGTATTCCCAATTCAACTCGCGCACAGTCCTCGCCAGCCCGACCCCGTGCAGCCGGCGAAGATGCTTTGCATCGGCATTGGCCAGCTGGAGTGCAGTGGTAATGCCGTAACTGTTTAGGTGGTCAGTCAGTCGCCGCCCGATACCCCAGACCTCACCCACTTCTGCCAGGGCCATGAGTTTCTGTAGCCTCTCCGACTCAGTGATGACCACGACAGATCCAGTTTGCCGCTTCCACTTTTTGCTAGCCCAGTTCGCAAGCTTCGCAGTGGTGCAGTTCCTGGATATACCTACCCCAACTGGTATGCCTACAGTTTTCTGAACGTGGTTGCGAATGCTGGCGCCCACCTCTGCTAAATCTCCAGGCATTCCAGTTAGACGTACCCAGGCCTCATCGATGGAATATGGCGCACAGGAGCCGACTTTTGAGGTGAGCGCGGCGATCATCCTACGGTGGATATCCTGGTAAAGCGGGTAATTGGACGAGCGCATGATCAAGCCGTGGCGCCGGGTCATCCATTCGATTTCATGGCGCGGCTGTGACATTTTGATGCCCAGCGCTTTGGCCTCATCTGATCGACTGACCACCGCAGAATCGTTGTTTGATAAGACAACCACAGGCATATTTTGCAACCGGGGTTCGAAAAGGCGATGACAGGACACGTAATAGGCATGGGCATCGCAAAGTCCGATTATCTCGCCTGATTGCGCTGTAACCGGTGAAGGCACCAAACCGCTACTCCCCAGATATCAACTTGTTCATCACCCCCGACAAAGATCGGGGCCATTTTTTGATTTTCAGGTATAAGAGCGACCCGTCCCGTCACGACCCCCAAACGCTTCACAGTGAAATCGCCTTGGTAAACCGCTACCACTATGTCGCCATGAGCGGCCTCGATACTCCGGTCAACGACCAGCACATCGCCATCAAGGATCAGCGGGGCCATAGACTTACCGCGTGCGCGAACGAGAAAGGTGGAATAGGTCGAGACATTGGCGAGTTCGTCGAGAGACTGGCATCCCCCGTCGCTCAGATCCTTATGTCTGTAGAGTTGGCGGAGGTTCCATAAAACGAGGCCCCACACGTCGATAGACTCACCATCGCCGAGAACAATAGGGGGTGTGGTTCGGTTGTCCGAGGTCAGGGCCGGGCGCCCTTGAACAGCTCCGAGCCTCCGTATAGTCCAGTCTTCATGGATGCTAGCCACTACCACGTCTCCGGTGAAGGACTCGCTTCCACACTGAACCACAAGCACATCCCCGTGAGCGATTAGCGGCAACATGCAATTGTCCGTCGCCGGCACTAAGTAGGTTGATGCGGCGGATACGCTGACAAGCTCGTCCAGTGAGAGCGGTGTTTCTTCATAGTCCGCTGCCGGCGACGGCCAGCCGCAGGCAACTTCGGTAAAAAACCTCAGTCTTGTAGGGGGATGGCTGATAGTGAGCCGATGTACCGCGATGTTCATGGCCTAGTCGCCAATACTGTTTAAACGTCCAGTATAATCCGAGGCTATGGTTTTGCGCTTTGCACTTCGACGAAATGCTCAAATTTGAATCGCCGGGCTGCTGTAAATGCACAGTATGGATCGACCGCGCCCGGCTCTGAATCGCATAAGGCAAGGGCTCCCGCAGGAGCCCTTTTTGCCTTCAAGCAAAGGTCATTTCAATTGACCGGGAGTGATCGACAACCGGAACACTTTGACCTGAGCGTAAGCTTCATCGCTTAAGCGGGCGATTTCAGGAATAGCGTTCATACGCAAAGCAGCTTTCACAGCGCTGTTGTCGAACTCGATCTGGCCGCTGGTGTTGGCTACCTGCACGTCCAGGAGCGTGCCCTGCCGGTCTACCGCAAACTGAAGCACAACAACATCCTCGTCATCCATGCTTTCGGCACCAGGACGGCGTGGCGGTTCTTCCCATTGCGGCTTCATGCGTGACCGAATCAGTTGGTCGAAGCGCGCATTAACGCCATTCGCCAGAGGGCGCTGTTCTTGCTTGGCTCGTTCAGCGGCCTTAAGGGCTTCTTGATTGACGGTTTCAAAGCCTGCCGGCTTTGTTTTCGACTCGCTCTTGTGTTCGGCCTGCTCACGGCGGATTTCTGCAAGCTCTGCTTGCAATGACTGGACTGTGCGGGCCTGTTTTACCACTTCACCTTGTAGGGCTTGGATCAGTCGATCCTGATTGCCATCGGAGCGTTCGGTGAGCCCCTGGAAGGATTCAAGGTTGTCGATTTTGTTGGACATTTTTACGGAGGCGACAGAGTTGATCGCGGTGAAAGCGTGACCACCAATCGCGATGGCCAGGGCGAGGGACGCAATCGCACCGGGGAACCATTTTGCCTGTAGGAAAGACTTTGCCTTGGATTGAACATCCTGGCCCTGCTGCTGCTCCATAAATCCCCTTTTCTCTCGGTAGGATGACGATGCTGTCAGTCTTTCCGATCAGCCCTTCTGGGGCAACTCAACCCAGTGCGTTTACTCACACCTGCCCTCGGCTTTGAGTAACTGCATCGACCTCGGTGGCGAAGCACTCCCTAAATATTGAAACTTGGAGGCAACTGTCATAGAGAGGTCTCCTGCATGAGCAACAATCCAGCTTCAGATTTCCCACGCAACTACTCCCAACTGCCGCAGCACGCGAAAACGATGATCGCGGCGCTGGTCGGCGCAGTGATCGGTAGCGCTGCCTGTCTTCACACTTACTACAACTTGCTGGGCGGCGCTGAGCAGAATCAGCGTGCGGCACAGATCGAAACCACGGTAGAGCACAATCGGCAAGTGGTGGAGCAAACGCTGGCCGTTCTCACGCGGATCGAAGCATCGATCACCGACCGTGCAGCACAAGGGGGTAACGCTCTTTCGAAAAAGCCTACCCAACGGGAAATCAACGACGCCATTGACGGGCTTTTCGAAAAAATTGACGACGGCTCTGCGCCGGCAAAGAACGATGCATCCGCAGAAACCCAAGCGCATGACCAGAATGCTGCTCACGCGGAAGCGTCTGCTGATGACGGCAGCGATGCAAAGAGTGGTGAAAATGCTAGTGCCACGCCGAGCGAGGCGTCTGCTGGCTAAAGGTGTGCTGTTGAAACCGTTGGGGCTACAAAAAGCCCCAACGCTCCCCCTTCACATCAAGCACTCGGCTTCGCCAAGGTGCTTCCCTTCTGTCACAGCGCAATCCTTCGCGGGTCGTAAGCCAATGGGCTTATCGCTTCCTTGTCTGGTCACTGTGTGCCAGTCCGTTGTCGAAAGAGGGCTCTCTTTCGCTGGGCAATATGATAGCAAACGAACTATCTCATTCCTACCGCGCCTGTTTTCGCGTTGAAACAAAGCGGGCACCATCTTGGCTGTGGAATCGGTTAACGGATAGCTGGTTGCACATTCACTGGCGATTCAGCAGTTTAATTCATGTCTGGCATGCCAAATTGGCAGATTTCCCTTTTGTAACGCCGCTACGCGAATACCGGCATCGGCGCGGTGAGGATTGCGACCAAGGCTGAACTGGCCACTGGCACGTCCACCTGGACACCTTCGTATCTCCACTCAGGGAAGTCGGCTGGGTTGAAGATACCGTGTGGAACCGTGGTCACCTCTCCCAACCACATCCGTGCTCGGTAATCAACGAGGCTCCCGTCCTCCAACTCGATCCATAAGTGAACCGGGCTCACCGTTGCCCCATCACTGGAACTCACCCTGCCGAACAAGCAGCGATGCTGTATGCCGGCATTGACCAGCGCGGTATGCGCAAGCCTGACGAAACCGTCGCATTCAACCGGTGCCGCCTCGTAAACACTCAGCAGTTGGTGCAGTTCATGAGCCATGTAGCTACTTGCTCCATGCATGTGGTGTAGCGCCTGAGAGGTGTCGGTCGTATACCCGTTTGGCGCAGGCTTGCCAGAGTTCTGGCGCGAAAGTAAACACCGCAGCGAGGAAGAGGTACGAATCGCCGTTCGCCCCACGCAGTTGCAATGCCTTCTCTACCCACTGCTGGTTCCCATACTGGGATTTGACGATGGATTCAGCTACGTCAGCAAAGACTGAAACGTCCGGCGCTTCCACGACTTGAATCAGAACTGAGCGGTTAGCTTGGATGCGTGCGTCAGCAAAAGAACCATGGAAGTAGCGCTTGGCGTACTTGAACGCCTGAATACCCGGCCAAACCGCAAGCGGTATGCTCAACCAGAGCGGCAGAAAGGTGTATAGCAGGCAAGCGCATGCAGCGGCGCCACCGATGCCGATCAATGCTGGATAGGTTTTCAGATGAGTCGGATCGAGGTAGTTGCTGCCCAGGGCTGGCGCTGCGCTCTCAGAACGGATGCTGAGAGAGAAAGCCAACGGGGCCAGAGTCGGAACAGTTTTCCGAGGGGTTTCCATTTGCGTGTCCTCCATATGCGGCCCGAGGCCTGGGTTCTGTTTAAGAATAACGGCCAACCGCCTTCACTCCACTTCCGGCTCCAATAATCGGGCGCGGGCATTTTGCACGTACCACGATGACACCGCACCCACGTCGTTAGCCTATGGGCAATCACAAACGGAGCGGCACATGAACGATTTTACCTCCCCTGACTGGATCACAGCCTACAGTGCTGGCCACCGTATCAGCGCGGCTCAGGGACGTGCGGCATACAGCACCTACTACTGCGTAGATGGCCAAGGCGATGATGACTTGGCTATCGATGAGTTGGTGGTGCCGAATGCCCCCCTGTTGCGCCCTTATGCAAGCCGTACTGGAACCAAGTCCACCTTGGCGAACATGCGGGATATGGGATGGTCGATCCTCGTGTCCGCTGCCGGCGTGCTTCGTACCGAGGGATTCGAAGTATGGGGTGTAGACAACGGTGCGTGGAGCGCTTTTCAGCAGGGCAAACCATTTGACGAGGATGCTTTCTCGCGAGCGATCGACAAGGTTGGCGAGGGGGCTCAATGGGTCGTCTTGCCAGATATCGTGGCCGGGGGGATGGCTAGCCTAGAGTTGTCTCTGCAATGGCTGGATCGCCTCAAAGGGTTCCCAGAACGGCTGCTGATCGCCGTACAGGACGGGATGACTCCCGACGATGTACGCCAATACCTGGGGCCAATGGTCGGCATTTTCCTTGGGGGTTCGACCGAGTGGAAGCTGGCGACGATGAATGCTTGGGGACAGGTTGCCCGGCGCCGAAACTGCTACTTCCACGTTGGTCGGGTTAACTCACTCAAGCGCATTAATGCATGTGCGCAGGCCGGTGCTGACTCTTTCGATGGTACAAGTGTGATCGCCTTCCCTGACTCGATCTACAAGCTCACAAACGGCGTGTTAGCTGGCCAGCACCAGCAGAGCATGTTTAATCCTCGTACCCACGCACTGGCGGAGCTGGAGTACGACTGCCAATGGTCATTGGTGCCGGCCTCGATCCGCGCAGCATAATCGAGCGGGATTGGTTACCGCACTCATCTTCTATGCGATTGGGGGAGGAACATCGCAGCCCCCTCGCAGCGCGTTTGGAGGCAAAGAAAAAGGCGCCCTTCGGCGTTTTCCTATTTATTCCGTAAGACAGTTCTTACTTAAACCAGTCGGACTGCATTTACTAGATGCAGTGGCTGATCAGGTGCGCCGGCATACCTGATGCAGTGTTTCAGGAACATTCCTAGATCACTTTACCAGCCTGAATTTTGCCCGTAGTTGCCTTGCACGCGACTCGCTTCCTGGATGAGCTGTTTCTACCGCTCCAACTAGGTCGCCATTTTGATTGGTGATCATAAAGCCTGAACGACCTAATAAGCGCAGCGCAGCGGACAACTCACCGTCCACGACCTCTGAATGCGGCGTGTAGTAATGGGCTTGATAACCGTGACGGGCCAGTGTGATCAATGCTTGATCTTTGGCTGTACTGCTGATCATCGCTGGAGAAGGTCTGAGCCAATCCAGTAGCCCGGCAAAAAACTTCATAGCAATCTCTCTGCTGCTGACCAGCGCGGTGGCTGGACTTGTGGTGTACCTGGGCGGCGCTTTCGGTGATCAGTTGGCTTTCGCCGCAGGGGTGCAACTGCGGCTCTTTGGCGTAACATTTAGCCCCTTTTCACCATCTTTTTCGGCAAGATTTGCGACCATTACAAAAGTGCAGGTTTCCTGCTCACCATCGGCGTAGGTGAGCAATGCCACAACGGTCGTTGTACCGTACTGGTTCGCGGTCGTTTTTAAGTTCTCGATCTTCTGAGCGCGCTTGTCGCCTGCGAACTCGTCAAGGCTGATCGATTTCACGTCAGCCGCTTGAGCCGAGGTCACCGCGCAAAACAGGGTCACTGCGTACATGAACTTCATGGGGAATTCCGTTGTGACTTAGAACCAAGCCAGTCTAAGAGGGCTGTACCAATTTACCTACTGCAAGACCGCTGGCGATGTACTGGATATGTACCTCTAGCGAGTTGTGAGCGAATGTGTTCGATTCCAAGCTGCTCAGCTCGCTAATGCGGTGCGCAATGACCACCTCATCACCGTTGATCAAGACTGTTTGGTAAACCATATCAGCGTCACCATGAACAATCCTGCCCCGATAGATTTCTCCAAGTTTGGGGAGATTGAAGTTCAGCGACCAAAAATTCAACCCCCTTCCAGACTCCTGCAAACTGATGGCCCAGTCGGCTTCAGCGTTACTGCGACCCTCATCAAAGGCCTTCGATAGCTCCCGAACGTTTTTGATCAGCGCCGTTTTCTCATTCGCGCCATAGCCCGCACATTCTGCGAAGTGAAGAGCCAACTCACCCTCTTCAACCGCACCTGAGATCAGGTATTTCTCCCATTTAGCACGGGCTTCTAGCTGGTCATGAAGAACGGTTCGTTGCTTGGCCATCAGACGCACCTCTGAGTGGGTTTCAATAAAGTTGGGAATCTACATACGCCAGCCTAACTGGCGGGCATTCACCCTTTGGTGGGAGTCGTCCCTTCAAAGCAAAGGATACCATCATAAGAAAGGGGCTGTGATACACCTCCCCACCTGGCTTGAAATCCTGTGCCGACCTGTAAGGACGCAAATTTCGTCTGCCCCATTCTGGCTAACCTGCCAGAACAACGCTGCTTATTCGCTTTGCTGGAACCGTACAACCCATACCACATGCTTTGAACCTTGCCCGACTGAATTCTGGGCCTGATCCACCCTGCCCACACTCAAACCGAATGGGCCTGAGAGTTATAACGGCTTAACACATGACTTTCACCTCAACTCAATGCAGAAGCGCATCCGTACCAATTAACCCGCTTTTATTCCGAGTTCGTGATTCTGCCCCCAACGTTACGACGGGCGCCCTCTTGAAGAAAAAAAGCGAAAAAAACGAGAAAAAAAAGAAAATGTGCGGCAAAGCCGCATAAAGAAAATGAGAAAAAGATGCGGGAGAAACGCCAACGAGGTTTCGGGCAGAACACGCAGAAAAGAAAAGCGAGTAATTAGTGTAGGTGTGGCTTTACCCAAATGGTACGGACGGAATACCGAGAAGGCCTTAAAGTTAAGAGGGTCTTTCAGAAGGAATGCGGGGTGGCCCTTAAAAAAGCCATTTTCTTATGATGGTATCTCTCTTCTACGGAAGACGGCGGAGCCGGCAGCAGGGTGTTGCTTTCAGATATTAAAGTCAGTCTCGGGCGAACAAAGTCAGTCTCGCTGCTGGCACTAAATGAGGCCTTCCAAGCAGGCCATCTGGCGCTGCCGGCGAAACGCGGCAACCTCTATGCGCCTGCTGATGCTGCTTGGATCGGATCAGCGCTAGGTGTCCGATCCCGCACGAATGTGATGAGTATCTGCACAGGGTTGGGGTCTGCTGCTACAAGAGCATTTACTCATCGACGTCTAATCATGCGATTTTGAAGCTGGTGCCGTTACCATAGGTTGTCGCGGGCCAGAATGGCTGGCCCATGTCCAACGAGGAAGGTCATGACAACCGATAACAAACGCTCTACCGCTGGTGGCATTGCCACGACAGCATCTGACATTGGCACAGGCGGTAAGCTGAACAAGGCTCTGCGCAACACTCACTTTTTGGTGGCAGCGGTTGTACTCGGTCTGGCCTTCCAGGTCTGGTCGAAGCACGAAGCCACAATGGCCTTTGGGTTCGCGCTCTGCGCAGCTAGCCTTTTGCTCACAAGCCTGGGTGCCCTGCACCTTTCGGACAAGACCCAAAAGACTGTCATAATTATTAGTCTTGTTGTTGCGGCAGCCGGGGCGTTCACATTCTGGAAAGGCATCGAGCAGGAGGCACTGGGTGGCCCGCGAGTAAACAGCCTGACTTTCGAATTCAGGGCCGCTGGCTTCGACGTGCAGCCCGTCTCTAACCAACCATGCACACCGCAGTCACAGACAAACCCTCTTAGCTACACCTGCGACGTGAAAGTGGCGCCACTTGGCCAGCGTTCGGCGCCTACCCAGCAGTAACCTCAAATTGTGGGTGGAGTAACTACATCGTGTTGAGTAGCGCCGCTGCCCGCTTACTCCTAAAGTGGTAAGCGTTCAATTCAAGGACGTGAACCCCCAAGGTGTGGCCCTCTCATGGAGGGCTTTTTTTTGCCCAAAGATCATAGCTCGCTATGCGAGAAGACAAGGGTGGGTCGTTATCGTTGCGGCTCAATGCCAAGCTAAGGAAACGAAATGCAGGAACACAGCACAGCGACACCCACCATGGCCCATGATGAGCGCTGGAGAAGCAGGCGTGACCTATCACAGTGGGTTCAGGCATTCAGCACGTACTTCCCCAAGAAGGCACATTTTGCTGAACGTGTGGCCGCGAGCTTGTCCGGCTCCAGCACCTACGAAGCCCTCTGGCTCTCCCTCCCCCACAGCGCGTTGCCTGATTTACGCGTAGAAATGGAAGACGCCGTGTACGCACGACGGCGAATGGTGCGGTTCCGAGAAGATCGATTGACCCTGATTTTGGAGTACCGAATTCTTCCAGATGCTGCCGATTTGTTTCTCTCGCTCTGCCCAGTTGGTAGTCGAGAATGCATGTTCGACGGCGAGAAGAAGGCTTACTTCGACCCCACGCTTTGCTACTACCTGGACGATCAGGAGCCGTCCTCGCAGATAGAGGCCGTGCTGGAGGAACAGCGCCGGCATGCACTTGGCCAAAGGCTCGAAACTGTAGACTCAACAAAACGCCTTGGGCACTACCCACATCCAGCGGTCATCTTCAACCTGTTCCATTTCCTTGGCTGGAACTATCGCCCTGATCTGTCTGGTTGCCCAAAGATCGACCCACATGCTTCCATGGCCAGGGTAGGTTGGATAGCAGATGCAGACTTGGGAAGCGTCGAGTGCTTTGCACTTCGGTTTACAGCACATCCGGCTTGGGGACGAGACGAAGTGTTTTGGAACGTGCTCGCCGAGTTAAAACGAACCCGAAATCTGGACAGCAGTCCTGTCCTGATCCTGAACAACCTTCCACAACAGCTGGTGACAGGCGACTCAACCTATACCTCTGTTGGCTGGATTGTCATGGAAGCTAAGATCGTGCCGTGGTTCGTCACCCATAAACGAGCGCGGCTGGCAGATGCTCTCGTCGATCTGATGACTTTCGACTCAGTGAGCAGCACCAACTTGGCCGACGTAGAGAACGTCGCGCTTGGAGTGTTCTGGAGCCTGCTACGAGAAACGGCGCAGATGCCTCTCCCCGACCGTCCCCGGTTCAAATCTATGCCTGACAACTGGATGATTATCCCTTCCACGTAAGCAGCACGTCGGTAATGCCTCAAGAGGACAAAATGAACTTCAATACTGAAATCAAGGCATTGCTTGAGTCGCCCGACACAAGCGAATGGCTCAAGAATGCTCTTACGTCCGCTCTGTCCCGAGACCCTGTAGATGCGGCCAATGACGCCGAGAAGTTACTCAGCGTTCTAGACCATCGTGCAGCTGCGGAGTTGGATGCCGCGCTCGCAGCCGTAGCTCGTGGGAAAGACGCTCCCAAGACGATTGTCTAGCTGGACGGTGCGCCTTGCGGCCCTGCGGCAACCGGCTAGCAAGCCTATGAAAGTGCCAAGCGACTACTTAACGACTGGACATTATGAACAGGCTAGCAGCTACCTTCGCGAAGCCCTCGACTAGTAGGGGTGATTTGCCCCAGAGAACTGGTGACCGCAGTCGCAACGGTAATTGCGCTTTGTGCCAGCAATTGGCCCGGCCAAGCCACCACACTTACGGCAAGATACAGAGTGGTTCAGAAAACTTTTCTGCGCTTGCGCCCGTTTTGCTGGCCCGCCTGATAGTACGTCTACAACGTCTATGCCTTTCTTTACTACGTCCCAGAATCCCATGGTTAATCCTCGATGTGCTTGATTTGTAGGTAGAAGCCTCTCTCCTACCGACCCCAGCTTTTAGCCGAGGTTTGGGGTGCAGCTGAACGACTTTTCCTACTTTGTCCAGCCTTGACCTCGAACCCCGGAATCCCAGAATCCAAGGCGACCGCCGGTTTGGAGGGCTGGCGTCAAATAAACCAGTCCACAGTATGTGCAACGCTTGGCAGCGCCGTGAGCCGCGATAACATCACGTACAGCATTCGGCAGCTGGTTTAGCAATGCTTCCTGTACGGTCATTTGTCGATCTGACTGACCGCCAGAGCATTTGTCAGGGCAGTACCCTGTGGGATAAGTGCGTTGCATATTGATTCGTGCTCGATCATAGGGGGCGAAAGCGCCCTGTCACTACTGGCGAAGCCCGCAACTGGGCAGGTTTATGGGTGCAGCGTTTTTCCTGGGTCACTATGCTGGTTTAGCGATGTTGTCGCGAACAACGCGGGTGGTGAAGATGAACAGCACCCTTTCGCGAGCGAGGCGCACGCCATCCAGGTAGTAATCAACTCGGCTACCATGCCGTTTGGCCTGTAGCGACAGCCCGAAGATGGTTTCAGGTTGGCTCAAGCCGATGCGAGCCGCTTCCACGCGGTGATCGTCTACAGCCTGCACCACGCCCACGCCCGGCGTTTCGCGGGCTTTCTGTCGGTTGAATTTGATGGCTTCCAAAACGGTTTCCTATGCATTCGGATCTTGCTTGAGCCCGGCCCCGTAGAGGCCCATATCACACATAATCACGGGCAAAACTTTACCATCTGCGGACACCAGCTTAGTGGCAGCACTGGTCTCGTTAACCATGCTGTCGGCAGTCGGTGTTTCAACAGGAAAATGCTGTCTGAACGTCGCAACGTCTTCGGCTTCCACTTGACGCAACTGCTCGGCAGCTTCGTAGCTCAAGCCGCTGTTGAAGTGGGTAAGAGACACCAAGTCCGTGAGGGCGCCCGAGTGCTTGAGATAAGCTGCATGATCGTCCTCGTTGAAAGGGCCAGCCTGATGCTTGGGATAGTAGGCGGCAAGCGACTCCTGATGAGAGCGGGCGTTGTCGATCAGAGTTTGTTCTAACGGTGTAATAGTCATCGTCGTTCCTCATTTGCGCCCGGTAAATCCGGCGCCTTTGCTGGGTTTTCCTCACGTTGTCGGCGGGGCATATGGTAAACCTTGGGTTTTTCCAACTACCCGGTGATCTTGCCGGCAGTGTACGCCGAAGCGGCGCCTTCTAAGTGGGCAGGCCGTTTCGCCGCCTGGGCGGCTTGGTAGTCGGCATAGGCTTCATCGCGCTCGTTGAGGGCGTCGGCAAAATCACCGTCAACGGAAAACGCTGGCAGCGCGTTCAACACGCCCAACACAATCCCATGCGCCAAGTCAGCACTTTGCGCGCTCTGTTTAACCTTCTCCCCATGCACCTCACTAGGGCCAATAATCTTGCCATCCAAGCGCGCCCATTCGGCGAGCATGTCCACCACATAAGCAGGTAGCTCCAGGGTGATCGGGTCGTTCTTGTGTTGGTTCATGGTGGGACTCCTGCTCGATCCAGTAGGCCAAAGCGACCTTTCCTACTGAGTCAGCCCCGGATGGCCGGGAATGGGTGGCGAGGCGACATTTCCTACACTTTTGCAGCCAGGTGATCGACCGGCATGTCTACAACTTCACGCTGACACTTGAGCACAATCCCGGCACCCATAACCATCAAGACTCCAGCTACCCAGAAGCTGCCGAACCACATCGACAGGTAGCCCAACTCAAGTAGCAAGAATGCGGCTATGCCAAGATTGCGATAGCCCTTCGCTGCACATACCCTTCCCGCCGTTACAGCAGTCAAGAACAGCACCAAATGTGCAGATAATGTGAGCATCTGAATCTCCTATCTTTTTTGAATCTGCCAGCGACAGTGGAGCATAACTACCAACGCAGCCGGCACAAGATCACGAGCCAACAGCCACAACACCAGCAAAATTTAGCGCAATCGCATTATTGCCCTGGCTGTATTTTCATTAACCAACAATGTCCCCACAAAGTACAACGGGCGCATAGAGCGCCCGTATGTGATTGAGAGAGGTGTCAAGCTGCTCGTTGATGCCGGCTGCGCGACTCACGAGCTTCCATTGCATCAACACACAGCAGCGATTCAGGAATCAGTAACAGACGCTTGAGTGTGATGGGTTCACCTGTGTCCTGGCAGTAGCCGTATTGCCCATCGGACATGGCATCGAGCGCTGCTTTGATGTTGGCCAAGATGCCATTGTCCATGTCGATCAGCCGCAGCGCCTTTGTGCGATCTTCTTCAATGCTGGCTGCGTCCGAGGCATCAGCTTGGCGTTCGATCTGGCAAAGCAATTGATTGGCACGGATGCGTTCCCGAATCGAGTCTGCTTTCGTCCCTAGTAGCTGTTTGAAGAACGCCAACTGCTCGGCGTTCATGTAGTCGTCGGCGCTCTGCGCCAGCAGTTGTTCTTCGGTCATCGTGCCACCTCTCAAGCTGGAAACCCTTCGGCGAAGGGTCATCGACGACTCAGGATAACGAGCATGATCTTTTAATCCACTCAACCGAGCGCAGTTGCTCATGCATCACAGCCACTCAGTTATCGACAGATGTGGGAAAATATCGACCCCTTGTGAATGGGCTCTACTGGCATGAACAATATCTACTTCCATGTTGATCACGACACCGGCTACACGAAGAAAGGTTTGCATGCTGTGGGGCAGGTCATCGATACCGCAAAACGGGAACACAACCCTTTCTACGAGGTGGCAATGGACTTTCACTCCGTCTATCCCGTCGGTAGCAAAGCGTACCCATTGCTTGAGTTCTTTCGGTCTGACACTGCAAACACCCACGCTGCCAAGGTGATGCCTCACGTCCACCACATCATGGAAAGCCACATCAAAATCATACGCGAGCTGGTGTTCGAGTCTGTGAGGACAGCGCATTTTAATGCCCTCCCATCCCGATCCCGCTGTATTTGGGTTAGCGAGTCTCTTGATGAGGCGCGTAGCTGGGTGAAGCGTTTGGATGGCAGAGGCAAAGCACAGATACTTCGTGTTTCTGTGGAGGGTCGGTTGCACACAACCTCAGAAGGTCACTTACAGCAGGACTCGCAATCCATGCCTCAACTGATCGAGAGCGCGCACCGCTACTGGCGCGGTGAAATGGTCAATGGATCGCGGAGCGAGACACTGCTGGAAGGTGCCATGACTGTGCTAGAAGTGGTGCGCTGAAATCGTGTCCATGTCGCTGGATAGCCTTGTGCGTGTGATGGGGGGGGGGTGAAACACCCCCTGTAGCACCCTCTCCACCTCCCGCACTGCGCAGAGCGTTTTTTGGATGCATGACAGTCAATCCTGTCATGCCGAAGCAGCCACAAGCCTATTTATCATCCATGGTTGAGCAGTAGAAGTTGCCCATCCTCGGTTTCCTGCAACCGGCCTGCCTCAATCGCTTCCGCCAATGCAGCCTTGAACTCATCGCCATAGATCAATGTTTCCCTACAGCGGGCGAGCAGGTTTGTTGCAGGGATTTTGTCGGACTGCCGCAGGCGGGCAATATCCTCGGCGATGCTCAACACTTCATTCATTCGACTCATGCACAGCTCCTGTTTAGGGCCGAAAATCCTCGGCACCGTTTGATCTTACAACCCGGATGAGGAACGGTCTTATGCAATGTGAAAAATTTGGTCGTCAGGGCGGATTCTGGGAATCGAGCCGTTATGGTGTAGGCATGTACCAAAGGGAATCTTTATGGAAGCGGAATTCGAAATAGCGCCTGTCTCAGCTGAGTTCGTGTTTGGCCAGCTGGCGCCGGCCATTCTCAATGACTTGGCTAAACGGTATGCAGAAGAAACCGGTATAGCTGTCAAACATTGGGCATTCTGGGTGCTCAGTAATGGCTCATCCGTCCCCGTGCCGACCCAGATCAACGCATCGGTATTGCCGCCCGTTCGAGCAGCGCATTTGCTCAAGCAAACCTTGGAGAAAGTGTCACAGGTTGAAATGCAGTCCTGGAGTGAGGCTGATAGATTCATGATCACTACGGCCATAGCCCAGTTGAAAGAACTGAACTCGATTGGCTTCGCATAGGAGAACTCCAATGCTCAACAAACTGACCAAAGAAATCAGCAACAAGCGTTTTCTCGCTTACACCGCGCTCCTGTACATCTTGGCCGTAACCGCAAGCGGTTGGGTGCCAGTGTCGAGCCCTATTTTCCCCAGCGCCCCTTACATAAAGCTGGCGCTGATCCCATGTGCCCAAGCATTCCTCATCTGCGGTGCCCGATACCGCTGGCCCACCTCCCTCCCCATCATCATGGCAGCAAGCACCACTTTCTACCTTGGGATGATCGTAACCACGATTCGTGCTGACTTCTTCTGACTCGAAGATGACTTCAACAACCAAGGGCCACAAAACCGTGGCCATAACTGAAAACCACAAAGGGTAATCTGTATGAACAAAACTGAATTGATCGATCAAATCGCCGCCAACGCTGACCTGCCAAAAGCTGCGGCTGGCCGCGCCTTGGACGCCACTATCGAAGCTATTACTACGGCCTTGAAGGCTGGCGATGCAGTCACTCTGGTAGGCTTTGGTTCCTTCGAGGTTCGCGAACGCGCTGCACGCACCGGACGTAATCCTCAGACCGGGGCGAGCATTGAAATTGCAGCCGCGAAGAACCCGACCTTCAAAGCCGGTAAAGCGCTGAAAGCTGCCGTGAACTAAGCGACAGCAGCCTTGGGCGCGTAACACCCCCACCCCACCAGAGCCCCGCCAAATGCGGGGCTCTGTCGTTTTCGCACGCTAGCAAGTGTATTTCGAGGTGCGATCTAGACAATCGAAAATCAAAACTTGGCTCCTTTTGCTAGGCACCCTCAAAATTGGGGACTTTCGCCACCCACTAACTACTAGAGCAACCGGAGTTCTGCATGACACTAATTTATACCCGGCAAGCGCAGTCCTTTCTGATTCCTGACGAAGGCCTGTACAAGCGCCCGCCACCCCACCAGCTGATCCCGTTCATGGTCAAAATGAGCGGCGCGATTCGCAGCACCCCAATGCAACACCGTGCAGGCGCGATCAAACAGGTGCAGATCAATATGGATGCGGCCTGGGCTCAGATCCATCGCGCCATGCGCCCATACTTCTTCACGGACTTCGAGGCGGTATTGGCTGAATATGCGGGCACACCTGTCGAGCTTCCAGACTTGAGTGAAAAGCCCAACATCCACATGGCGATGCATTACTGCCTCGAAGTGGTCGTTGACCTCGACCGTCTGACCATCCTGCTCCAGTCCGATCCAAATGCTGTGGATGCAGCAGACACCATCTTCTCCTGTTGGAGCGGCCTTTACAGAGCAACGGGTCGGGTAGACGGCATTGTTCGCCGAGTCGAGTCTGGGAAAGGGCTTAAAGGAGGCACATGACTGCAACAGCGAACCCCGAAACCAAGGCTGGGAATCGAGAGGAAGGGACTCTCGTTGATGTGGTCTTTCGATCCGCTACAGGCCCATGGGGCATTGGAAGCTTTCGTCGAGAAGACGGATCACTGTTTGCCGCGTCTGGTGATTTTGGCCAAACAGTTCTGTATGAGGAATTCATTCTTTACGGGCAACGAGTACCTGATATCGAGGGTGGTGATTTCGAGGTCAGCAAATTCACTTCCCGCCCGCCGCGTTCACTAAAAGCAATCTCTGGTTACCTCACCGCCCTGACCGGGGCGGCGCGCTCATCAACAGTAAAACTGGTTGAGCATTACGGGGAGAACACCATTGAGGTTCTTGAACGCTCTCCAGACCTCATCGGGGATGCAGGGATACCTGAGCGAGACATTGAGCGGCTTATCGAAGGCTGGAAGACCAAACGGTCTGATCGGCTGGCGCTCTCCAAAATCGAGGTGAAGGGCATTCCCCTTTACAAGCTTTCGAAGCTCGCCCGCTACTACGGCAACGATGCAGACCTCAACCAAATCATTAAAACGGACACCTACGCCCTGTACGTCCACTTCGATGATTTACCTTTCCCGAAGGCTATGGCGCTTGCCAATCAGTTGGGGGTCACCAACCAGTCTGAGTCAGCCATCAGGGGGGCTGTAATTGCAGCTTTGCGCAGAGAGGCTTGGCTCGGTCACTCTGTTATTGAGGGGCCTCAGCTGGGGCAACTTGTGGTGAAGCTGCTACGCGTTCATCCCGATACCGTGCGCCCACTTCTGCCTCCTGCTGTAGCCGAGTTGCGCCGGCTGGGTCTAATCCATGTTGAAGACCGGCGCGTACAGCTCAAGCACCTGCACGATGCAGAGCAGCAGCTTTTCGAGTTGATCCGGCAGTGGTCGCAACTCGACGAGCAAGAGTTGGAGCTTGACCTTGTGCCGTCAGAGCAGATGGGGCTGAAAATGCTCAAGCCGATGAAGCTCAAGCTAGCTGCGAGTAAGCAGCTATTGACGGGGCTCAGCTCGCTTTTGGCCGAGTGCTTTGCCATCGTCCAGTGCCAGACATACGAAGATCAGCTGTTCGTTGCAAAAGCTCTCTCGTTGATGTTCCAGGCATACGGAGCTGATGCCGTCTTCACCACGTACACCCTGGAAATGATCGCCGAGGCACGCAAGAGCATTGGATGCGGTTCGTTGATCATGACCTACGCTGAATTAATTGGCTTGGATGACGAGACTGGCATCCCTCTCCAGCGTGGCACCAACCCAGTCGAGGCCGACGTGATTATCGTGCTCGGCGCCGACGCGTTGGGTATAGAGGAAATGAACTACCTGATCGAGGCTGCCCCTCAGAATGGCCGTCTCTACCTACTGGGATGTCCAAGAGACCTCCCAAGTCTTTCGATTGGGCAACCTTTCGCTGACCTGCTTGATAGCCAGCAGTTCAAAGCCTTCCACTCACGCTTCTGGGGGGTGCCCGAATCTAACAAGCACGATGCTCAGGAGAAGGTATGGGCTGGCGAGGTAACTCCTGACTTTGAGGCGTTTGACCCCACGCAGCCTCTCTCCTGGCTGGAGTGCTCAGTTGATGACCTACCCACTTTTCTCCCCGAGCTTTTGAAAGAGACAGCGGGTGCTTTGAACCTTGACCCGCTCTCGGACATACGCGTCGTGGCTCCTAACACGGCTCACGATGTGGTGAAGAAAGTTCAGGCAGCAATAGTGGATGAGTACGGTCAAGACTCGCTCCCGGCGACCTTCCAGGGACGCCAATATCATGCAGGCTTGCCGGTTGTAGTGCGCCAGCCGTTGCAGTCTTCTGCATGCCCAGCGTTCTCAGTCTATTGGCCAAGCGCCATCACGCCGAAGCAGCTGACACTGCTTACCGCAAGTGGCAGCGAGGTCTCGGTTGAAGCTGACGACCGGATAGATGTGTTCGATGGTCTGGTCATGACTCCAAAATTCATACGGGGCCGTCGGTATGAGCTTGTCGTGCTTTTAGCAATCGGTGATCAACGTGATGCTATCAATCAAGAGCTATTGAGCAGCCTGATCAACACATCTATTCGCTCGCTCATCGTGGTTGGCGAAATCGCGCAATTGGCTGATGGAATCGCAGATCGCCCTTCCAACAGAACTCGCTCCAAGCTCTTAGACTGGGTATCTGATAAATGACCATCCGCTCCGCACGTAAAGACTTGCAGGAACAAAAACGCGAGAAGCTTGATCGGCAGCGCAAGATGACGTTATCCGGCGCTCTACTGGGTTCGGCGATTCCGTTCATGCCGGCGCCTATGGTGATCGCCATGGGGCTGGCAGCTGCGTACATCACTCTTGGCATCAACACCCAAGCCAAGGAAATCGATAAGCCCCTAGTGTGGGACTCACAGTTCGAAGAGGCTGAGCTGACGGATTGCGACCTCCGTAGAAGCACCTACTTCGGGCAAGTGATGCCCTACCAGGAGTGGAAAGACAACATCGAGGAAGTACGCAATCAAAAAGGTCGTGTCACGGCAGACGACGTGCGCAAGACGCTCAATGATGTGTATCCGCAGATGATGCCGTTCATGCTCACCGATGACCAAATGACTCGGCACGTCGCCCTGCTCGCCGCGACCGGCACAGGTAAGACGGAGCTTCTGCTCAGCATTATCCAACAGCAGATTAGAAAAGGCGCTGGGCTGATCCTGGTTGAGGCGAAAAGCGACTCTGACTTCGCCGGCTCGATCTACGCAATGATGAAAGAGGCCAACCGCCTAGATCAGTTCAAGCTGATCAACTTCGAATATCCCGAGCAGAGCCACACCTACAATCCTGTGTACTCCGGTGGTGTGCGTGCCACCCTATCCACGCTAATGAAAATCCAGGCGAACTCCAGCGAGGAATTCTGGACGGACATTGCCCGCTATACGCTTACCGCCGCGACACTGGTATTGAAGCTCCAGCCAGGTTCTCCAGCTTTCAACATCAAGGACATGATCGCGCTGCTTTCCGATTTTGACCTACTGCGGGCCTACACGAAGCGCATTCGGCCAGAAGAGAGTAAGTATCACCGCGAGGGTATGGATTGGCTGTACAGCTACCTACGAAACTGGTGGAAAAATGATGAAGAAGGATGGAACTACAACCAGTACAAGACTCTTACGCAAGGTCTGATTTCGAAGCTGTCTTCCTTCGCGCACTCCGAATATTCCAGCATCGTAAACACCTATGCACCTGATGTAGACCTGAAAGAATCGATCCTCAACAACGAGGTTGTCGTGCTCTCTATGTCCAGCCTTGCTGACAAGGATGGTGTGGAGTTGTTCGGCAAGCTGTTCATTTCCGACCTTGCCCGAGCAGTCGGTGAGATTCAGCTGGAGAAATCCAAGCCTCTGGCGATGAACCCGGCCATCTTCGATGAATACCCATCATTCATGGATGAATCGCAGGTGCAGTTATTCCAGCTGGCCCGCTCGGCGAACGTGCCAATCATCATTGCGTTCCAGGGCGTCGGCTTCCTGGAGAACATTTCTCCAGCCTTCGTCGAGATGGTACTGGGCAACTGTTGGCACCACCTGTACTGCGACGTTCGGGACAGCAAGACTCGGGAGTTCGCTGTAAAGCTCGCCGGTTCTGTAATCACGAAAATGGAGTCAACAGCAGAGGGATCATCGACCGGCAACAGTCACGCGTCAGACGAGGCCGGGCTAGTCGCAAACCAGAACGACGGCGAAAGCGCGACGGTCTCCACTAAATCTCAGCGAGAGGAAATGATCCAACCGGAAGACTTCTCGACCCTTGACCAAGGCGACGGAATCCTGGTTGGCAAGTCAGGAACCTATCGAATTCGCATGCCACTGGTACGCAATAAATTCCCAAACGTTCAGTTCGGCGATATGCAGCTGGTGCGCCGTCGGCCCAAAGGTCGCTCGGGGATCTATGCCTGGGATGAGTTCACGAAGAAAAACAAACAACTGTTCGAAAGAACCTAAAGGTGACCCATTTCCCGCGCATGCGCGGGAAACACGGTCTTCTGGTGTGGCAAGCATTAACGACGGACAAATATCCGCGCATGCGCGGGTAATGAGGTGTGCATGGCAAGCTGGATCGACAACTATCGCGAGTGGAACTACGACTTAGGCCCAGTCTTTAACTGGCTGATGGATACCATCGATTACCAAGCCGCGAGGCATGGCCCCATTGCCTATGGGGTAGCAATCTTGGTGGTTATCCTGATTTTTTTGGCCTTCCCTCCTACAAGAGGCATGACCAAGGCAGTGTGCTCATCTGTCTTCAAAAACGTCATGACCTACATCCAACTGGTGGCATCGCTCGTTACTGTTCACCTACTCGGTTTCTTGGCGAAAATGTCCCTCACTCTGTTTCACAAGGCTCGCATCTGGGTGATCGAGACTTACCGTAGAGCCCGTGAGTAAGCACGAGAAAATTATTTTTAGCAGTACGCGTATTTAGCCCTCAAAAAGGGGCCATCGCCTTTGCACTGTGAATATGCAAAGGAGATATTTTATGCGCGCCCTCCCTCTCTGTATTGCTGCAATCGTTGCAGCCCTATTCACCGGATCAGCACTGGCTGCTGATCCGTACCTTATCGATCAGCGCGACCCTGAGTATCAGAAGTCATTTGAGCACCTAGCTCGGGCCTCTCAGGCGCTTTCAGCTGCAAGAAAGGAACTCGAACAAGCCCAGGCGGCTTACCAGCTTCCCGGACTGAACCTGCGCCAGATGTTGGAACAGTTAAGGCCGATGGAAGACACCATGACGGTGTTACTCACCCCAGAAAAGAAGCGTATGGCTCACCAGACCTTGGTGCCTGATGGCCTCTTTTTCACCCCTATCCAATCTGGAGAATAACCTTGGTCATCGCCAACGTTTTGCCTCGTTACGGAACGCTTCAGCATCAACGCCTCGGCATGATGCTGATTGCATTGTTCGCACTATCGCTCTTGATGCTGATGCCCGATATGGCTTTTGCAGCATTCGACGGCACAGCCAAACCAAGTTCACAAGTTGGCACCAACTTGGATAGCTCGGCCCGAGCGTGGTGGAAGTTCCTATCAACACCTTTGTTCTGGGTTTCGATGATTTGGTTGGCCGTGTGCGTCTTGGCTTTCAGCGGACGCGGATGGCAGGTTCCATTGATCCTCGCTTGCATCTTCTTGTTCGGTGAGTTGGTTGTTGACGGCTTTAAGTCCTGGATGGGCGGCAGCAGCTCGGGAACCACTACCGCCATGCTTACTAGCGGCGTAGCAGGGATGTTTACCTGATATGGAACTAAGAGTCACACAAGAGAGCGACACCTTCGTATATGCGACTTCGCCACTGCGACTTGCGGGTCTCGAACCCGAGGACTACCTCATTGCAGGTTTTCCAATTGCAGTGATGAAAACGATGGGGCTAAACCCAATCCTCAGTTTGGTCTGTGCCGGCTTCTTGTTGTGGCTCTACAAAAAGATGACAGCAGGAAAGCCACCGGGTTTTCTCTCGGTGGCTGTCGCTACTGGCTTAGGGAATGCCATTAAAAACCCTGCGATTAAACGAATCCAGCCACTGTATCGGTTACTACATTGGGCAGTGAAGAAGATTAACAATATTTGGGTTACCAGTGGGCTTCTGCCACTCCCAAGTTACTGCCATAAATACGAGCGCTAACAATGCAGAAACCAACCAGATACGGCCCACCGCTCAAAATGTTCAACATCCTCGGCGCATCAGAATTGCGTCAGAGTCGAATCATGGTAGTTCTGCTGTTCGTTATCGCAGCAGCCGCCCTTATTATCTCGTTTCTTGTCTTTCAAATTGTAGAGTTGAACCGCGCCAACACTCGTTTGAGTGAAGACCGTGTGATGTATGGCTATCCAAATGCGGAAGGCGTATTTGTGAGTGAAAAAGCCATACCGCGACGACACATCGAAGGATTCGTTACATGGTTTATCCAGAACTACTACAACTTTACACCTGACTCAGCCGAGGAAAACGCTTCCGAAGCTCTGCGGCTCATGACCCCCTCTTTGCGTATTAAGCAAGAGCAGCCGTTAAAGACATTGGCGCGCCAATCTATCGAGCAGGAAATCACGCAAGTATTCGCGCCGGATTCGAAGTATCGAATCGAATACAAACCCGGCATGGGCTACATCGTGTCGTTCAAAGGCCAGCGAGTTCGAGCGACGATCAACAAGGTTTTTAGCACTCGCAAATATGACGTGAAGATCCTTATCAAACCAGTAAAACCGTCCGCTCACTATGACTGGGCGCTGGTAGTTGATGACTTCATCGTGCAGGAGATTTGAGTTTGAAAAAGACATTTCTAGCTGCCCTGGTTGCAGCAGCTATCAGCATGCCAGCGATGGCGAAGGACGAGTGCAACCGCTCGGCGCGTACTGTTGTTTATGATGGTAAACCAGTAGACGTGTTCATCAGCAACGACACTCAACGGGCCTTTGTGACCTTTCCCGAACCCTATCTCGAAGGGATTTTGGTAGAGGTTCCAGAGGGTATGAATTTTTACAGAACCCCGATCAACAACCGAATCTCATTTCTCGCAGATGACCCTATTTACACAGGGATGGTGACCGTTGACGGCGGCACCAAAAAGTCTTATCAGCTGCGACTGATTACTCGCCCCGGCTGCGCTGACAGCGAGGTGACCATTCAGAGCGAGCCACTTGCGGATCGAAGCCTCGCGGCCACTGTGAATGGGAAAAAGAAGGGGCTGATGAACTACTTGTTCGACGGCAAACTTCCAAGCGGATATCGGCAGGCCGATTTTTCAGCCATGTCCAAAGCAGAGCGCGTCGTATTCCGTCAAGGCTCAGTCGAGTTCGTATTGCAGAGCCAATACATCGGGCCTAAATATATCGGGACAACTTATGAAGTAATAAACAAAGGCCGAACTGCCACCAAAGTGGCAATTGACCAAATGGACTACAGCAATCCAGCAGTCCGAGAGACACTTGGCCTCGCTAGACAAGTTTCTATGATCCCAACATCGCGCATTTTGGGGCCTGCTCCCGAATTCCTGACTGAGGTGTACGCCGATAGTCATCGCGGGCTTCTGTTTATCGTCTCGGAGAAACAGAAATGAGCGATGACAAGAAAGAACAAGCACTCAACAAAAAGAACTTGCTAATCGCCGGGGGTGTATTGGCATTAGGTCTCGGCGCAACTATTTTCGGTGGAAAGCCGACAACAGTGCAGCCAGTTGATGTGGGTGCTAAACCAATCGAAGTTGGCACAGATCAGATCAACGATATCAGCGTCAAAGACCGTGACGCTGCCTTGACCGTTTTTGCGAAAAGCATGGAATCTTTTGAACAGAAACTGGCTCTGCAAGAACGAGATTTTAATCAACGAGACGAAACACTCAGGAAAGAGTGGAAGGACAGCAACAACACCCTCAAGGCGCAGGTCGCAACTCTTTCCGACGAAATCGTAAATCTTCGCTCTAACGGTATTGAAGCAACATACCAGAACGCTAATAAAAACGATAAGAAGGTGTTGCAGTCACCACCAAGCCTGCCTGACAACATGCCTGACTTGAGCATGGACGGAGGGTTGAACTTCGATAAGTTGAATTTCAACATGAGCGCGCCTAAGCCACAACAAGACATAGGCAGCAGTCAGGCACCAGTAGGTAACCCATACGGGCCGAACTATTTCATTCTAAAACCTACGAACATCGGAACCACTGTCTCGAAGAAAAGCGGTGGAGACTCGCTCAATGCAAGCGAGCAGGACTTGTTCAATTCAATGAGCACCCCTGCCCCGCAAAATGGCAACTACAACAACCCAAATGCTGATCGGGGACAGGCGTCCACGACAGCCGCCGCTCCACCTCGACCTCAGCAGTACGACAACGCAGCAGAGGCATACGCTGCCCAAGCTGAGAGCAATAAGAACCCGACCGGGCAGACCTACAACGGCACGAAAATGGAGCGGATCACCATTCCGGCATTTTCCTTTGTTGAGGTCACGACCCTCCATGGTGTGGCCTGCCCAATTGGCGCTAACTCCCCTGGGGCTAAGCAAACTGAGATCCCAGCACGGCCAGTTGTGTTGCCTGTTCGAGGCATTTTCCGTGGCCCAAACGGGTCATCAGTGGACGTAGGCTCAATTCACCTCATGGCCCTGTGTTCAGGGCGCCGAACTTCAAGCAGTAGCGCAGGCAGGGCGAATATTCGCGTTGAGCAAATGAGCTACTGGGACGAAGCCGGCGACTCACAAATGGCAGCGAGCACTGGTTACATCGTAGACACGCGAGACAACGAGCAAGATGTGTACGGTCGCCTTGATAAGGCATCAGGTAGAACCCTGGCGCTTGAGTCCATGGCAGCTGCGGGCGCGGCATTCGCAGCCGCTCTCTCCCAGGCTGAATACACAACACAAAACAGCTTGGACTCCAATGGCGCTTCTTCTGTGCAACAACTGACTGGCAGTGCAACAAAGTCCGCCACCACCCAGGGCATCGCTGCAATTTTTAACAAAATCGCTGGCCGATTTGAGCAAGAGGCCAACGCTGCTATTGACACCGTGGTGGTCGAGCCGGGCATCCGGTTGCGGTTTGTGACTGACCAACCCATTCATGTTTTTAAGCCTGCCGAAGCGTTCGACCTAGATGCCGGTAAAGGCGACGTACTGCTGTGAGGAATTCAGGAATGAAAAAGCCACTATTCGCGATTGCCCTCCTGACAATGCTGTCGGCCTGTTCTTCTGAGCCGACCTTTCACAATCAGGCGTCCATGGATGAGATTTACGACACAGTTCATGAAACCGCGCAGCGCGAGACGGTCAGCCTCCTGCGTCAGGGTTTGAGAGCAAGACCAGAGTTGGGAAGCTCTGACCCCTACTATCCAATCCGACAGCCAGATGTAGTAGCGCCGGTATGGGTTGTTCCCTATGCAGATAAAAAGACCGGCATCAAACACGGCGGCAACTGGGACTACATCGTTATCGAGGAAGCGCAATGGGCAGACTAATTGTGTCTCTAGCCTTCTGCGCAGCTGCGACTGCCTTGAATGCCCAGGAGCTGAACGGTGTTCCTCAAGGTATACCCCAGGAACAGATGGATGCGATCCGTGAATTTCACACCAAGCAGATTTTGGGAAGTAGCCAGAACCTTACTCACCTGCAACCTGATGTAGCGCTCTACCGAAAGCTGTTCGAGCGCCGCGAGAACCTTGTAGATCGCCAAAAAATCCCTGAACTCGACCCAGTGCCGATGGCCCAGGTGTTCAAAGTACGCGACCTGACGGTTGGTCAACTCGCAATGGTTGCGGCTGCGGCCAGCGGTTATGACGCCGTGTTCGATCCACAGGTAAATCAACAGCAAATCGTGAAGATCAATTCCCGCCCCAACTCGTTGGTTGACCTCGCTGAGTACCTGACACGCGTTACAGATGCGCAATTCACCGTGTACCAAGAAAGTCGGGCGCTGGTGGCATTGCCCAAAGGAGCCGCGCAATGAGCGAGACGACACAACGCGACGAATTGCACATGTTCGATACCGACTTGCAGGCCTTAGCCCGTCGTGGATACCAGGGCGGCATGCCCATCGAACTACTCAGCGATGCGTATTTATTCGAAGAGGACGGTTGTTACTTCCATACCGTAGATGGACGCTTCGCCAAGATTTGGCGCATCCAAGGCGCTTCTGGCGCCATGCTTAACAATGATCAGCTACATGGTGTCTGCGACGCATTCGGCGAAGCTCTCAACAAATACCCATATGGCAGTTGCGGCCAGTTCGTTCGTCATACTCATCGTGACATCCGGGGAGTGATGGGGCACTACGCTGACAATCTGGATCAAGACCTAGGAGAATTTGAGCACGCACTTGCCGATTCGATCATCGAGAGGCAATACGGCGCTGCGACAGCGCCGAACGGCTTCTTCGCAAAACTCACTCCCGCGACTCTTGAGAAGATGCGCGAAGCTGCCTTGGCTGACTTGGATAATGAAGAATCCGACGATGTACGAGCTAACGTCTCAACTGCAATCCACCGTGAAATCAATGAAGGTCGCTACCCGTATGTGACCTCGTTCTACTTGATTTTCATGTGGGAACCCCAGTACATGTTTGGCAAGTTTATCGACAAGACGTGGAAGACCGTCATGGCGTCGGTAGGCTTGGCAGATGCTGATGTATTAGCTTTCGACGCCTATCACAAGCACTCTGATCAATTCGGGCTACTGTGCAACGGCATTGCACAGGCACTTGCAGCGCAAGAGTTCATGCCCGAGGAGCTGAACGGTCAAGGCTACATCAACTGGCAGTACCAATTGATGAACCCTGTGCGTTACTACAACATCGAGCCGCCAGTATATCGTCCCGATATGCCGATCTATGAGTGCTTGAAAGACCCATCACTGACACCGGGTCACCAAGCACTCAACACCGCACCAATGTTCAGTTCAGTGGTTCCGAGTGAGAACGGCTGGAAGATAAAAGACGGCGGCCATGATTACCACGTTCGCGCAACCTCCGTCGTCGGAAAACCGCCGAAATCCGGGCCGGGCATGATTCAGAGGGCCATGCGTGGTATTGAGAGTGAATCTCTTATCACTCTCAATTGGTATGTGCCCAGCAAGGCAAAGGTCTTGGCCCGACTTGCTGCTCGCGGTCGCCTAATAGCATCCAAAAAAGGTATGCGTATTGGCGACAAACTTACTCTACAGCAACAAGAAGAAGACCTAGATGCGGTATATGAAAAGGTCTCGGCAGAAAACGTTGTGGGCAGAGAGCAATTCTTTGATACCTCTATTCATATTTGCCTGATGGGTTTCGACGCGAAAAGGCTCGATAGCCAATGTGATCAGTTGGAATCTTTGCTATGGCGAATCGGTAAGGCGGAAAAGGATCGCGGTGATGCAGTTATACGCTCATCTTTGCCATTAAACTACGTTGAGAAAAGCCGCTCACTACTCCGTCGCGATACTCCACATCTGACGAAAAGCCTTTCTCACATGTGCCCTATTTTCATGGAGTATCAAGGTGTGCCTGATCCAGGCATTGTAATGAACAATAGGTCTGGGCAACCTATATACTTGGATCTTTTTGGAAGTTTAGTTGTCACCGGGCACTCTTTGATAGTGGGTACTACCGGCAGCGGAAAAAGTTTCGCATTTAACAACATACTCATGGGTACGCGTGTTAAATACAGGCCCAAGGTTTGGATTATCGATAAAGGTGACAGTTACGAATCACTATGTATTGTTTTGGGCGGCAACTATATTCGATTGGCAACAGAGCCATTTCTTGAGCCTGTAACTGGTCGAACCATATACCCAATTTGCATCAATCCTTTCTCGCTGAGCAAAGACGAGGAAGGTAACAATGCGATGCCTAACAACGCTGACCTGATGTTCATTGCCAACCTTTTGATGATGGCAATGACGACGGGGAACGGTGATTCGAACGCAGTAGTACACGCAAAAACCTTACCCTTGCTGTACAACGCACTCTTTGAGTTTTTCAGCGAGTGGGTTGAAACTAAACCTCATGATGAGCCGATCATGAGTGATTTCATTCCTAAGCTACAAGCGACGAACTTTACAGACCTTGAGGGTGCGAACCTAGCCGAACTGTTATATCTGTTCTATGGCAACGGCCCATACGCGGCAATCTTTGACGGTAAGTTACAAGTAGACTGGGACAATGATTTCACCGTTCTTGAAACCCAGCGCATGGCTAAATCTGACGCTCTCGGCATCGTAACGTTGGCCTTGTTCCGTCAAATCGACATGTACTGTAAATATGTTCTTCCTAAACCAAGGAAGAAACTGATTGCGGTCGATGAAGCATGGGCAACGCTTTCCTCGCCAACAGCAGCCGCTGCTCTGGCGGGCTTCTACCGTGAAATGCGTAAATACAACGCCGGCTGCCTGCTCATTAGTCAGACCGTAAACGACTTTGTTCGGATTCTGAAAGCCGAGGCAAAGGGGTCTGGTGATAACCAGGAAGGGATTCTGGAGAACACTAGTCACTACTTCTTCTTGGCGTGTTCCGAGTCAGACTACAAAATTGCACAGGAGCATTTGAGTTTCAGCGACGAGGAAGTGCTTCTCTGGCGCTCACTAGCCTCCTTGCCTCCGCTTTATTCGGAGGTCTTCTACCGCATGCGTACTACGCAGGGTCTGTACTACTCCGGTGTGTTCCGACTCTTTGCTAGTTCAGTTTCGCTGTGGATTGCATCTTCCAGCCCTGATGACTACGCGCTTCGCGAAACCAAAACTCAAGAGATTATGCAGTCTCAAGACGTTGACGAAAAATTGGCACGCCAGCGAGCCATTGTTCAACTCGCTAAAGAATACCCATACGGAGCCAGGTTCCATGTTCAAGAAGCTGCTTAACATTGCATTTGTTTTACCTGTATTGCTGGCTTCCGGCTGTTCTTCGAACTATGAACCTCGCGAAAGCATTGTCGATGAGCAGAAAGCTAAACAGCAGGTAAAAATCTCCGCCCCTCAAACAGTACAAGAACGGCGCGCCTACGAAAAAGGCGTGCAAGACGTACTTGTTGATATGAAAGGAAAGATGCGGGCGCGGGATCGTTTTACTTGGGAAGCTCCAATCATTCAGTGCGGAGTTCAAATCCCTGGGCGTGTCGTCAACGGCATGCTCGTACCTAGCCATGAAGAATGCGTACAGATTGCCCCTGGACGTTTTATCGAAGAAGCGCCGACCTATCTGCCGGCTTTAGGAGCAAGCAATGACTGATACATCCTCACCTTTGAAAGCCCTCGGCGCGAAACTCAAAGCGGGCCTGAAAACCGTCCAGAACGCCAATGAGCAGGCGAAGGCGCGGGCAGAAGGGCGTCCTTTGCAGGGCGACGAGAATGCCGCTGTAGATGATCTGGCAGACAACGGTGGCACGAACGCGCCAAAGAATGATGAGCGCCTTTCCGCAGTTGACGATCAGGATTTGGAAGACGGCATTATCATCGAAGGCGAGGCTCAGCCAGCGAAACCAAAACGCAAAGGACTGAACACAAAGCAGAAGTTGCTAGTTCTCGGAGCCATGGCCATCGCGGCTGTATGGGTCATGAAGAATAAGGACTCGATGCCACTCTCCCCTCCAACCGCACAAACCGAGGTTACCCAAGGTTCGACTTCTGCTGGCGAGAGTACGGTAGACAGCCCCGCATTTGATTTTGGCAAAGAGCCAGAGCCAGATGCACCGATAGAAGTTGCTGCGTCCGGGGCAGCTAAAACGCTGGGTTTCGGAACTGATGAAGCGCCAACTCGCGATCCTGCGAACTCCCCATTGGGCTCAGAAGCGGTGACTGCTGACCTCAATGAGCAGTTTGCGAGTGCTCCAGTGGAAACGACTCAAACCCTCGATCCATTCAGCGGAGAGGTGAAGACCACACCTGCATCCCCTCCTGACTTACCTGCAAAGCAGTCAACAAACGTACCAGCACCAACTACGCCTAATCTGGCAAAACCGCAGCACTCCACCGATGCGTCTGCTGAGCTTGCACTCATCGGGGCCGATGCGACGAGCCCATTTTCTGGGGGTGATAGTAACTCCACCGAGTTGAGTGGAACGAAAACTCAAAACCCGGATAGTAAAGCTGGCGTACTGCAAGATCAGGGCGCGAAAGCTGAAGTGGCCAACCTCAAAGCGAAGATCGCCGAGAAGGATGGCCGGATTGGAACGCTGGAATCACAGGTGAGCAAGCTCAACAATGACCTTGCCGCAGCTAAAGCTTCGAAAGACCACCAAGGTCAGTCGAAAGCCGCGGCTAGCAAATCGCCTCCGAAGAAAGCTGCTCAACCGGCACACACCCCGCAGCGTTCGCCCTCAACGAAACGCGTAGCAACCGCACAAAAGGTCGTGGCCCGTCCGCAAGTATGCGTGACTGCCGTAGCCCAGGCGGCTCGAAACTGCACCACCTGTGTACCGCATGCTTTCATCACCCACCGGGGAAGTGAAACTATGGTTGGCCAAGGTGACTTCATCGAGGGGCTGCGCGTGAATATCGTTGGGGACAGGCTTGATCTACAGAACGCCGAAGGCGTCGTAGTTCACAAGTTCTGGAGTTCTCCAAATGGCTGTTCAGCAGGCTAAACGCACACTGACAATCTCTCCCACGCAGAAGGATCTTCTCCTGCTTGAGAATTGCTTCGCAGCCATCAACAAGGAACGGTTTAACAACCGGCTCACGGTCAAAGCGCGCTGGGACTATCCCAGCGCTGTTGAGCCACGCGACCCCTCCGAAGAACTCAAGCTTTTACCACCTGAAGAGCAGTCTCAGGTGGCCAAAGCGATTCAGGCCTACGCAGAAAAGGACTTCCAATCAGCTAAGGAATTGCTACAGCCCTTTTGTCACTATGAACTGAGGCACATCAACGGTCTCTACACCAGTGCAATCCGGCACCTCAAAGAACCAATCTGGTTCAATACATCCCAAACTATCTGGAAGGCAGATCCCGAGGCTGTTGCTCCAGCTGTTGCCAGCATCGAAATCAAGAACGATGTTGAAGAAATTCTTGTACATCCCGCCCTGTCGAGCATCGGGTATAAAGCCCCCCGCTATGTATTGGCCTATGTGATTTATCACGAAGGCCTCCACAAGATTTTAGGAACGAAACACTACAATCCCCATCCCCCCCTTTTCAGGAGGATGGAAGCTTGCGCACCTCGGCGTGATTGCGCAGTGGCGTGGCTCAGGAAACACCGCTTCTCGACAATTGAGGATTTGGTGTGATCAGGGTTTTGATCGCCGGGCTCGCACTCGTCGCCGCACCTGCGTTCGCTCAACCATATGACGCGATGATAGACGCAGCAGCACGCAGGCATGGCGTTGATCCAATCGTTATGCGGTCTGTTGTTCAGAAAGAAACCCAAAGGCAACCATGGGCGTTTAATTGCGATGGCGAGGGGTTCTACTTCGAAAGCAAGGAACGCGCGATTTTGGCGTTATGGCAAATCAGCCGCAATGCATGGTTGGTCAAAATCGGAGTTTCCAAGGATGAAACACTGCGGCAGTTTTTCCCTTCCGAAGCTCACGCCTGGGCATTTCTCAAGGCCTACAGAGCAGCACAACAACGTGCTGGTGCCAGTAGCGTGGTTCTCAGAACCGATGATGGAAGATCAGTCGCTGTAGGCGAAGCCCGTGTTCGACAACTATGGGTCGTTAATACCGACATAGGCATCGCACAAGTCAACTATCGGTTCCATGGAGTGAGCCGCGCCCGAGTTCAGCAGTGGTTCGATCCTGCTTACAACCTCGACTATGCAGCCTCCTTGATTGCATCCCACAAACGAGCGGGCCGCTCAGACATAGAGGCAGCAGGGGATTATCACTCAAAGACCCCCAAAGCCCGTGCTGCGTACATGAAGAAGTTACTCCCTATTTATGAGAGAGAGAGAGCCCGTGCGTTTTCTGCATTTGCTTCTAATTAGCGCAGTGCTATTGACCAGCTCTGCCTATGCATCTGACAAGCCACTACTCACCCAATCGGATCAACTGAAACAGGGTCTGGTAGCGCTGCGCAGTGGCGACAAATCTAAGGCGTGGGAGTTGATGTTCCCGCTCGCTCAAGGTGGTGACGTTCAGTCGATGTTCTACCTCGGCGAAATGATGCTCCGCTCACCTGAGTATGGAGACAACCTGGAGCGGGCAGTCAAGTTCTTCTCGGTGGCAGCAGCGAAGGGGCATGCCGGCGCTAAGCAGCAACTCGAACGCGTGAAGAAACTGATAGACCAGCAAGCGAACAATGGCGTGCCAACTATCGCTGGCACTAGCGGTCTTCCAACGCAGGCAGACATAGCTAAGGCGAATGCCCAATTGGCCCAGTACAAAGCCGAGGTACTTCGCTATACGGACAACATGGTTGATTTGCCACAGATACCGAGGATCGAGGTCATGGTTTTTATAGCTAAGCCTGACGCTACAGCAGAAAGCTTGTATCGCATGACTCAGGGACTAGAAGACCAATTCGGCGCCAAGATTAAAACTCAGTTTTTTGTCGTCATTAATCCTGCGGATTGGAAGCCTGACGGCCCACCAATTGGCGGCACGAATCTACCACCCAAAGGCTTCACCCCAGACTTCAAGGGTCAACTCGCTGCCCAACATGGGGTGAAAAAACTGCCCTCCGTTGTAGTGCTGCCCCCTAGCGGGCAAGCGAAGGTAGTAAACGACCTCTCTTCCCTTTCTTCCCTTATCTCCACTCTGTTATGAGCGAGGCATCCGTGAACTCAAAAATCAAACTCTGCTTGGCCTTTGTCGCCGGGGGCGTGCTGTTCAACACGCCATGGGCACTTTCTAACAACCCCGCCACCGAGGACGTGTTGTCGCGTGCTATTGCCGGCGCGATGCAGCAGGCCGCTGACTATCAGCAGCAAAAGGAAGATGCAGAGCTTGCAAAGCTGCCGAACATCATGGACTGCCAGAACATGCAGTGGATGAAGAACTGCACGGAAATCAACAAACAGGCCAAGAAACATCCAAACGCACCACTACGGGTTACCAACGCCGCAGGGCTTGAATTCAATTTCGTGCCCGGCACTCCATCCGCAATGATCAGACTCCAGCTTGAGCAAACCCCAGAAGCTGCTATGGCTGCTCTCAAGTTCCAAGACTCCGCATGGGGGGAGTACAAGAAGTCGGCCAGTCTTTACAAAAATGCTCTGTGGGAAGCTGGGCCACTGAAAAATTTGATTGGCCTGGACAAAGCGAAACAAATCTTCGACAGCCCAAAGGCTGTTAACACCAAGGCCATTGCAATCTCTGTGTTCGTTCAAAGCATGTGCGGCGCGTGCGATGTACAACTCGGGACAATGCAAAAGCTCAAAGAGCGTTATCCAGACCTCAAGATCACAATTTTTCAAGTGGATGAAAACGCGGAAGGCTTCAAAGCCAAAGTTACCGACCGTGGCCTGACTGGACGGATGCTCAACCCCCTTGAGGCAAGCAACGCGCTCAAGTCTGGGGTAGAAAAGTGGCCATCTGTATGGATCGACAACGTACCCATGAAACAGCGCCAGAAGCTGTTGGGTGTTCGAACCATCACACAAATTGAAGAAAGCCTGCAAGGCATCACCCACGTCATCAGCGCTAAGAAGTGAGACGGCATTAATGAAACTCAAGCAAATAGTTCTGTCATTGTCTTTGGCACTGACTTGCGTTGTTGGTTCTGCACAAAGCTCTGCCGCCACCAATGCCAATGTCAGCGATCCTTACGCTGATAACCAGGCGAATTCGCCCTGGACAATGAGCATGGAGAATGTCCAAACCTTCGGTGGTCGGGTCGTTCGCGGCGCGTCAACTCTCACTGACGGCGCGAAGCTGGACAGTTACACCCCTTATTTTCCTGATAAAACGACCGCACTCAGCGGGTACAGCTCCGGCAAGGTAAGCGTCGGTTGTGACGGCATCAACCTTGGCGGGGTCATCGACGGCCAGTTGGCACAATACGCCCAGATGGTCGAGCAATTCATTCAACAAGCACCTGCGCTGGCCATCATGTTCCTCGCGTACTCACAGCCAACTGTCAAAGCTGTGATCGACGAACTAAATGGCGTCAGCCAATTCGGCCTTGACCTCACCAACCTTAGTTGCTCGGGTGTACGAGCAATTGCTGATAAAGCGGCGGAGGAAAAAGCACAGGCAATGGCTGAGGCACGCTGCACCGCCGACGCTGGGTTTAAAGATCCCGAGTGTATGTCCGACGATGGTCTCTTGAGCAGCGTAACGAAAGTGATGAAGGACACTAAAAACACAGTGTCTCAACGGGCGGATCAGTACCTTGGCAAGGTAAGCAGCGCGACGGGTGGGCTTGTCTCGTTTACTGGAGTGGGCAGCGGATCTGGTTCCGGTTCTACAGGTTCTACTGGTAGCGGGGCCGGCGCTGCAAACAACGGCGTGCGCACCAAAGCGTGCAACAACGTAAAAGGCAAAGGGTTGCGAACGATGATCCTTGCATCCAGTGGTACTCCATGCGAGGTAATCGAGAACTATGCAGAGTTGCTGCCTGACTACCAAATCAGCGACGAAGGCCAGAGTGGCGTCATTCCTCGGACTCTGACGCTCCGCAAGCTGGCTTCCGACTTGGTTGTTAGCCACGAAGGTTGGATCAATGAAGTGGCTGGCGCAGACGAAGCCGACTTTGTGAAAACCGACGGTTTCAAAGCAATCTACAACCGCACGAGTATTGCGATTTCGGTCGCCCAGCACCGCAAGATGAACCTGCTGATGAAGACCAACCCTGCTCAGGGACTGTCGATGATCCGCAGCCTTGCACAGCTCATCGCGCTCAAAGACCTGAACTTCATCGTCAGCAACCTTGAAGTGGCAGTTCTCACCGGCATCCAGAACCAATCAGATGATCAGGTACTGCCCGAGCTTCGTAAGCAACAGTATGTCCACGCCATCGAATCTCTAAAGGCCGAACTTTCGACCCTGACGGAAGAGGTAAACATGGACTTGAAGCGAAACGAAATCCTCAAAACCACCTGAGTAGACGGATATGGATTCGAGTTTTGTTGAGTGGATGTACCTCAAGTCCATCGTTGGTAACTTTGAGGGGCTTATTCAATACTATTTCGGCACCATGGCCTACCTCGCCCCCTGGCTGAGGCAGGCCGGGGTTGGCGTGCTGTATTCGCTCGGTTTGGCCTGGGCAGCCTTCTGCATGATCAAGGCGCCGGTAGACCGTTTGCTTACTGCAATTAGTGTTTTTGGCATGGTGTTTCTAGCTGGCTTCCTGCTGAGCCCCACGACTGAAACGAAAAACCTTGGTAGTGCTTCCGGCACTGAACTGAGCGTCGGTGCTTATTACTCGTACTTCCTCGCTGGGTCGATGACTCAGGTATTTCAGGATGTGGTCAACGCCAGCTGGAAAGCTTCTATCAATGAAGCAAACGGTGGCGGAGGCCCTACCCAAGATGCTATTGCGATGGCATTCAACGATAAAGCAGCCAAGTTCGCTGAGAAGTTTCTAAAAAGTGAGGGAAAAGAAGCAGTAAAGGACTATTTGCAAAAGTGCGGCTCAGAGGCATTGAAACAAGCTAAAACGCCTAAAGAAAAGACGATGCTGAAAAGCATCGGCTTAGGCGCCAATACTCTGGGCATGGCTGCGAGTGAAACAACCACCTTGAGCCAATACACATCTAAAGCTGCAAACCGTAATACGGATTGGGGTACAGCTGTAATGATGGGTAGCGACATGTATGGAGGCATGGCGCTATACGAAGCCTCAGTAATAGAAGCAAAACAAGTAGAGTCGCAGCGGACTGAGGGCGAGCAATTCCTAAAAGACTTGCCACCATCGAACAGCACCATCGATGGCAAAAAGGGGTATCGCATCCCTACCACGGCATACATGAAAGCCTCTCTTTCGGATACCGGCAGCGCATCGACTTCGAACAGTGATAGCTTCAAAAAGCTTTCGTCATCAAGTGGACCGTATAAGGAAATGACAGCTCCTGGAGCCGCATCTACAACAGCTGGCGCAGAAGAGGATTATGTTTTTTATCCAAAGAACTGTTATGACCTCTATAAGGTCGCTTCCGAAACCATGAGCAGTTTGCGAGAGGGCTCAAGAGGCGTTCCAGGGTATGAAAATCTGGATCTGACCGGTGCTTTTACTTCCCTTTCGACCTCTAACAAGGTTCGTCGTGGCATCAATGATGAGATCACGGAAGAACTAAAGGATATGGGTATCGACAAAACAGTTGACGCGTCTTTGATGGAGTCACTAGGCGATTCAATTTACGATGCATCAACAAAGGTGAGTAACGTATTCGACAAATGGATGCTGGAGTATGGCATACCCATTACCATATCAACGATGGCGATGATTGTAGCTATCCTGCTCATCACTTTCCCTGTTTTCGCTCTGGTTTCAGTAATGTTCGGGCCAAAGGTTCTGGTCTCGTATTCCAAACTTATGGCATTCCCGTTCCTTGTTGTTTTTATCAACAACTTACTTCTCGCCGTGAGCGCAAACCTTATTTCTTTCAATAAGGCCTACACGGTCATAACTGAAACTATGAACCCAGGGGGTGTTGACCTTTCCTCATCAATGAGTGCGATGAGCGCAGAAACCATCATTTACGCATCTATTTGCGTATGTGAGATTGCAATCGCAAAGTTCATCCTTTGGGATGATGTTCGTGCAGTCACCAGCTTCAACCCTGCATCTGCCGGCCATTCAGCAGCGGGTCGAGGTGCAAGCATGATCGGCTCAGCAATCTCACTTGCGACTGGAATTTTCGGTCGCGGGGCTAAGATGGCCAAAGCCGCAGAGGGCGCGAAAGCAGCTAAAGGCATGAGCAATGCAATCTCCAGCATCAGCCGGCAGGTCACTCAAATTGCCAATGGTGGAAATCGATCGCAGAACCAGTCCACGCCCCCGAGAGGTACAGGAGGTGGCGGCGGTGGTGGCGGTGGTGGCGGTGGTGGCGGTAACGGTGGTGGCAACGGTGGCAACGGTGGCAATCCTGGATCAGGTGGTGGCCCGGTAGGTGGAAGCAAGTCCTTAAACCCCCCGCCAACTCAACCCACAACATAAATCAACGACAAGGCCCGGATTCCGGGCCTTTTTTATTGATTCGAGCAGGGAAGCCGTTATAAAGAACGCATTGGAGGAAACCATGAAAATCACTGCTATCACTGCTGTACTCATCGCTTGCGCATTAGCCACCGGCTGTCGCGAGGAACCGTCAAAGAACGCTGCGGGTCTCAGCGAGGCTACCTACAAGCCATCGAACGTCAACGTTCTCCCCATGACATTTCCAGGTCGTGAGAGCACGGTCTTCAAATCGTTTGGGACGTTCAAGGAGAAAGAGCACCCGCAGCCATACAGACAGCCCAACACATGGATGGTGTACATGGCCGCACCCGGCTGGACAAAGGGAGGGAAACCTATCGTAGATCGGCTTGCCACTGATGCTGTCGCCATCGAGCGTGTGAAGCAGTTCATTTACTCCAACCACCTACACGACCAAGTGCGGGTAGCTTGGCTCCAGTATGATCCCAACCCGAGCGCCGCCTTTGTTGAAGACCTCGATAAAGTCCCTGATAACTTCATACCGCTTTTCCTGAAACCACACGGCCCACAGGTTGACCTGTACATTTACTCGCCGGCAACTCGCCACGGTAATGGCTCCAAATCCTTGCGCTACGACGCTTGGCTCAAGCCCTACTTGCCTTTCGCAAAAAAGGCCGGGGGCGATTACATGGCCAGCAACGACTTCCAACGCGCTCAAGGATTCGATGATCCCGATGGTAAATATTGGGATAGCTGGGCTCGCCACTGGTTCATCGTTAGCCCGGATGGCAAGGTTGTGGACGCCTACTTTTCAAACCTAGGCAGCTACTACATCCAGGGTGCAGACAAGCCGATCAATTCGTTGATCCATCATTTGAAGCTTGACGCTGACAGCCTTGAAATACCCAAGATCGTCACAGCGAAGTATGAGTCCTTCTACACGCCACCCTATTGGGATTTGCTAGACAAGAACGCACGCGACACGCTGGGCGTAGGAGCAAAGCAGTGATTAATTTCAGCTATTGTCTCGACGCTGAGGGCAACCTCGTAAGGATCAGCATCGGCGAACACGCCAAAGCATTGATCCCAGGAGGGGTCGAACTGATAACGACTGCTGCCGATCTTGAGTATCCTTTGCCTTGGACAAAATCTGTCGCTGACGCTGTGAATGAAATTCGATTTGTACCCTACCCACAGGTGATCGGGACTGTCGCAGCAGCGGTACACGAGACGCGAAAACTGCCTGAATCTCCTTTCTTATTCGTACCACCCGCCACAGGAGAAGCACCTGAGCAGGATGTGATGGATTTGATTGCTCTGTATGACGACCTCCCAGCTGATGCCAAGGGGCGCGGTGAAATTGAAGCCGCGCTCGCAGAGGTTGGAATTCAACAAATTCCACTTCTCAAGCGCTTTGTCCCAGAAATGTACGAGGGCAAGGTGAAATCTGTGCCCTCAGCAATCGTTCGCCAGGGATGGATTTCTCACACCAAAATCTACCGCAAGGCGCAAGTGCGATGAGTCTGGATCACACTGACCACGAAAACGACTTGTTCTATCAGCCGGAGGATCGGTACTGGGATGGTCATGACAAATTGGGTTTCGAATCTGATCACATGATTGATGAATGGCCATTGCCGGCAAATCTATTCGTGCGGCGCATGGCGTTGATGAATACAGCTGACAAAGGCCTGCACAACCTTGCCATTGGGGATTTCCTACAGATTGTTGGAACACTGCTGGAGCAGGATCAACACTCAGTCTATCGCTTTTTGGTCGTACCAATGACGCGTGATGCAAGCACGCTTTCGTTAACCATGATAGGCAAGGTCTCAGCAGCCCTTCCCCCATTACGGGCCGATAACATTGGCTCGTTGCCGATGGCTTTCGCTTGGATGGCGAAGCAGAGCAGCAGTTTCGAAGTCTCTTGCGCTGCCGACGGCAATTACTGGATTCATCGGCCATGATCAAAACTCAGGACGCGTATTCTCTCGCCATCGAACTGAACAGAGTAGCCTCAGCTATGCCCGGTCGCAGAACCTGTTACCTACTCTGTCCCAGCGCAATGACTGCAATTTTGCAATGCGATGTTGGTGATGTTCCACTGATGACCGGACACGGTTCAGCAACAGAACTTGGCCGTCTCATTCACACCTACCATCAATGGGGCCAACCTATTCGACTGGGCATCGTGCTAGCGGATGACGGTCTACATTTTTGGGTCGAAAACGAGCGCGAACTGTAGGGTAAAGCGCCCCTTGCAGGGGCGCTCAAAGAGGATCAAAGGCCGGTATCTAATTCACTTAAAGGATCAGATTGCGGTACTGGAGTATCTTGATCCTTATTCTCATGGGCCTTCGCCCCTACAGGGCTCATTGGCTGCCCACCTACTGCCTCCCCTGACCCTGATCGCGGTAAAGCCGGTGTCTCAGGATCGTGCGGTTCAGATGCTGATGGGAAGGCTGGGGCCGTTTCGGTATCGACAACACGCGGAGCCGGTACGAAAGAGTCCCAGTACAAACGCTCCATCAGTTTCGGATCAGCCTCGGCGACCTGAACGTAGCTGTTCATGAGATTCACGATGACCATCGTCCGCGACCCATAAGGTAAGCCGCAATAAAAGGCGAACATCAATGGCGATGACTCCTTATCGATCAAGATGGACACCTTCCGGCCCTTCGCATTGCCACCGTCAGGCTGCTGATCGAACAGAGCAAGGCTTGGCTTGTAACTCGGCATGATGCCTTCGCAGAGTTTGAGCAGCAATTTGTTCACAAATAGCCTGCTGTACCGCTCGTAAAAGCCTAGCAACGCATCGTGGCGACCCTCAAATAACTCTGCCTTGATTTGGACTGAATCTTTCATTGGTCAATCTTCGGCAGGATTTGGGTTTTCGCGAATCGGAAAAAGCCTCGGACAATGCTCAGCTCTGGCGTGGAAGCTTTGTAAAGCGGGCAGTTAATGTACTGCTTGAAAACTTCAATGCCGAGCACAGTGGCTCCGCCCCCAGCGAGGATTATGCCGGTCAGAAAATCAGTCGAGCCCCACACCTTCTCAATGCAACGAGGAAGAACATCCTTCGCGAACTCGTTCCTGGCCGGCAAGCTGATGGCTTTCATGTCGAGCTTTTGTCCCCGCCAAGGGATATAGCCATCGCGAATCCACTGGTCTACGGTGTGTTCGGTGGTCTGCTTGTCCAAGGTGAATTCTTTCGGTATCACCCCGGTTTTCGTCCCTTCCGGCTTTGCCTTCAATGTGGTGAAGATTGCCCTATGGATATCGGACACGCCCTTGGATTCGCCATGGCGTTGGTCAGAGACTCGGCCATTGTTGAATTGGCCAATGTCAGTTGTGCCTTGGCCAATATCTACGATGCCCCACTTGCCCTTGATAACCGTGTCGAGAGGGATGCGCTCACCCTTCTCATTCTCCAACTCGTCATCAAACCATGGGCCTGCCCACTGAGGGACTACCTTCACAGCCCTTACCTGATAACCCTCCCCCTTGGCCCATTTTCTGATGTTTTCTTCGAACGTTTTGACCTCCTGGTCATAAAATTCTGTTGGCAGTCCAGTTACGATTATTGGTGTCTTTATGTCGCATTCTTTGAGCGCCTTGAGTAGCAGGACTCGGATCATGTCGGACGAATAGAATGATGAGTCTGTGCTACGCGACTGCGCACCCGCATCCCGGCAGCTTTCACCTACAAGGAAACTCCTGCCGTCTTTGGTGGTGAACACCTCTTTCGCGACTCCCATTCCCAAGCCGCTCGTGTCTTTGTAACTTGCGACCAGGGACGCAAAGCTGCCTTTCTTGCCATTACCGGCAATGTACGAAGTCGTACCGTTGCCTAAATCAAGAGCGATCAGTGCCTGTTCGTTTGCTGTTGTCATGGTTTCCCCTTCATGGAAGTAGTGCTTGCAGCTGCGTCCTGATTTGGTTCCAGGGCTGCATAACGGCTACGAGATTTTCTTGAGCTGAGAAGATTTCCTTAATAGACCTACCGAAATAGCAGGCCTTGATCACCTCTTTGGTGATCCACTCCGACTCTTTACGAGGACGGAGCGCGTTCAATGCATTGGATACGTCCGATGGTTCAGGATCACGGCCAAGCTGGCGTTTGAGTTCCTGGGCGATACGCTTTCGTTTCAGTGATTTTTTGAAGTCAGTCATTACGTTGTAGCGTCGATGTTTCGTCGCACGGTTGATACTGGTGACAACCTTTAACGCAGGATTTGAAGGCCCGAGCAAATCGTAATCATCGAGTGTGTAGGTGCAACGGATCGACCTGTACCTCACCGCTCCCATCGTTGAATTGAACTCAAACATCGCCTCATCAAGGGCGTCGGATAGCATTTCGAATTCTGCAAAAGCATCCTCTATGAGAGGTAAGCAGCGTAATCCATAGGTGCTCAACCCCTCAAACCAACGCGGCAACACTGCCCCTCTACCAAGAGACTGAGGGAACTCAGCTCCCAGAAATTTTAGGCCGGCGATTCTATCGTTGAGCCTGTTCAATTTTTGGAATGCCACGGCGTGCTGCTTGGCATCAACGCTACCGAAGAATGGCTGTAGCAACTTCATGAGGTCTTGCTGATTGAGCTTGCAAAGATCAGTTCGCATGGCGTCACACCGCAGAGCGATACCTAAGCAACCGTATCGCTTTTCCCCTGAATGAATGTCGTAAACCAGACGGTATTTCACATCTTCTTTCAGAGTAGGGAACCCACGCATCATCGGCTCCAAGTGGACGAGCACCGATGCAGCGTGCTCATCCAGCTTTTGCAGCCAGTCCAGCAGCTGAGTTTTGGTGGTTTTGATTCGGCCTCGCGCAGCTTCAAGCTGAGCGACATATACGCCCTTCTCGTATGCGGGCGGCACAGGCTTGGGGCTCATTGGCGGTACACGTTCCTGATCGACATACCAGATTGTCGCGGGAACCAGTTCTCGATTCATCCCAACTTGATGCTTTTACTCAAAGCCTCATAGGATGTGCAGACAGCACCAATATGTCTCTTTTTTGGCTTTTCTTGGCCGATTCTGTGGCGCACCGACGAATAGTGAAGATTTGCGTCGGCATAGCACTGCCATTCCCTTAAGCACCTTTCGCAAACCTTCATCCGAACAACCCTACGCATGTACGGCTCCTAGAGATTCCATAGAAACACTTCGCCACATACTTGGGCCGCCACGCACCGCCGCCGAGGCGACTCCGGCAAAACCCCATGCCACCGACATAACTCTTGCGGAAACTCATAGGATTCCACATCCCACCAGTGAGCGACCGCACCTGGACTCAGGATGCATACGGATTGCGTTAGCGGGGAGTTACCAAACACAGAGTGGACGTTTGCGCGTCTACAGCAGGCGCCCTTCAATCCTCGGGATTCCTAGGCACGCTGTGGCTTTCATTGGGAATCCCTTTCTTGCTGTCTCTAAGCGCTTGCCACCAGTTGCGCACCAGTGAGCCTCAGATCGCTTGCCAGCCGCAAAGGATTTCTCAAGTCGAGGACACGATTTCCGAGTTGAAAAAATGCCATCCAGTCAGCGCCGCTTCTGCTGCTACTGACCTGGGCAAACTCCCCTTGGACGACAAGCGGAGATTCCCCCCATTGCCGAGCAATTCACCACCTCATGCGCACCCTGGCCTAGCCGGTCTGAGACTGCAATTCACAGTGCTCGGCAAAAAATGACCAGATATTCGAGATAAATCACACCAGATTAATAATTGGCTAAGGTGTTTCATTTCGCTGCCGTGTGCCTTTCTTTTTGGCTGGCGCTTGGAGACCAAATAAGCGATCTAAACCCTACCGATAAGAATATAGGCAAAGAATTAATGTATAACCTGACTGGCGCTCGGAGACCGCAATTTATGACCAGATTTCTGAGCTAAATAGCCGTCTAATGTAATTATTGAAATCGCACCTTCTTTTCTCTTTGCATTCGCTCCACGAACTACCTCGAATCGCATTTCTTTAAGCACAAAAAAACCGGCACATGGCCGGCTCTTTTGTCACTGTCTGGGCTCAGAACTCAATCCCTTCACCCGCTGCTTTGCCGTTCTGGCTCTCGTACAACTCTATGAGCATCTTCACCACCTGCTCCGAGGCCTTCATACCTTTATTCCCAGCTCGCACTACAGCTAAAGCGTCGAAGCCTTCGTCACAGATGCACACCACATCCTTGAGGGTCTTTTTTGGCGTTTCGCTCCAAATGCACGAGATAGCTGGTCTCCCGTGATGGATTTCTTTGACGTAAGCGTGAAGGCGCCCTTCAACTTTTTGAGCGAACGCCTCCAGGGCTGTGCTGAGGGCAGGTACGGGTTGGGTTTGTGTATTCATGTCTAACGCCTTGGGCTCATTCATCAGTCACATCTTTATAACGGCTGCGTCCCCTCACTACACACCTCCACCGCATTTTTCACAGCATGGCCACGGTTCCCTGTAAGGGGGGGTACGTGTAACTGCATCCAGTTGAGTTGCATGGAAGTCCCCAAATCCCAAGAATCAATCCCGAGCTGAACGCATTCGCGTCGGCGGGGCATAGACCCCACACACAGATTGAACAGAAGGGGGGAGCGGCTGCTGTCGTTCCAATCGACGGATGCTTGTAGGAGGCACGCCGTGGGATACCGTACAACGTGGTTGGCTGAGCTGACTGATACAGAGCTACGAAACCTTGACCCTTGGCAGATTTTAACTGCTGAGTCAGCCCGTGGATTTCTGATAATGGCAGCCAGGGACGCACTCCGTGCGTACAGGAATTTTGGCCTAGCCAAGATGGACAACGAAGAGTTGCTGCATGAGGTGTACCCCATGCTGCACGACGCGCTGCCCGGAATTCTTGACAACTGCGTCGCTGCAACAGCGCCTGAAAATCGGGATCGTTTCATCTATGGCAGCCTGCGCCGCTTGATCCGCTGCCGACTGGCTGATCAGGTTTTTGGAAGTATCGCCCCGACTGACCTTCTCTACATCGATTACGTTGATCGCAATATCGAAGAGGTGGACGACTCTCACATGCTGGTGTCGCACTCGTTGATGCACCCGTTTCTGGCCGACGTGAACGCCTACCTCGAATCCCACCCGAATTACCAACCACAGTTCCTTTCGGAGTCTCAGTTCGTTCCCGAGGAACAGGTTCAGCTTATACACCGCATGATCGAAATGTTCCGTCACCACCTAACCAGCCGTGAGGTTGATGTGCTTCGGAACCTCCTACTGAATTACCAAGATCGTTCGATGGTGGCGCTGGAGATCGGCACGACTCCCAAGCTGATTACCCGGTATCGCCAGAGCATCCAGAAAAAGATGAAGGCTGTGCTGAATGAGCTTGGGTGGTCGGCAGCTGAACTCACTGCCCTTTTGGGCAAGCAAGCACATCGCGACGATTCGGCAGCTTGAGGCGTAAATGTCAGATTTCTCCCCATCAGAATTCCTGCGTAAAGAGGTGTACCCACGACTGGATGCTGTGGAGGCCAATTTGCTCAATGGCCTCGATCCCAAGCCGAAGACAAACAGCGGCTCCTACCCGCTGACCTGTCCTGCTTGCAAGGCCAAAGAAGGGTTCTATTACCCCACCAGCGCGTTTATCAATTGCCCCCGGAAGAATGAGTGCGGCAAGACCACTAGCGTGTGGGATGCCATGCTTGCGTGCGGATATACCCAGTCCGAAATTTTTTCGATCCTCTGTGAAGCGGCAAACGTGGAACCTCCCAAAAGGAATCAGCCGAATACCCCTGCCGCAGCATCGAACAATGATGTTCGGATAGGTAAAGCGGTTTGGCTAATCACCCAGAAGCTCGCATCCGAGAACCCGTCGGCTCTCAAGCAATTCCAAGCTGATCGTGGTTACACGAACGAGCAAATGGCGGCGATGCGCCTTGGTTACTACACAACGCCGGAAGATTTGATCGCACGCTTGAAGCCCTATGGCTACACGCTCAATGATGCTGCGGAACGCGGTTATGTCGAACTGGACGATAACGGAACTGTTATCCCTGGATTAGCCGGCAGGGTAATCGGATATTGGCCCCACCCTGACGGTGATGACCGACTCTGGGGTCGTATCCCCGTCGGTGCGGGTGATCGAAAGGTTAAGAAGTATAAATTCGCGGCGAAGCTTAAAAAGGATATCCCCTACCTGTACAACCAGCGCAAGCAAGGCGTGCTGGTTTGTGTCGAAGGCACAATGGACGCTTGGGCCTTACAACTTTCGGATATTTGGGGCTGCGCTGTGGGTGGGGCGCAGATCAATACAGCGCAAGCCCTCCACTTTCAACAGCGTGGAATAAGCGAAGTTGCCCACATGGTTGATGGTGACAACGCTGGCTGGAACGGAGCACTGCTCTCCATCAAGAACTGTGAAACCCTCAACATCGTCACCAGCATCATTCCGCTTGGCGCTGGTATGGATGATGCGGATGCGCTCTTGCGTGCCGGCAAATCTGAAACGTTAAAAGCTCAAGTTGCCAAGCGCATGAACGCTGGCCGCTATCTCGCGCTAATGCTCAGAGCCCAGTATCAAGTGGCCGCACCAGACTTACAGGCAATCAACCGTATTCACGCTACCGCCGACTGCCTTACTCCAACCTCAAAGATCGTCTTTGACGAGTTGGCCGCAAGGTTTGGCATCCGGCCCGATCTACGCCTGGAGGCCGGTCGGCTCTTAGGCGAGTTGTTGCGTGCCGGGCTCAATCTGAATGAAGCCATTGGAAACGTCACACGTCGTACTGGCTACACCATCACCATCGAGAAGGAGGTTCAGCATGGCTGAATCCGCACCATCGCGTAGTGGCCCATTTCGACAGATCCTGAATCTGATCGTCATTGGGCTGCTCTGCCTGTACATCGGGAAGGTGTATGTCCGCGATCCAGACTATCGGCATGTAGAGGTCTGCTACATGCCATACAAAGTGGCTCACCTCTTTTGGGTGGACGCCTGGGGGGCAGTGGTAACCGATGACACCGCATCCCTTATGAAACACAGCCGCGACTTGTCCCGCTTCTTCCAAAGCTGCACGGACGAAGTGAGTACGTGGACGTTGCTGCGGACTCTCGGAAACTCTCAATAACACGTAAGGAAGTCGATCCATGGCTGAAGCAAGCACTCAATCCAATCAGTTCAACCCGAACCTGCCGACTCGGAATATCACCATCACTGGCGAGTCCAGCGCCCGCATGGTTCAAAACACCGTTCGTATTTCTCGGCTCGAACAGCGCTCGATTCAGATCGCGATGGCCACTCCAGCAGTCCGCGATGCAGGCCGTCGCGCTATGGATCGGCTGCAAGCCGCTCTGAGCGCTTTGGAATCGGAATTGACGCAGGTCGAGAAGGAAATCGAGGCGACTAACCGCAACAGCAGTCAACGCCGCGCCCCCCGCGCTGAACGCCCAACGCTGTCACGGAATTCTCAACCAAACGGTGATGCTGCCAGTAAAGCTACTGGTCAGCCTTCGGCGCGAAACGCGCAAGCGAAGACACGGCAACCTCAGAAGCCACAGAACAATGCCGGCAACGGCGGTAAAGGTGGTAAAGATGCACAACAGCCCCGTCAAGAGCAGACCCAGGCAGCGGTAAAACCGTCCACTGCTAGCAACAGCAAGCCACCTGTCAAAGAGGCGCCAGCGCCGCAGCCCGCCCCTACCCCGGCACCTGCTCAACACAAAACGCAAGCCCAAGCAGCCGAGCAGCAAATCCACTCGCCTGACACCAGCGCCACCCAAGCGGCCAATCCCGGCCTCCAATCCCTGTAACGAAGCGGTGAGACTATGAGATTGCACAATCTAAAGGATGCGGGAACGTTACTCCCACAGTGGGCAGTACCTTGCTTGCTCAACGTGGGATTTCTGGGCCTGTATGTGCTTGCCGTTTACAGCTATGGCTCCAAACCCAGCGACGAAGTAGCCAGCGCCTGCACCGCAGCGATTTTGCTTTCTCTGGTCATCGCCACCCTCTTGCTGGTGCGTGAGATCGTGGTCGCGCAGTCTGGGGATGTAGCACGAGCGGTAGGTAAGGGGGTAGTTTCAGCACTGAATCTCAGCTGGGCTATCACCTGCCTATCCTTCCTTTGCTACATCAGCTGGGCACCGGCAGCGGAGTATGTGGCAGGGAATGTTGGCTTAGTTGCCACAGGAGTCGGCGCCTTAGCTCTGGTCGTTGCGGGTTCCTACATCGCCTTCCCATCTAAAACGCCTGATGTTCCTGACGCCACCAACAGTCAGGCCCTCACGGCTGTCGCCGGCATAAAACAGTCGGTTGCGCAAATGCCTACTTTTCAAGTGACTGTTGCCGATCTTACTCGGCTACTGGCACACCAAGCCGGTCGTGCTATCGGCTATGCGGGATCGAACGTGTTGTTCGACGACACGTTTAGCCTTGAACTGGATGTAAACAATCGTGTTGCCAAGGTGTACAGCAACACCAACCTGGTTTGGACAGCCGACTTCATGTACTGGCGTCTGCATATGCTCATGATGGGGTCGGCTGCTGAGCAGGTGCTGACTGGTTCATCTAGCCAAGCAGCTCTGGATGATCTGACCTCTTTTGATGAACTGGCAGCGAAGTACCTGATGCTCGGGCATGACAGGACTTTCAATGCTACGCCGGCCAATATTCATGAAGCCCAAATTAAGGCGTCACGAATCACCATGCTGCGCCGTAGCGTGTACGACCGCTGTCATGCAGCATGTCTCGTCAACCAGAAGGTTCTCATTGAGTTGGTTAAGCTGATGCGCACCCGTAGCGTTCTAACCTACGGCGACATTCGGGGTCATTTGGATCGAGTTGAAATGCCGGACGGTTTCCCGGTTGCACGGTTTGATGATGACGAGATTTTGAGGAAAGCGCTTCTGACTCACGATGAACATGATGAGGTAACGCTGGAAGGTACTTTTGAACAGGCCCATGTGGATCAAGAGTCATCTGATCGCACTACGAATCAAAACGCACCTCAGCCATCCCATGCATCCGTGCGCTCACGCGAGAAAGGCGATGCGGCTAACGAGGAAGATGTTGGTTTTTCAACCATCACAGCCTGAAACTCACTAGGCTAACGAGGGGCGCACCGTAACTCGGTTGCGCCCTTCTTTTTTTGACTCGTAGAGAGCGTCGTCTGCGGCCTTGTATGAAAGGTGATAGTCAGCGCCGAGCGTCACAAGTCCTGCACTGAATGCACAGCAGAAAGGATTCCCACTTTCTGGGCGAAATTGTTGATCGCTGAACTGGACGCGCAGCCTGTTGAGCACGGCCAATGCATTTTCCATATCGCACGAAGGCATAAGAAGCGCAAATTCTTCCCCCCCCATACGCCCCACAAAGTCCGTGCTTCGAACTCCGTCCTCCAACAACTTGGCTAGCCGGCAGATCACCTGATCGCCGACTGGATGCCCGTGCAAGTCATTGACAGATTTAAAATGGTCAATGTCCAGAACCGCCAGTGCGCATTGTTCACCTCGCTCTGCCATACGTCGAAGATTGGTATCGAACTGCGCTCGGTTCAGCAGGTTTGTAAGCGGATCACGACGCATTCTGTTCTCAAGAGCGACTGATCGACGGATAGTGGACTTGAGTACCTTGATGAATGGCTCTTTGTGCAAGGGTTTGCGAATGAAGCCATCTGCGCCGGCAGCTAGAGCCAGTAATTGCTTCTCGCTGTTACCTTCGGCGGAGAGGAAGATGATAGGCATGGTTGCATCCCTGTCCTGCCTGATGATTCGCGCCATCTGGTCACCTTCACAATCAGGCATGTGCAAGTCACTAATGATAAGGTCAGGCTGGAAGTCCTCGATTGCATCGAGCACTTCCATAGCACTGCGAATATGCAAAACGTCAACCCCAACCTCAGCCATGTATTTGGTGGCCAAGTACGCGTCTGTCTTGCTGTCCTCGACCAGCAGCACGCGGTAACCAAGCATTGTCCTGTCACGCATCCAATCTCGGATCATGTCACGAACCCTCTTACTGTCCTCCTGTACGCTAGTAATCCTGACGTTCCCCAGGGCAGAAAGTCTGTGCCTCTCACTGAATGTAATGTGCCGATTAGTCATAACGATGATAAGCCTGTCTTCGCCCCCAGTTTCGAGCTGCCCACATAGGGTCGAGAACGATACCGGCCAGTCCAGAACTTGGTGCCCCATCAGCAGCACTGGTACTTCGGCGACACTCACCGCTCGCTGAAAGCTGGCACCTGCAAGATCAGCCTCAGCAACCTGCATTCCAAGCCCAGCTAAATACTCCGCTGTACTCGTTGCGGCGCAATCGTCGGCGCGGAGATACATCACGATTGGAGTGCAGTCTGTGACCCTGTTGTGACTATTAGGCATGGGGCAACCGTGGCAGTAGTAAAGACACTTCTATTGTCTGCCGCCTAAGAGAACATGTCCCGATTTCAGGCGTGATTCTGCTTGGTCACACCGTGTTGCCTACACCCTCGCAAAGTGTTGTTCAAGGATGGGGGATTCCGGCTTTGTTTTTTTCTGCAAAACCGTGAATCTCGCCCTCTAAAAAAGGCACGACACTCAGCCTCGGTCGCCAGAATCGGAGACGACAAACTCCACTTCCTGGCTCGCGGTGCGAGGCGTCGATTCCCAGATTTGGAAGCGCGAGCCGGGCTCCTACGCACGGATTTCAGAACCGGCTTCCCAAGCACAACTTTGACAATCTTCTCAGCTCCAGCGGTTCGGAACCGGCACCGACTCGGATGCCGTTTTCGAGGAATCTGCCTGATGATTGCAGGGATCGGTGCAGGAGGCGTTTCAGTGCCGCATGGGGCACCCCATCTTGCAGGCGCTGCACGAAAACAGAACATGGGAGACGAGGCTCGTCATGGTCTGGCTTCCCAATTTGGGGTGCGACGATTTTTTATGGGCAGCCTTTGAATCTATGGAGACGGTGATACCCGCCCGACATAATTACCGGTCTCGCTTAACGCACCACCTACGGCCTACACGCCGGCAGAATGAAAGTAAGTGCCTGACGGTTTTCGGAACCCTATATCTGCCCAGTGCGTCACGTACCGCGCCCTAGGGCGTCCCCCTACATCTGAGGTAAACCCTTATGCATCGCTCCCATGCGGTTTGCAGGCATACGCCACTACCGCGTCTAAATCCACTCGATATGCCCTACGCGTGCATGTCTAAATCTGGACAGATAGACCGTGTTGTTGATCGCGATGGGCGCACGCTGCCGGCCAGTTGGACTGGCTTATGCGTGACAGCTGCATCCACACAGGAATACTGGTTGATCGCGGTGCGTGATGGCGTTCGCCATGCATCACCGGTAGGTCGCTTTCGGACTGTCGCAGACGCCATGGCCAGCATTTCTGCCTAGGGCTCTGCCCTCCCCTTTTAACTCCTATCCTGCAATGCGATTTCCGAGTCTCAGGCCTGAGCAATTCGATCTGACCACGGCGAAGCACCAAGTCCCGGAATGGGAACTTGCAATGCGGGCTTATGCTGGTCGATACGGAGCTACAGCAGTGGTACTGCGACAGGGCATACGAGAGGTGCTTGCCCAGCTGGCTGCACTGCAACAAGGGAAGAAACCACAGGAGAGGTTATTTCAGCCTGCCTCCCAGATAAGTAGGAGTGGCCGCGCCTGTCGCGGCCGATTCACAGTGAGCTTAGACAGCGCTGGCGACAGGCTCGCTTTCGCTTACTGAACGGATGATCGACGACAGCCGAGCGTTGAACCCTTCCTGCATGACCTCGAAATCATTCATGCCCAGGCCGGGGAACGCTTCCATGAGCTTGTCCGCGAGCTTCCGATCACCCGTGTCGATTTCCATGAATCGAGCCATACCATAATCATCACCCAGAAAGCTCAGAGCCATCGCTGTCCCAGTGAAATTACAGCTACCGAACCACATGGCCTGACCGTTGCTCGCGCTCTCGTACTGCTCGGTAACAAGGGCCTTGAACATCCCAGTACCGTAGGCATGCATCAACTGCTCACCCAGGTCTGAGGTGATGAATCCCAAAGGGAATTCTGGGGTTCGAGAAAGCCCTTTGGCGAACTCCCATCCGACGAGCAAATGCAGATGACGCATAACGGAGCACTTTTCCGGTTCATCAGCTGCGAATCTGAGCATTGCATACTGGCCGACCATTGCTTGGGTGAGGTCGTCGCTCATCATTGCAGCGAGCCCAGGCTTCCCACGCATCAATGTGTAGTGTGCCGCGATGGCAAACTGGCGCACCATCACACCATAGGGGTCGAAGGACATTCGTGGCGCCGCGATGACGTGCTTACGGGTTCCGTTGCTATAGACGACCCCGTGGCTCGTTGCAGGCATGACAGTCTCATCAATCGTGTAGACCTTCACCTCATTCAGGATCACGTTGAACAGGCTCATTACATACGAGCGAGCTTCCTCAATCACTTGCCCTGTGATCCACGAGGTGGTGAGTTTGTAAGTGCTTAGGCTCTGCCCTAGCGACTGCCGGTTGTCATTGTTCAGCAGCAACGCGTTGATGTACCCAGGGATGATCTGGTGTGCCTTGAGCGATTCCATGCTCCCTGCATGCTCGGCAAGTACCTTACCGCGTTCGGTGGTGAACCCTTGAATATTCCCCTGATTCGCTTCCAGCCATTGGAAGCGGTCGAGTTCGTAGAGGCTCAGGTCGGAAAAGCAGGCCGATTCGTTCATAAAACCCTCACTAGCCGTCATCCCCGTGCTTGGGATTCGGTATCAATGCCATACGCAATAGGCACATGCGGTGCCCTCATATCCTGATAGTGGGTTTGCAAAGGGCACTGAATCGGAAGTCCTCATTGATAGCCGGCAAAAAATAGCCCGGCTCGATTCCATTTTTGGGGTGTGAGCAATTGAAGCCACGATGCAGCGTGCCTCGATGACACGACCTGCAAACACCTACCCTGATCGCATCAACTTCAACGCCCAAGGCCAAGACCATGACGCCAAATGAAATCACTGCTATCGCTGAGAGGCCTACAACTCGCTCGTTCTATTTTGGCAGCCAGGAGTTGGCTGACTGGAACAACGAGCATTGCTTCCGTGGCGTGTGCCACCAACCGTCCGGCTGGTATGTGGTCATCCACCACACTCCGGGCATGCAGACATTCCGGGTGCTCTCCATGTGGTCGTATGGCCAGCGATGCCCGCTTTCGCACGACGTGCCCTTGCAGACTGCGCTGGCAAGCTGAACGAGGGCTCCGGGCGCTGCGCCTGCCTCACGGCAGCAGCAGCCCAAGAGCGTTACTACCGCCTCTTACAGACCCTTCTGGTTTGGCCGCGCTTCGACGCTTTGAGCCAAAACATGAGGCTGTGCAATATGCAGCGCACTCATGACTCACAAAATCGCATCAGGCGCGCACTCATGCGTCAATTCTGAGCATCAAATCTGTTCCGGCGCATCAATGACAAGGCTATGCACCAACCCCGCTGAGCCAACCGCGATGGTCTGTTCACGGTGCCCCTGATGGCGACCCTCAATCCAAATCATGGCAGGCGAGCATAATTACGGCGGCGGGAGCAGCCTCGGGCAAAGAGCTGTATCGTGCCACCAGTCCCAGACTAGCCAGCAGTCATGCCCAGGTATCGCCATCACGGCAGCGCCAGGGCCGCGACACCCATCTTGGCCGCTGGCCTTGAGGCCAAGAACTTTAAGCCGCTGATGGCGGTATGTACTGACAGAAAGGAAGTGAAATGAAGAAGGCAACCCTACTGGCCGCAGCAGTGCTGGCCGTCTCTATGCTGACCGGCTGCGCTAACGGTCGTAGCCCTCTGGATTACGAGACCGGCACTTACGTTGCCCCTGAAAAGGTGCAGGCACTGAAAGACTCCAAGGCGACCCAGAGCCAGGTTGTGAGCGCCATTGGCTATCCCAGCTCGAAAAGCGAAGTCGCGGGTAAAGAAATCTGGCAGTACCAGTACAACCTGATTACCGCGATCCCCTTTGTTGGCAAAAACAAGGCTGAATCCGCTGTGTTCGAATGGAACAAGGCAGGCAAGCTGCTCGATGCCTACAAGACCAACGGTGGTGGCGGCAACTCCAGTAATCCGCTGCTGAACGCGGCTGGCATGTAATCCCATCGGGGGGCGTCATCTTCGCCCCCTAACCGGTGCTCCGCTACAGCGCCCACCCTATGACACCGCGTGGTCAAAAGAGCGCATCCCTCGGTTCCCAACGTTAGATGCGACCTAGGAGTAAGTGATGCGGGTTGAGTGGCAGTGATCAGCAGCTCGTTCATAGAATCAGGCTTCGCTCACACCTGGACGAAACCTTATGGCCAGCACGCAGCCTTTTGAGGCATTCAAGGACGAAGCACCAGCCTTTCAGTTCATGCTCAAGAGCCCTTGGCACGCAGTTGTTCTGGGGCGCATCGCAGCTGCTATGGAGAAGTACAAGCAAGCCCTCGACGCCGCCAAGAACGACGGGGACGCAGCTATGCAGAAGGAAATAGAGGTGACAACCCGTTTCCTAAAGTACGAAGCCTCCGACCGGGTGAACATCAAGTTCGAGTACCTTGTCGTAGAGTCCTTCGAAAGGTTGCGTGGAGAAAGCGCCGTGGACGGGCTGCTTGACTACCAACGCACGTTCATCAAAGCCCAGCAGATCGTCGAATGGGCGGCGGTGCCTTACAGTCAGCCACTGGAACAGGAATTTGCCCTTGCAGGTCTGTTACAGGCGACCAGCTGGGGCATTGAGAGTGGTAGAGCGAATATCAGTCAACAGACACGACTCAGGTCTGCCCGCCACCACCTGTTCGAACTAACCCGCCAAATGAACCGGGCGTATAGCCAGGGTGAGCGCCAGCAAGGTTGGCGGCTCAGGCAACGCTGCCATGACGCTCGCAAGCTAATTGGGCCGCTTGCCACTATGGAGTGCAAAAGCAAAGCCTTAACCTCAATCAGAGCACTGCATGGTGAGGCAGAAAGCGAGAGGGTGCTGAGGTGGGTGAAAGCCCATACCCGGCTTCCAGAGTACGAGGCAATGCGTAACTCCATTCAAGCATACCGCTGCGAACCCGGCTCTATAAGCCAAGAGCGTCCAGGGTTAACAGCCAAGGCAGGATGACTCGCAAACCAACCATGGACATTTCCGCCAGCAGCGCACCTGCGTCAAAAATAAGCTGGCTATTCGGCAAGCCCCAGTATTGTGGATCACCCAATGCGTCCAGAAGTGACTATCAGCGCCAGCCACCCACAACTCGGAACACTCTACTGGCGCCATAGCAAGCGAACTGACCGATACCATGAGGCAGACTTCATAGGCTTTACGACCAATCCTGGGTTTGCGCTGCGGCTGCCCGGTGACTGGGGCGCGGACTCAGCTTTGGCACGGCTCCACAGTGATCATCTAAGCGAAGTATTCAACCCCCAGCGCAAGGGCTCAGAATGTTGGCACGCTGGAGCCCAAGCTACCGAATCCCATGTTGGGTATCACGGGACACTCCTGTCACTTCAGGAGCGTAGCGGGCAAACCCCTGATGAGTTCCGTAATTGGATGCTTCACGCTGAATGGAAGAGCAGCCAAGCTTCCGAGCCCGCGCTCATCCTGAACGTAGTGATGAGCACCACTCACCCAACCCTTGGACGACTGTACTGGATGATGATCGGGATATTGGAGAATGGCGAAGCGGACTACTTCGGGCTGACGAAGAAACTGGGCGAGGCCCTGCGACTTCCCCGTGGCTGGCGTACCGACCAGTATCTAGATGATCTGCATGGGCGGCACATTGAGCAGATGCTTGATCCCGACAACTCAGGTAGCGACTACTTTCAGGATGGCCCCTATGAAGGGGATGCGTTTGTCTTCTGCGAATTTGATGGGCGGATGGGGAAGCTGCAAGAGCACAGTGGCCAGGACGTGCAAGCGTTTGTAGATTGGTTGCGAGCGGCTGTGTGGGTGGAGACCACAGCGCTTACACTTATCTCAGCCCCCAATAATCTGACTTGAGGATTTTCCGCTCAGTTAGCCGGCGTCAAGCATCGGCAGCGCAGGATGCGGCACCTTCATTGTGAGGATTCGGTCAGGCAGGCTGGCCACGAAGGCGTTCATGTGCTTCAAGGGTGATGGGGAGTTGATAATGTCGAGGATGACCTTCACGTATTGCGGTTTCATCTTCCCGAGCATCCGGTAACCAGTTTCCATTACTGCCTTATCCGTACCGTGGATGGATGCAGCCAAAGCCATGACCGTGATCACGGTAAGCAGACAGTACGGCTTTTGTGAGTTCGAATGGTGCATGACAGCATGGAGCATTTCGGATTGGGTTCCTGGAGGCGGGAGTGACGGCGCAAGCACATAGCGCCCATGGATGGTGATTTTAACGCCTCCCCCCCGCACTTTCCCCCGAAGTGGATGCAGATAGTCCAGCGCGGTGATCGGCGGCAGACCTCGCTGCCGGCATTCGGATTTAAGCGTGCCCGTTTCTCAATACCGATGTTGAAGGGCGAGAATCTGGCCTGCCGAGAAAGCACCCGAAGGTGACACAGGCCTGTTCGGGCCTATCATGGGCGACCAACAAATCTCAGAGGTAGTAGTGATGACCGATGACCGTGGTAACTGCATCGACTGCGGGACGGAGCTTTGCCTCCTGGACGACGATCCCAATGGGGATCGGAGCGCCACCTGCGCTCAGTGTCGCGCCCAGGACGAACATGATTTCGACGTGGAGCCGCATGCTGTGTTCAACCGGGCCGGTCAGCGGATCGACGACGCGCCATCAGACCGGAGCATGCCACAGCATCTGAGCAAGATACTTTCCGGCATCCCTCAGCAACCGCAACGCCAAGACTCCAACCGTAACCAGTTGGCTGACCTACACACCTTCGCCAACCGCTTGGGGCTGTACGACGCTGCCGATGCCATCAAAGGGATGACCCAGCGGTGATCGAGGTCTCTCAGAATGGCGCAGGTGAGGTTCAAGTGATGAATTCAATGCCGCTTTCACAGCGCAAACCCCAGTTCGGCCAACCTTGCAATGGCTGTGGTTACTGCTGCACCGTCGAGCCCTGCGATCTGGCAAGCGAATATTTGGACTGCCACACCGGGCCATGTGTCGCCCTGGAGTCCACAGATGGCAAGTCAGGATGTGGGTTGGTTCGTAATCCGCTTGGTTACCTCTACCGGAAGGCTCACCCGAGCAGCGATGGAGCGATCCTGCACGACCCAAGGCTGATCGAGCTTGGCAGCGAACTCTCGGCACAGATCGCCACAGCGCTCGGCGTGGGGCGTGGCTGTGATTCGGCTGATGATGCACACTCGGCATCTTGGCCAATCATCATCGCCACAACAGGGACAGCCTAAGCGCCAGCGCTTGCCGCCAATGACGCAGAACCGGGCACTATCCCGGAGCTGGCGCAGCAATTCCGAGCATTGTGCAGCGCACGCCTGAGCCCCGAAGGCCCCGCAGCCGAACGATGTATTCAAATTCCCATCGTAGGAGCCGAGCATGTGTTCTCGGCACCAGCCCTCAGCCATTGACACACCCCAGGCCACTGCAATTTGTGGCTCTACCCTGCTCAGCCGGAGTCATTTCTAATAACCGCTTCCGAGCGCCTGATCAGTGAGCACACTGCATGCCGGGAGCATGGGAGCGAACGGCGGCTTAGCAGTCGGCAAACACACTGGCATCGCCAATACCCCGTTCACGCGCTTCGCCGATCTGCCCTGCTTACAGCGGCAAAGAGGCAGCTTAGTGGGTCGCGAGTTGGATGTGTCTTGGAGTTGGCCTGTCGCTCCGCACCCACTCTCCCATTTTGGGGTTTGAGCATTTCAAGTCAGCGCCAGCAAGCGGGCGATGACACAGGGTTCCCCTTCGTAAACTTCCCCTCTCAAAGACGACTCCCCAGTGAGAGAAGGGTTGACCATGTACAGAGTTTTAATCGAGCGCGACGGGCAAACGTACTTTCAGAAGGACGTTGCCACTGAGGCCTATGCAGTTTACGAGGCTCGCGAGTTGGCCGACGTGGGCAATGGCGTCATGGTAGCGCCCGGCGCCGATCTTGCCCGTTACGAAACCCCTACCGGCGTAATTCGCGCCGTCACCCGCTGATTAGCGAGACAGTCATGAACAAGCGCCGCCAACCGTCTCCCCAAGAAGCGAAAGTCATCTATGCCGAGCGCAAGGCACGTGTCGATGCACTGGCCAGCAATGGAAGCATCACCGCTGCCGACCTAAAAACGCTGGATCGCATCGGGCGGTGCAAGGTCGCCAATGACCACTGGGGCATCTGTGACGAGCAAGCTCGCAACGCCCTCATCAACGACCCTCATCACTTTGTGCGCAGCTGCGCCGCCCTCGCCGGCTGAGCCTTCGGAGAAACCTCAATGAGCACCAGGATTCGAAATGGCTACATCGTCCAAATGGCTAAGCAGCTTGAGGCCGGCATCATCAACAGCGGCAACCCGTTTGTTGAAGACTACCTCGACAGCATGGATTGCAGCGTTGCGGCTGAAATCGCCAACCTGCGCCAGTTGCAGGCGGTGGTAGCAAAGGCCCCTGACGTTGAGCCTCACATGTCGTTCGACGTGCTCAAGAAGTGGCTGTATGGCTGGAAGGCAGCTGATAAGTGTCTTGCCTGCATGGGGCTAAAGAACTCAGCTGCGTGGGCCGACGGTTATTACAAAGCCGGGCGGGCTTGATTCTTGGACGAGCGCCAGCTTTCACGCTGGCGCTTCGAGTAATGAGTCACCCACCCAGCCGCGCCTCCCCAGCAAAGACACGTTCTCGCCCCACGCCCATTCTCGATCCCTGCAATGGGAATCGGGCATATTCACGTCGAAACGATGACACAGCGCATTCCCCCTCATGATCACCACATCGAAACCAACGTGGAGAATGAGCGATGCCAACCCCCGAGCCGAAGTTTGTGCAACACCTAGGACGGAGCTACCTTGTGGTTGCTCAGTTCCCAAACACCGAGTCCGGGATTAAGGAATCAAACCAGTACATGACGCGGCACCCGAAAGCTGGGGTGCTGCTGGTTGAGGGGGATCAGGTATTGCTGTCGCATAGCGACGACAAGGGTACTGGCACCGGGCCTTCCAACATGACGGCCAAGGCTAAGCGAGCAGTATTGAACTACGGCGCAGGCGTCTGCCTGGACGCCTACCGCCAAACCTTTTGTGGTGACGGCGCTCGTACCATCGCTCTGAGCTTCGACCTCACAACCCGGCAAGCTGATGCCGCCATCGATGCCGGGCGTGAGTTGGCTGGAGGCACTGCATTCGCATGATTCAGCAACCGTTCAACGCTTCGTCGTGCGAAACGCGACAATTGGCGCTACACTGGCGTCATATGTCGCACATGGAGGATAACCCCATGCTTACCGCAGAAGCCCGTACCAACAAAGCCCCAGCCGCCCGCAGGCCTACCGAGTACCTGCTGCGCATCGACATGGGCCAACTCAGCCCGGTGATGCTCTACCAGCTCACCAACAAAGGCTTTGCCCTGAAAGACGTACAGGACATGCTTTCGCTCTCTGAGTTGTTTGCTACCAACAAAATCATGAGCCGCATCGTTGGAAAGTCGATCAGGACGCTCCAGCGCCAAGGCGCCAAGCAGCCGGCCCAACTCAATTCCCAACAGAGCGCCGTAGCATTCCAGTATGCCAAGGTGCTTGAGCATGCCATCAACGTGTTTGGCTCTCAAAAGCTGGCAGAGGAATGGCTGGGTCGCCCCTGCAAGTATTTGGATGGCACCGTACCCCTAGACGTGATCGACAACCCTGTCGGGTTTCAGGCCGTCGAGGATTACCTTGAGCGCATCCGATATGGCGTATACCAATGAACCCTTTGCCATGGTCAGGTTCTTGGCACGCTTGGCGCCTCGACCGCGAGGAATTCAAAGACACATGGGATAGCGGCATCGGTGCGCACAAGATAGGTGGCCGGTGGAACCCTGCTGGGCGTAACGTCGTTTACGCATCTGCTGACCCATCGACCGCCATCCTCGAAGTAGCAGTGCATTCTGGCTTTGATGCCCTGGACACCGTGCCGCACGTCCTGACCTGTTTCGAAGTTCTCGATCCGTCGTTGATTCACGTTGTGCAGCCAGAGGACGTACCGAACCCGGTGTGGCTGTCGAGCGCCAGCGCGTCACCGAACCAACAGAAGTTTGCTGACGCCTTGCTGGCGCAGCATCCCTTTGTGCTGATCCCTTCCGCAGTCACCCGCCATTCATGGAACTTGCTGGTCAGCTGTGACCTTGCAGAAGGCCACTACCGGCTAATCGCGCAAGAGCGCTTCGGTCTGGACACCCGTCTAGTTAAACCCTGACCCGCAACGCCGCAGCGGCGGATGTGGGTTTCAGGGATCAATGACAATCTCCTAGGGGCGGCAGGCGGTTCCACGCAGCTGCCCCCACTCCGCGTCGGGGTTATTCCAACACAACGGATCTAGACCTCGCTGTTCCGTGTCAGCTCACCCCTGAGCAGCCTGAGAGCACGCTACGCCCCTCCCCGTCTGGTCAATGCATCACTACCACCGCGCCTGCGACCCGAACCTGTGAACTGGGGATTTTTTGGGATGAGCGCCTGTGTACCGATGACACAACAATCGGGCGTGGATAGTGGGCGTATCGAATGCGCTGGGCACCGCCCGGCGAGCCCTACCGGAGCCTCATCATGCAATGCACTATCAATTACAGCTACGTCGCCCAGGTCATCCCCCCACGCTGCCGTAAGCCTCGCGCACAGCGTTTCGATGACGGCGTTGCAGTCATGTCGATCCGTGAGGTGACCAGCGAGCAGGCACCGGTAGCGATTCTCGGCGCTGAAATGGACTTTGCGTCCGGCAACTACATGGAGGCAGTCTCCTACCGCTGGTTCGATGGGCGCCTATGGGCCGACGTGCCAGTACATGGCTGCTCACGCCGCCGCGCAGTGCGCTACCCGGTAATGCCAACTGAGCTGAACCTGATCACCGACAGCGCCATGCTCTCGAACACCCATTTTGGGATCTACGTCGGCGCACACGAGGGCAAAGATGGTATCGCAGCTCACCTACAGGCATGTTCTACCGACTGGCTCATCATCGACGGTCAGCTGCACCGCACTGCCGGCGAGCCAATGTATGTCGCTATGACATTCGGGCTGAGCCACAACCACGGCGGCAGCTCGCTGTTGGCCGATGACCACCTGAACCCGAACATCAAACCCGAGGCGTACTTTTCGCTACTGGAAAAAGAACAGGCCGACGCTTACACGTTGGCTATCGCACACAATCGTGGCGACACCGTGAAGGTAAGCACCGATCCTGGATTCCAATTCGAGGTTTTGATTGCTGAGGCAATCCGCTGGAAAAATCCTGCTGCGTGCGCTGAGTCGAGCGAGGCAGCGTGATGGTGACAAGCAAGATCACGACAACGACTGTCACTGCCATCAGCGCCGATGCGATCCGGGAATGGATTGCTCTACATCTTGCCCCCCTATGTCCAGACGGAGCGCATATCTCCGCCATAAACCGACCTTGGCACTGCAAGGGAGAGTCGGCCTACTTTGCGGCGGTCGAGGTGGATTCACCTATCACGGTCGCCCAGCTGCGCCGCCTGGAGGTCACAGAGCACACCCGAGCGCACTACCTGCACTTCTACATCGATGACGTTCTGGCGGCAGCGGTAGGTTGCGGCTCGCTGGATGGCACAGAGTTTCACGTCCATTACCGTTGGTGAGCCGTCAAGGTCACCAACTTAAGCGGGCTTGACGCAATGGGGGCCGGTTCTACAGGTACACTTGTCGAACCGGCCTCAGCACAGGCCACTGTCTAAATACACATACCCAAAATGGGAACCGAGACTGAGCATGGCTTACTCCCTCACCCCTGAGCAGATCGCGTCCATCACGAAGCCGGAAGTGGCTTTCTCCACTGAAAGACTGTTGCCGGCATGGGCTGACATTCCTGATGAATTCAAGAACGGGAACATTTACACCGAACTGGCTTCCGCCATTTTCTACGGCACCAAACTGCCGCCCGGCACCATTGAGTTCAATGAAGGCTTCACGCCCGAGGCGCTGAACAATTGCGTCCGTGCTCACCTCCAGTCCTTTGGGCCGAAGCACGAACACAAAATAGCTGGCGTGGGCTTCATGATAGCCAGTGCCTGCACCCTGGTGCCTAGCGACTCAGAGGCAAGCCAGTAGTGAGCGCCTACACCGTTTTCCCGAATGCCCAGCGTCGTGCCTGAGCGTCACAGAGCACACTACCTGCACTTCTACGTCGATGACGTTCTGGCCGCAGCGGTAGGCTGCGGCTCGCTGGATGGCACCGAGTTTCACGTCCATTACCGTTATTGAAGAGAGCGGCACTTCCCAGCGCAGCCCTGGGGTAGCAGCAGCTTCTAAAACCCCAGAATAGGGAGCTGAGAATGCTGCTAGGAATTTGTGCCTCGCAGCTGGTTATCATCTGGGAATTGATCAGTTGTCCTGAGCCTTTTGAATTCCAGCACACGCAATAATCATGGGGTTAAAAATCGCTATATCTTCCGGCTTGGCTCTGCTTTTGTCGGCCTCTGCGTAGCCTTGCTCAAAGCCACTGCACGAGGCCTTAGCGAATTCTCTGACTCGCGCACGCCACTGCTCATCAGTCAGATCAGGCCCACCCTTAGAGTCAGCAAGTTTCATGCTGCTGAAAAAGGCTCTCGACATGAGGGCTATCTCTGACCTCAGTCTTTCCTGATCAAGCCGGTCTTGTTCGGTTTTCAGTGCAACGATGGCTAAGTGGTTGCTCCAGGTGACCGCCAGTGAAACTGTAGCCACACAAATTGATATCGCTATCGATGCTGCGAAAAGTCCTCTTTTCTGTCCTGAGTTCACGACTGCGCCTTTGCATTTGGTTTGAGTGTGCCGTAGCAGCATTTGCAATGCCCACGGCGTCATGGCTGGAATTCTGACCTTAGTCGGACTCTCACAAGCAAGTATAACGAAGCAAGGTTGCAGGTAACCCTGTCTTGCGGGGGCATAACAATGCCGCGTGTACGGCAATCCCAACCATGGCTGGGCATGCCTACTTCTTCCTCGCCCTGACAACCTAGTTTGGGTTTTCAGCATTCCCGTGTGACGGCACTACAGCTCGGTGACACACGCTCCATGGCCTGACAATAGGCACATCACTGGAGCAAGGAACACACCGATGGCAATGGTTGAAGTACAAGTAGGCAGCCTGATCGATGCTGCGCTGGACTGGGTGATGGCCACCATCGAAGAGCTGCCCATCCGTCACGATCCAATGGCGTTCGGTCGCACTGCGAACGGCGGCTACTGGGTATGGCATGACGAACTGCATGGCGTGAAGTGCAAGATTGGCCCTGGCTATACTGGCCCGCGAGCTACGCTCACCTACAGCCCTTCCACCAACTGGAGCCAACTCGGCCCGCTGATCCTGAAATATCCCATTGTCTTGGGAAATCATGAATCTGGTCTAGGCGACGGCAATTTCTGGGGGAGCGCGCATTGCGGACGAAGCGATACGACCTACCAGACAAGTCACGGCGTTATGGTTGCCGCTTGCCGCGCAATCATTGCGTTCGTTCGCGGGCCAATGGTGAGCGTGCCAGCTGAGTTGATCTGCTCAAGCCGCTCCGCCGAAGTTGCCATTGCTGGGGGCAACGCAGATGAGTGATTGCCCAACATTGCAGGTCGGTGAGGTGGAGCTGCGCAAAACTGCCGATGGCTGGCAGTACCTGAGTGAGGGCGTTCAAGGTGAGCCAGACTGCTGGTGTGATGCTACCAGCATGCTGGGGCCATTCAGTCACTCCGGTGTAGGCTCACTGCTCGATGAGCTTTTAGTGGCCCGCGAGACAGCGGCAACAAAGACGAAGCGCGTCTGCCAGACTTGCCGCTGGTGGGATTCAGGCGGTAATTGCGACTTCATTGACACGATCCAGGGTGAGGCGGTGGCCAGCACCACCGGTTGCCAGATCATTGCGCACGTTCATGATGACTACGGCCTGCAAACCGCGCTAAAGACCGGGCCGAACTACAGTTGCCCCAGCTTCACGCCGCTGACACCCAGCGCAGCGCCAGCGCCAGCGCCTTCCAACGTCTAAGACTTCCTCCGATTGCGAGCACCCTCCGCAATCGGAGCTGCGCTTGCAGGTCTCGGTTCCCATGACTGGGCTTGGGCGCGACTTGACTGCATTCCCGTAACAAGCGCTGGGAAGATGGCCGTCGCTGAAAAGGTGCCGCTCGGAAGAGGCCGCTGTTCCCGGTTGGCTGCTTCACAGTAGGCAGCCGCACAATCCATGCAGACGCTCACCATTGCCTTCCTCACCCACTCGCCCCGTTCACGCACACGGCATAAATGTTCAGGGTTGGGATGTTCCTCAAACCCTAGATCGATAGCTTGTACCCATGCCGCGGTCATTCCCGTTTCCCATGTCAGGGAGTCAGGTCGCCCAGAACCCTTTTCGGGTCGGAGCCTACTCTCGGACTTAGGGTGTTGCTCACTTCCATGTATGGGGTTTGAGCAGTTGTTTGGGATTTGCACCCTTGGCGGTGACACAGCCTTTTCACCCTGATGATGGCTACATCGAAATCAAGCCACGGACTCACCGACATGGGCATGCAACAGACCATCGCACTCTTGGACGTTACCGAGACTGTCACCTTTGAAAACGCCGCCCCGGCGCCCATCCTGGAACTATCCATGATGGAGAAGGTTGCCATCGCGGTACAGGCCATCAAAGCGCAGGTACTGGCTGGCCGTCACCTTTCCGTGGCCTGGAGCGGTGGGAAGGACTCATCTGTAACACTGTCCATAGCGCTGATTGCTATGCGTGAGCTGATCGCCGAGGGCGTGAGTGTTCCGACCTTGAATATCTGTCACTCAGACACCCTCATGGAAAATCCGGTGGTCACGGCTTACAACAAGCTGATGATCAAGCGCATGAATGAATATGCGGAGGTCAGCGGTATACCGATGCGAGTCTGGCTGGCTTCGCCGGGGCTGAGCATGGACTACCTCGTCTCGGTGATTGGTGGTCGTACCATCATGAGCGTGGGTAACAACACCAAATGCCAGCAAATGACCAAGGCCTACCCACTGGACAAACTCAAGCGACAGGTGCGCAAGCACATTGCGGCAGAGACCGGCGTAAAGGCCAAGGCCGTTCAGATCGTGTCGCTGATCGGCACCCGCTTCGACGAATCGGCGACTCGCGGTCGTGCGATGGCTGACCGTGGAGAGAGTGCCGTGGACGCGGTGGACGTGATGGAAGACGGTCAGTTGGTACTCAGCCCTATCGCCAATTTCTCGCAGTTCGACGTGTTCGAGTTCATCGGCTACGTGCGTTCGGAAAAGATCGAGACCTACGACAACTTCAACCAGTTGGTCGAGTTGTACCGCGACCTCAACGGCGGGGACTGTATGGTCAATGCCTACATCGCCGGTAAAGAGCAGAGCAAGGCTCCGTGCAATGCGAGAACAGGTTGCTGGACGTGCGCCCGCGTATCCCGCGACACCTCGGCTGAATCGCTCATCGCTGCTGAGAGCGGCGAGTATGCGTGGATGAAGCCACTGAATGACCTGCGCTCGTTTATGATCAAGATGCACTTCAACCCATCGGCGCGGGCTTGGCTGGCGCGTGACGTGGGCGAAGATGGTTGGATTACAGTTACCCCTAACGCCTACGGCCCGCAGTACACCCGGCAGCTGCTGGGGATCGTCCTCAGCATCCAGGCTGACGAGCAGATCGAGGCCCGTCGTCTCGGCATCGCACCGCGCTTCAAACTGTTGAGCCTCAAACAGATCATGGCTATCGAGTTGAATTGGGGGCGGTATGGCTATCAGCCCGCGTGGACTGCGATGAAGCTCTATCGCTCGGTTTACACCGAAGGCGAGCGCTTCCGAATCCCAGACTTGGAATCGATACCCGATTACACCGAGAAAGACGTGGCTTTCCGTGGTCGAGTTCCATTCGCCGACGCCCAGTTCAACGGCATATTCAGCGGTCTGCGTGACGTTGACGCGGCTGCGGCAGATTGCGAAGACCTGATTGTCAATCGCGATGGCCAGTACCTAACGAACGTCCAGGTGGGCAACGAGTACGACATTGACGACGAGGGCCTTGCCCTGTTCATGGAGTTCGAGTTCGACCGCGTGCTGGACAGCCAGCGGCTTAACGACACTCCGAACGCTGCCATCCACTATTTGCTTGGGTTGGGCACAGTGCAATTGTTCAAGGGGTCGCACAGCGACTGGGATCGCATGCTTCGAGTCAGCACCCAACTGACGCGCCATGGGTTGCAGCCGATCCTCAACGATCCACATGCCATCATCGCGCACCTGAACACTAAGCTTGCAGGTATTCACGGCGAGCAGGCCGATGCTTTGGCCATCGCGGTGCCCGCACCAGCGGGGGAAATCCAAGGTTCGCTCTTTGGATTCGAGGATGCCGGCGACGATCAAGCGCCAGCCGCCGAAACAAAAGCAGGTGAGGTTCATGAGCAGAATCAGGCTGGCACCGACTACGAGGCAAGCTACAAGGCAGTGATCACGCACATGGGTCTGGTGCATGGCAAAGCGTTTGATGCCCCATCCCTTTCCCAGATGCTCGCCCGTTCGTGCGAGTTGCTGGCTCAGCAGCCACTGACCTCGCACACGTTCGAAAGCTTCATGGCGGTTTGGGCCGCTGGATGCGCCGGCCATATCGATGATAACGGCCCCGACATTACCGCATACGAGCCAGCCGTTCTGGTGGCGTATGGCGTGCTGCTGGGCAGCGGCCTGATCCTCAAACCCAACATTTGAAACTGGCGAGCGCCAGCACCAAGCACCGTCCCCGTAAGCCGTAGGAGAAGACTGTGACCACAACCGCATCGATCCAAGATTTTGCCGCCGAACTTCAAGGACTGCGCGAAGTGATTCCGCACGCAGCGTCAGTAGGCGCAAGCCAAACGAACATATCAATCGAGCTGCTGGCTGCGCTGATTGAGGTGCATGACAGCACCACCGTCTCTGCAACCCAAGGCAGCGTGTCGATTAGCCGGGAGAACGTTGAGCATCTGCTGCACGCTCGCCGCGTACTCCAGCGCCCCGAGCAATCCCCTCAACGTATTCGCCACGCCCTGGCACACCGAATCACAACCATGTTGGCGCCGGCAGTCACCAGCAAAGCCCTAGAAGGAGAGCAACCATGCGTATGAAAACCGAATATCAGCTGGAGCGCGAGGCACGGTACAAGGCCGATGGTTTCACGATCATGGATGAAGCCAAACCCGAGATTGGGAAGCCGGTCGAGGCCGTGCGCGTCATACAGCCACGCGGTTTCGGTGGCGTTATCCTGCGCACGGAGTACAAAATCGTGCCCATCGTCCGTGAAACCGAATACGGCTACACCGACACGCTGAACGACGACCGCGCCCTGGCCTACAGCGCGTTCGAAGCTTGGCGCGAACTACAAACCTATGCCCCGTTGCTGATCAAGGAACCGAGCAATGCTCCAACAGATAGCCAGCAAGATACGTTCTGCGCTGGGTCTATTCACTCAAGCCGAGGTAGACCGGCAGATAGAGTTGGCCTGCAAAGTCGCTCGCGAAGAAGGCAGTCGAGCTGAGAGTGATCGGCTCGCGACCGAGCTTTTGCAACGCGGGGGCTTTGCTACGATCCAGCTGAATACGCACCCCTACGGCCTCCCACGCATGAAGTTCATCCAGCCCAGTGAAGCAACGCCCGTAAATGCGATGCGCCTGGATGACGGAATGATCATTGTCCGAAAACCAGACTGACGAGGTTCAACCATGCTTACCCGCGAACAGCTTGAGCAATTGGGTGAACACCTGCGGGGCACCTGCAAGCAGATTGGTGCCGCTGTCGAAGAACTCGAATTGGGCAATGATGTTGACGAAACTCGACTCGAAGCTGACCTACTGGATGTAGATACCGAGTTGTGTGTCCACTGCGGTTGGTGGCATGAGGTTAGTGAGTTGCAGTACAGCGAGCAGGAAGGCGGCGGGCTATGCGAGCAGTGCTGCGATGAGCTGGGCGTTGAGTTTGAATAGCAAAATTCTCGCTACCCAGGGTAGGCGCTGAGCGCGGGATGGGCGGGTTTCCCATCCAGCGGCCCCTGCTTGCGTCAGCCCCAACGCGCCACGGAATTATGGGCACCCATCTTGGGGATTGAGGATCTTCTCGATTGCCCGCTGCACAGCGATGACACAGCAAGGGCTCCTTGATACTGGGCACATCCCAAACAGATGCCCAGAAAGGAACCCCAGAATGAAAACCATGGAGCTGAACGGCCAACTGCTGAACCTGTACGTGTCGCTGACTCTTGGCGCTACGGAAGGTGAAGACCTGTTCTTCCCGTTCGACGACTGGGAGCACGCGGGGGTGACGTACAAGGGCCAATATTTTGAGCCCGAGAAGAATATCGCCCAGGTCTGGCCGCTAGTGTTGAAGCTGCGCATCAGCGCTCAGGACGTCGGTGATGGGCGCTGGGTTGTGACATTGCCGGCGCCGACGGACAGTCAAGCCGTACCGTTCCCGCCTTACTACTGCACGAATCCCCAGATCGGTTACCTGTACGCCATCGTGTGGAGCTTTTTCGGCGCGGAAGTCCCCAACTCCTACCAGTCTGTTGATGCTGGCCTCGTAGACCTCACAGCGTTCCATACAGCGACAAAGCAGGACGAGTCGCATTTTGAGGCAAAGCCCCTGATCAGCAGCTGGCACGCTCAAACTGCGCTCGAAGGGGTGAAAACGGCAATTCGCCGCGATGCCGATGAAAACTGCCGGGAGTTCTCCAACTTCGATGCTTTCTTCAACTGGTATGACGTGCTGACTGGCTACGACCAGATGGATGAGGAAGAAAGCATCGAAGGTCACAAGGAAATGCTCAAAGTCGCCTACGCAGAACTGGTGTCCGAAGGCTTCTTCACTGAAATTAAGTCCACTTGAGAAGTGTGAGACGAAACCACAGCGCTCCACAGATCGCAACACTCACTATTTTCTAGGAAATCCTGACATGGCAAGCTTCTATGTGTACTTCAATGGCACCTGTATCGACGTGGTTGAACACAGCACCGCTCGAAAAGCGCGTAACTTCGTAAATCGTGGTTACAAAAGCCCAGAACAGTGTGTAGTTGTTGAAGAGAGTGGTGACGTTAGCGCCGCGATTGAGCTTTCGAAAAAACTCTATGTTGCCGATGAAGCTTTTGAGGCGGAGGTGGCTAGCGTTATGGCTGACGCAGAGTTGACCGGCGCCGCCCGTGAACGAAGCGGAAAGACCATCTGCTTTAGCGAAAACATCAAAAAAGGTACGCATGGGATTCAGGTGCTTACCGACAGTGGTAAGTGGGAAGTCTTACTTGAGGGGGTAACCCTCGATAAAGCTCGGGACTTCATGCGTAATTTCGCCTTGTATTTCATTCAGACCGGACAGGCGAAGGCATCTGGTAACCAGCACACATGGATTTTCATAGGCGTGGAAGGTGGGGTAAATTGCTCGCCCTTCACCGGTTACCCTACCTGCAACGGTCGCGCACCGTGGCGCTATGAACCAGCTTGTAAAACCTGCAATGGCGGCGGGTTCGTGCCCGACTCCAACTAACGCTGATAAGGGCGCTACCACATGAAGTTTTCCGATTTTCCGAGAGTCACCCTGATCGAGTTCAGCGTAATGACACTTATCGCCTGCGCGGTAGCAGGCGGTGGAGTCTTCCTCTCAAGTCTAATCTTGGGCTTTGGCCTTGATTCTGCTATGAACGCAAGCGATGAGGTTGCCACGGCATACTTTTACAAAAGACTGCTTTGGACTCTGCCCTTTTGTGTGGCGGTTGGGATAGGCATGATCCATGGACACGCTTATCTCTACATGAGAAATGTGCGGAGAGTGGCCCCGTTGGAACACGAGCAGATTGGCGTTCGAGCAATTCGCCACAAGGTCTCGCAGTACGAGTTTCTTGCCGCCCTAGCGGTTCTGGCTGTGTCAACGATTGTGTTCTCGCAGATTGCACGTTGAGGGGCCAAAAGGAAAACGCCATGACCAACTTGTTGACTCAGGAACAGGAAGCCGAGGCTGACCGCCTTGCAGGCGCGCATGCGACGTTGCGTGACCGGGCTGTCGCGGCGGGCTATGGCAACAACCTCAGTGACGAAGACGTTGCCGAGCTGCGAACTGAAATGGCGGTCTTGTCGAGTCAGTATTTCGACCTAACCGGCGAAGCTCTGGAATAAACGGGAAAAGTAGTCATGAGCGACTGTGTGCCATACGCCATTCACATTGCCACCGGCGAGGATCTTCAAGCCGTCCTGTCCATTGCGCAGCGACGAGGCTGGGATAGCGTGAATGGCATGAATGTCGTAGCAGCTTGGTGCATGCTCCGTGATGATATGGGGTTCCAAATAACGCCCATGACACGACCGGAAAACCGTGTGACCTTGAAGCGTTTTCTGCCTACTCTGGACGTGACCAAAACTTACATAATCAGTGTCGCCGACCACTGGTTCACTGTTCGCGAAGGCCAGCGCTTTGATAAAGCAAACACTCATCCGAGAACCGAGGTGTTCGCTTACATCGAGGTTCGACAGCCCTAAACTCATTCCGGGTTTCGACTTCCCATCCTGGCTTCCGACGAGTTTCGTTATTTGGCTAAGCATGCCGATGACACTCCTATTTCCCATGGACACTTACTCCATCGAAAACGCGGGGCTCAACGCCCCTCTGATTGGAGCAAGAACATGGGCGCTACCGTCACCACCGGCAAACTGGTCGCAGCATTCAATAACGCCGACGGGAAAACCTTCTACGTCCTTTACGAAGAGACCTACGAGAAGAACGTGACCCCACGTACACCTCGCTGGGGCGCACGCGCTATCGGCGACTTGGCTGCCGTCATGCGCATCATCTTCTGGTCTGCATCCTCTTGCGAGGGTGGCATGCTCCAAGGCACTGGCGGTCGCAACATCACACCAGAGGGCTACATCGCCGGCTGGCTCAAGGAACTGGAGAACCCTGTAGAACTGGATGACTTTCAGTTCGAGCTTTCTGTTTCAAAAGGCTGGTCTGCTGTTATCGGCGAAGACGAATTCGTCAAGGTGAAGCCCCAGCTTGAAACAGTTGCCGGTGGTGCCGCACTGGCCAAGGCACTGGAAGACGGTCAGACCGTTGGCGCCTCTCTCTACGGCGACTCCGAAGCCCTCGGAGTAATCTTCAACGGCATCCACCTCGGCGCTTGGCGAATCCTCAAAAACCGCAGCACCCCGGTTTATGGCATGCGCAACCCCGCACTGGGCTACGCGCCAGCAAAAGCCAAGGCTTTCGCCGTGGAGTCGCCTCGCTTCCACAAAATCAACGCTGATTCCGACTGCATTCTGGTCAAGGGCGACGACGGCTGCTGGCGCTGTGACGGCTGGGCTTACAGCTACGTGGCCAATTACGTGACCAACCTATGGGAATCGGAACTGCAAGCCCCAGGCAGCTACCGCACCCGTATCAAAGCATATCGGGAGGCGATCAATAGCGCGCCCTTCATTCCGAGCCAAGGCGTCAAAGTCGTTATCGACACGGCTGTCTCGGTGGAAAGCTGGGAGCAAAGCAAAATCCAGCAAGCGGTCAAAGAGTTGGGCGCCAGCACCAAGGGCAGTGAGATTCACATCGAGGTGCCAAACGATTACAACCGGCTTTACACCGTTACCAGCCTTCCACCGGCTTGCACCAAGTGGGTTATCAGCGACAATGCCCCCACCGAGCAACTGAGCCTGCTGGCCGGCTGATCATTCCACAGCACTTCGCTCAATGCGGCCATGGTTCACGTTGATATGACGTAATCGTGAGCCGCAGCGGCCCTGAACACACAACCTCGAACAGGAGCGAACCATGGACTTGGGAATGACAGATGCCGACTACGCACGGATCATGGAAGAAGCCAACGCGTCAGCGCTGGAACATGACCGCCAGCAGCGACAAAAACGCGAGGAAGCCTTGGCGTATGTCGCAACGATTGTCGGGGCGCGGAAGCTCAAACACATCAACGAATTCATCGATGACTGTGACTACACCTGCGAGTTCGAAATTGCCGATTCCCATGCCGGCAATCGACAGGATGAACCGGGCACTGCGTTCCGCTACATCTACCTCGACCAATACAGCAATGGGGGCATGTCCGGCGACGACTTTGCCGGTTGGGTGTGGATTCCGCTGCCCAAAGGCAAGTACCTCAAGTTCCATTACTCTTGATCGGGAAAAGGCAGCGATGGCAGCTATGGCTTGGAATCGCAAAAGCTACGGCGTGCCAGCTCAGCGCGGTATTCGCGTTTTTGTACACCGGCTGCGGTCACCAGGAGTTCGGCCCCATACGCAGTGCAGCGAATGCTGGGCGCTCGAACATCCAGTTCGACGGCAACCGTTCAGTCCGCAGGTTGAAGCCACGGTTTATTAATCGCCACTTCACATAACAGGCTTCGGCAAATTTGTTTCGCTGAGACCACAACAATCGAATTTAGGGAACGTGTCATTCATGGCCAAGAACAAAGCATATTGCGTGAATCTGGACGGCATACACGAAGTGATGGTGGCAGCGCCCAGTCAGAAGGAAGCCGCCAAGTTGATCGGCACCACCGTCTACATGATGCGAGAGTGGGACGCTGGCGTGAACGACGAGGACGAACGACTTGCGCTGTCAAAGCCCGGCCAGCTATTCCGCAAAAAAGGTATCAATGGGCACTGGCAGCAAGTCGCGACTGCCGACTCCCCAGCCTCGGAATCGACGCCAATCACCAAGGATCAGTTCGACAGCGCTGTTGAGCGCCTGCTTGGTGCAGAGAGATATTCGAACTTGCTTCGCTCAGGCTATAACCGCCCAGACTTTTGCCGAGAGATTGCCCAGGACGCGTTCATTGGCCAGTTGCTGAAAGTCCCGACCAGCAACGAAGACATTGCAATCATCCAACGCGTGGCAACCCGTTTGTGGATCGGGGACGGTGTAGCTGGCCTAGCTGACTGAAAGTCCCACCAGCCTGAAAACAACTGAACGTCAAACCAGAGCGACGAAGAATGACCGGCGAAGTGAAAATTGAGGCAGACCTGTTCGAACAGCCTAGCGGTAGTGTCCGGGGAACTGTTACCGCAGGGATGAACGTCAAAGGCAAGCACAAGCGTATTGCCCATGCCTATCTGCTTGTGGGCGAAGCACCTACCATCACCATTGAAGTGCCCAAGTCTTTTCCGCTTGATCAGCTAGACACCCTGGCCGATGGCCTCAAGGCATTTGCCGCAACAGTTCGCGAGTACGGGTAAAGCCGACCCACCGCAGGTTCATTCGATAAGTCCGCGCATGCGCGGATTTCCGCCACCCATTTTGGGAGCCGACGATGAGCAACTGGGATGAATTGGGTTGAAACCTAAAGCTGGACGCTTAGGCTAGGAGAGTGATGCTTCGACAGCCAAGCCTTTCAATTTGTCGAAGCTCACCATGCTCCGGTGACGCAATGCTGCCAGGATATCCTCGTACAGGGCCAACCAAGCGGCAGAAAGATCAGCTGGTGCGGTTCAGATCAGCGGCTGTCCCCTTCTGCTACCGCTGACGGCACGATCAACGTCCAACACTGTGAGCATTGAGCCAGCCCAATGCGACCTTATAGCGCGCTAAGCCGGAAAGTGGGACAGCGACGCGTCCCGGCATTGAATGCCTCAGATCCTAGTTTGGCCCCCGAGGAATTTGCTGTGTTACGAGCAGTAGGTCGTGACACGAGTGTTCCTCGGACATACTGGGCACCTCAAAGAACGGACACTGTTGTCCCTCGGATACGGAATTCAACCATGGCACGCCAGATCAGCGAGTTCGAACAACATCTCGACACCCTTGTTAAGCCCCTGCGCACTGCACGCTGGTCTGCGGACTATCGCTGGGATGGCCTGGAACGCGCCTTGATTGGGCTTGGCGAAGATTACGGTGGCTTGGAGCTGATCCCAGACTTTCAGCGCGGGCACGTTTGGACGCCGGAACAGCAAGCCCACTACATCGAAAATTGCCTGCGCGGCGTCGTCCCGGTCAGCGGCTTGCTGATCCAGTTCAACAGTCCCAGCTGGAGCGATGTTACCAAAGCAGATACCGACCTTCCGCCCGGCCTGCAATGCGTTGACGGTCTGCAACGCTTCACTGCCATTACTGAATTCGTCAAAGGCAACGTTAAGCCATTCGGCTACTCAGCCAAAGAGTTGCTGAGCACTGCCTACAGCCCACGCAAGTTCTATGTGAAGGTCGCCGTCTATGACTTCACCAGCCGCGAGCAGCTTCTCACCCAGTACCTCGACTTGAACGCTGGAGGAACGCCTCACAGTGCGGCGGAAATCGAGCGCGTGCGTGGGCTGCTGGCCGAAGCACAAGCCAAAGCCGATAAGAACTGAGGCTCCATATGGATCAGCTAGCTGTGACAGCGTGGATTGCAACGCTGAATGCCGGTGATGCCGTGGCCGTCTACGACGGCATTAAGCGGCTGTTCGAGGCAAAGGTCGTCAGGCGAACGGACGCGGGAATGGTCGTGTGCAAGCCGGGAGGCACCTTCAAGCCGAATGGCTACCCACACGGGCAGCTGGCTGCTCAGTCGCAGCGGTTGCGTCCTGTAGATGCAGAGCCAGAGGATCAAGGCATCAATCCCGATGGCTTTGGCTTCTTTGACTTACTCGGCGACGAGTGGCAGGGCTACATCAACCTGTTCTGGAAAGACTTCGTTCTGGCGTGTGTGCCGCCTCCCCTGGCCACAGAGATTCGCAACGCGTTGATCCTCGCTCGCCAGAATGGGGATCGAACAGGTGCGCTTGGCGTTGCCGGCCATATGGAATTGTTGCCAAGTCCAAGCCAGCCAAAGGCAACCAGTCCGCGACTTGCCCGGCGCCAGCAGGAATTCACGCCGGGCAAGACCGTTCTTATCGCCAATCAGGGCAATCGCAATGAGCTGACGATCACTGCACTGGCTGACGGCACTTACGAGATTGACAACGTGCATGGGCCGCGAGGGAAGCAATGGATGGAGTTTCCGCGTGGCGGTAAGAGCATCGCATCGTGCAAGGCTACGGCCACGCGCATCATCGGTGAGCCCCAGGAGTGGGTTGAACCGGAATGTTCGACTCATGGTGATCATCAATGCTGAGTCGCGAGTTTATCGAATTCTGCATCGACGAAGGTGTGTGCTGCCTCTGCGGTAAGTCCATCCGCTGGGGACACGATGCCGTCTACACAATCAATGGGGCTCACTATGAGTGTCAGTTCCCTGATGGGAGACCGGCCTCCCCTATTGGGAACCTCTCACCGCTGATTTTCGGCAAGCAGGGCATAGGCAGCAGCGGCTTTGGTGATAGTCCCCATCCCGTGCTGGCCAGGGCAAATGGTGGCCACGTTCTGCACTGGGTGGTGCCCCAGACAGGCGTAGCGCTTTGCGGCCACAAGCCAAAAAACAACAACTGGAAAATGAAGGCTCGTGGAAGGTGGTTTTTGGTGCCTGCCAGCGCAGACCTCACTAAACGTCGCCTATGCCATTCTTGCGATGGCAAACACGACAAGGCATTTCCCAAGTCTCAAAATGCTGGTTCAGGGTGTACCGATACACAGCTGCTGCCAGCGCAGAAAGAACAAATGGTGGCTGGATGATGTGCAATTCAGTTAATCATTTTGAAGAATTCTAAATATGACATTACCCGTCCTAGGAATTGAACCATGACCGAAGAGCAGATCTACCCAGCAGAGCCTCTGGATGATAAGCGCCCGGAGTTTGAGGCAGGCGTTAAGCGTGTTGCAGTGGAGCGGTTTGGATATTCCGCTAGCGATGCGATGCTCAAAACCATTCTTGAGCGCAACCGTAACGGACGGTATGCAGTGGAGTGGGTGCGCGGCGCTTGGGAGGGCTTCAATTTGGCTCAGCCTCAACAGCTCGAAACGTTGTAGGAAATCGAGCATGAAGGGATCGTCGGCGGGTTTCATTATTCAGGTAAGCCCTTGCCGGGCTGGTGCTCAAGGTCACGACGCAGCTTGCCAGCACTGTCAGAGCGGTTCCCTGAACGGTGAATGGGAAACGGTGTACACGGGCGAGGATGAGTCACTGGGCGGTTATGAGGATTGGTTCTGTTGCCATACCTGCCGCGACGCCGGGCTGCCTTGTGAGACTTTCCACCGAATTCCGATTAACGCAGATCGCTAGGAAAACGCCCATGAACCGGAAGATTGAATGCCCTGAGTGCCATGGCCCGTTGAAGGTCATCGCATCGCAACCAGCCGATATCGAGAAGAAAGACAACCTGCTGGCACTTTTGTCCGGCAGCCTGGACACCTAGGAAAAGTCGATGAACAGAATTACCGCGATGTTTCTCAGCGTCGTCATTGGAGCCCTGGCCACTTACCAAGGAGGCGCGATCTTCTTTCGCTCAGGTAGCCAACTCGCAGTCGCCTTGGAAACTCACCTGCTATCCAGGCACACCGACACGGTGTTCTTTATGGCTTTAGTTGCGTTGATGTATCTAGTGCTGTCGTGGATTGCCGATAGTCACAGACACATTAGAAAAGAGCCATGACTGCAACCATTACACCGATCAAGCACGTCATCACCAATTGTTCGCGGTGCCATGCTTGGATCACTGAGGGCCAATCGACCATGACCATTACCGTCGCCAAAGAAACTTGGCACGGGCTTCGCGGAGAAATGGCAGAGGTCGAGGTTGAAAATGCGAAGGTAGCACTGCTGTTCTGCCGACACTGCTCCAATCTGTACGACTTCACACGGATTGCCGTTGGCCGAAGCCGAACGGAGGAAGATGAAGTATTGATAGCACTTGCAGAAGAGGCCGAAATTGAAGCCAACCGCGATGCTGCGGCAAAGGAAATGCAGGTTTCGCCAGAAAGGTTGTCGGCAGAACAAGTACGGGGCTGGATACTAGAGCAGCAGTACAAAGAGCTTGAGTCCGAGGGTTTTTTTGATCACGTCAAAAGTTAAGAGAAAACGATTTGGGAATGTTCGACGAGGTGAATTTCAGCTACAGGATGCCGGACGGCTTTGAGTCGAACGGCTTTCAGACAAAAGACCTCGACTGCCTGATGGATAACTACACCATCACAAAAGCAGGTCGTTTGGTTCTCGACTCGGTTTCTGTCCAGGTCGAACGTCCACTGGGGGACGTGAATTTCACGGGAACGCTCAACGTTTACGACACCGCTTTTTTGACGCGGCAATGGCACGAGTATGACCTTGAATTTGAGGATGGAACCCTAGTCGCTATTCGCTGCAAAAATCAGCCAGGCCAATTGCTTTTCGACCCTGCGCAGTACATCGACGAGGTATAGGACAACGACGTAAATATTCAGACTATTGAGCAGCTAATGCGCAAGGTCACATATCAGAATTCGCTACTACTGGCGCCAGCCAGGAGGTCGCGCAGAGCCTGTTGCACTGGCTTAAACCCACCACTCGCGCAGCATAGGACAAGACATGAAGATCATCTGCTTCGCAATACTCGGCCTCTTGACAGGCACCGCATACGCCGCGCCTGACGCGCCGGAGCAGCCACTACCCGCTAAGTACCTCAAAGAGTACGCAGTCTCCGTAGCAGCGGGCTACTGCGACGTAATCACCCGAACTCACGCCACCACATTGGCTGATACCGCTCAGATGGAGCGTCCTGACGCCAGTAATGAAGTTCTGCACCAATGTCAGTACGCGCATGAAATGAACGCTACAGGCTGCTTGCAGGTGGGTAGCTGCGCCGACTATGAGAGTTGGACTCAGGCCAACCCGGCAATCGCACCATCACTGCCACGCGAAATCTTTCTTTCGGCGTTGAAGACTCGGAACACAAAAAAAGTATCCCAGTGACGATGACACAGGTTTTCTAGGGCGATGATGACCTCCTGATCAACTTGGGTTGAGTAACCTCAGTGATTGATTCGCCAATGCGCCACCAACTAGGAAAATGAGCGATGAGCACCCTTCGAGACCGTTACGAAATCTACGTTGAACAAGCCACTCAATTGGGTTGGGAGATTAAAACCTACGATGAGTGGTTGAACTCTTAAACCAGCGCACCAAGCCTCGGCATTGCCGGGGCCGGGTCAGTAGAGAGGCGCGGTAATTGCGCCAAGAAACCTGTCATTGAGTGATGCAGTGACCATTTACCGGAACCCGTAGCATGAGCACAGATAAAAGCAATCGCACCCTCGCGTCATCCCCAACTCAAGGTGCCCTGGCGACCGAACTTGTCGCCATGCTGGGTTCAATCACAGATTCTGTGATGGCCGATCTTGTGAAGGCATTTCAGCTGAATGGCCGTCCCTTTGCATCGCTGAGCCCCAATGATGTTGAAGTTTTCGAGTTCTTCCGCATGCAAGGTCGAAAATACGGTGTGGTCGCCACGGTCACCAGTAACGCAGATCCAGTGGACTTGGCAAAAGCAGGAACGCGGCAGCAAAAGGACGAAATTTTGCGACGTGCTGACAGCACCGTTTGTGTAGCACTGTTCGACAGCCTTGCGAAACGCGCTGCGGATCGCTGGAACGCAAATGCTGATGAATATAACCAGTGGGATGCCTTGGGTCAGGATGAGAAAGATGAACTCATCGCTGCGGAATTGATGCTCATTAAAAACGGCACTGATACCCACCGTTGAGATACGGGGATCGTCCCTGAACTGGTAGCCCGCTTGGCTCACTCCCCCTTCATTGGGGGGTTGGCGGTATCGGGGCGTGGGTTTCGCGCTCTCTATTTAAGCAATGGACATTTCGATGAACGAAACAACGAACTGCCGTCATCCAAACCAGCACAAGGAAGGCCCTGGAATCAACTGGTGCTCCGACTGCGGTAAGAAGGAGCCCGAGGCACTGTCGGATATTTCCTTAGAATGCAATGGAGTCAATCAGGGAAAACCTGATTGGGCCAAGCACGTTAAAATTGGCGATTCGCTGACCATCAAGCAAGAATTCGGCTTGACGCGTGGCGGTGAGGTCGGAGAGGTCATTGCTGAGCCAAACGACAAAGGCGTTAGCCTGGACTTCTATTGTGACCGTGACGGGGATGAAGACGAGGTGCCCAGCATCGAGTTTTGGGAATGGGAAGAAATTGAGCCCGCAGCCTGACTATCCCCAATCCAACTTTGAAACGATGCCGTAACCAGCGACAGGAACCCGCGCCGTGAGCACAGACAAAAGCATTCGCGCCCAGGCTGTATCCCTTTGGGAAGAACTGACGGGAAAATCCGTCAGCAGCAGCTCCTACTCATTCACGGTGGGCGGTGAGTCTTTCGACCTCTATCAGGCCAATAAGCGGGTACAGCAAGCCCAGGCAGTTGAGGATGACTTGACCGTTGCGCTGGTGGTAAAGACGCTGGCCGAGCAATTCGCTGCCGCCGAGTCGTTTACGCTGGCTGACATTCTCGCCGGCAACGAGCGCCTGAAAGCCCGAGTCGATCTTGTTGGCCGTATGAACGCCCTATTCAGCGACAACGCCTCGGTGACCCTGTTCGACGATTTCTACGCCTATTGCGAAGGCGCCCTCGCCCACTACCGCGAACTCACGCCACAGACCTTGGATGAGAAAAGTCGTCAATTTGTCCGGGATAGCGGCTGCTTTGTCGGGCTCGATGCCTACCATGGGGTTTCACGCCTCACACGGCTGATGGTTTGCGATGGGCCAGTGGACGACGTGGCCAAGGCGAAAGTCAGCCGCTTGGTATTCGCCTTCGACTCAATTGAAGAACTCATTTCCCATGCTCGGCGCATCCCAGTCGGGTTTTCACTGTGCGTAATCGTTGCTCCGAACATCAGCGACAGCTTTTTCGTGATGGTGATTAACGCGGGTGGGCGCATCATTGTTCTCACCGACAAGGGTAATTACGAACATCCGCTGCAAGAGGCCCGGATGCGGGCTCGCAATGACAGGTACAACCTCAACCGAATCGAAGGCAGCCACTTTCCCTACGACCTGCTGGGCATCAAGTGGGGGGACAATGGACGGCGAGCAAGCGAAGGGGACGCCGGCAATGCTTTAATGGTTTCTGACACCGGTCTGCGTGTGCTCGGCAACCTGTCCGATCTGCAAGACTGGGATTTGCTGTGGCTCACCCTTTTTATCGACCAGTGCCGCGAACGCTACTTCACGCGCAAGGTAGCCGAACCCCAGCTGGCGACTGGCTCCATGGTGCGCCTCCCCCACAAGTGGGCCGGCAGTTGCGACCAGCTACCCGTGCCCATTGAATACGAACTCAAGCTGGAAACCCGAACCAGCTCCGAGTTGAATAGCCGGTTTCTGCATTCCATCGAGCCTAAATGGGCGGAACGCTACAATCCGAACCTCTGGATGGAAGAACGTTTTGCCGCGAGTGTTCCAGACGACAGTCTGTACGTGCCGTCTACCGCGCTCAACCATGAGACACCCCTTCTCGCACTGGGCAGGGATGGCCAACTCGAACTTATCCGTCGCGACATAGACAGTTTGCCGTTCTATGAGCAGGAAAAGTTACCTCGCCTGAGTCTGCAAGGCCTGTCCTCGACCGCCCTGTCCACACCTGAGCGTGTCATACGAGACTGCCATTTCTTGGCTCGGCACAATCAAGTGCAGGCCATTGCGCAACTTGTGAAAGAGGATTTCAAGAATCGCAAGGAGGCTGTACAGGATTGGTTCTACAAAGCTGCCGCCAAGTATCTCCCCAAACTCGTTGATGATTTGATGGCGCTGAACCATGAACGCGTCAGCGTGGACACCCCGGCGCACCAGGATGCGCTGCTGGCGTTGGGTCAGGGCAAGCTGATCAACGGTAAAGGCAGTGGTGTTCAGGTGATTAACAGTCACCGATCGATCAAGATTCGCTACGAGCCTGTACGCAACCAGCGCGTCGGAAGCCGCGCCAGGGCTGGCAAATCGCTGGCGGACACGCTTCGCCTGATCGACTACACGTATGGTTTTTATTGCTGCGCGGTGAACCGAGAAGAAGAAGCTCAGCTGTTCATCAGCCTGGAGGTTTCGTCGGTCTTCGATGTGATGACAGTGACAGGCCTGCCACTGGATGGCATTCCAGCAGAGCTTCGCCACTTGGGCGTAGACACCTACAGGGGCAACTCAATCCTCGACCGTATTGACCCACTCGGTGATATCCGTAATCCATGGGATCAGCTCTCGCTCTACTACACCGTACCGGTCAGCCTTAAGGCCTTCAAAGCGTTACGCCGAAGTCGAGGGCTGCACATCCCGAGGGCCATGGAAGTTGAGAAGTACGCACAGCAGCTGGCGGATGAGTTGCTGCATCGCCGTCGCGATGGACGTTCGCCTGCCACGATCCCCGGCCTGGAGTAACAGACAAGCACCCTCCCATCGTAGAATGGGATATCGAGAAGGCCCGCTAGTTCCGGGGCATGCCTACAGAATGGCGTCGCTAGGCGTCAGATCAAACTATGGAATCAGCTATGGCTATCAACCCCGAAATCTTCTGGTCAGTTCTTGCCGCACTGGCTGTGTACGGCGTCTGCAAAACCGTGCTTGCCGGCATAGGCGCGTTTATTTTCAACCGTGTCACAGGGCGATAGGTTTTATGGAACTTACTACAGCACAACGAGAACATGTTGAAGCTGCATTCCCAGAGTGCCGGGCTGAAATGACTGAGTACCTGTTACAGGGGGTTGAGGTAGTGATCTACAAACAGAATGAATGTGGCGCAGATGTACCTCCCTTTGCGGTCGCCCCCACGGACAAACAGGAGTTCTGGATTGGCTGCTGGGACACCCCTGAGTTGGCATCTTCCAGCGCCGCCGCGCTCGGCTTGCGCGTGGTTAGCCAATGACTCAATCAGCCTCTCAGCAGATTGCTGACCCTATGGATGCACTTGTGAGCCTTCAACGAGAGGTTCGCCGAGGCATGCCGACACATCCTACGGGCCTAGGTTCGGAAGTGAGGGTGGTGCTCGACCAGCCAAACGGAGTCACCCGCTATACCTTTGCTCGGATTCAGCATGGCCGGGTCAAGGCTATCGCGCTGTTTGTGCATCATGAGCCTATCGACGGCATCGCTTGTTTCAACATCGGCTACGCGGTGCCCGAAGCGTACCGGCAACGCGGTTGGGCCAAGCAAATTCTGGAGGCCGGTATCCAGGAGTTGAGTGCAGGCTTGGGGCGCCACGGCATTACTCAGTTCTACATTGAGGCCGTGGTAGGAAAAGAGAACATCGCATCGCAACGAGTGGCCAGCGCCGTGCTAGCGAGTGAACCCACCGAGGGTATCGATTCCGAATCTGGGCAGCCAGTATTCACCTATACCCGGCTCATAAAGCGGTAAAACACTTCGCCTCGGCGATGACACATAAAAACCGGGTGCATGATAGGTAATCAATCCAGTCACACCCAAGAGGCATCATCATGGCAACTGTTCAAAAAATCACCCTCGCCGACCGTGGCCAGGACTTCACCGAATGGTTTGTGCGCGATGGCATCGTGATCGATTGCCAGCCCCATCAAGGGAAGGTCTGGGTCGGTACACGCTTGGAGTACCCCGCAGGCCCGCTGAAAGAAGGCAGTGTCGTTCACATGCGAGCGCCTGTAAGCGGCAAACTCACCAACCTCAACTATCCTGTTGAGTCGGTGGTGTTGCTGAGTGATGAGGACGCGGCCAAGGTCGAAGTCTTAGGCCGCAAATGGGCCGAAATCAAGGGCATGGCGGCGGCAGACCTTGGCCTCTGATATTTCTAGGAAAGTAGTGAGGTTCGGCCTCGGGAGTATCACGGTCGCGACAGCGCTGATTCTCGTGCTGATCGTCGCTACCGTGATTGCCACTGATCGGTCTCGGGCTCGCACCGCTTGCTTGCAGTCAACCCAAACCGCCGAGGAATGCCCAACGCCCAGCGGCTGGGAAACAATGCTGAGAAGAGCTACAGCCAGCTAGCCTGAGCGCCCACACCGACTCTCTTAAGGAGCAAGCACATGAGCAAAAATGACGGACGCCTCAGCGCGGTTTTCGAGAACCACAACTCAGGGAGTGAAACGGCGCGAATCAGAGCAAACGATTTCGTTAAAGTCGCTGGTCACAGCGCTGTTGGGTTGAAACCGGATCGGGCTTTTGTGGCGCAATTCTTGGAGCAGGCGTCCGGTGTCACAATCGACGAAAGGCAGCGTGCTGCCTTGCAGAAGACAGTCGCAGGCCTTCCAGAACAAACCTCAGTGGAAGATTTGTTTGTCGCCCTGGAGAAGGAAGAACCGCTCGCGATATTTTCCGCCGCCCTCCGCCAGCAGCTCAACGGTAGCGCTCCATGACACGTCTAACGTCAAAACAGCTCCATGACATTGCTGATTGGTGCCGCGAGCGTCACATGCTTCCCGACCGCGTGACAGGTGCCGATGTAGCCGCTGCCTGCCACTCATTAAACATCGAGCATGACGGCAATTTTGACCTCTACGATGTGAAAGAGGTTGGCTCGCTCTGCGAAACCGAGTGAGTCAAGGCCTGCTATGACGACAGTGAAGACCAAGCCCCTCACCGATGCAGATCGAGCCGCCCTGGACGATCTACCTGACTCTGGATGGTTCGACGTAGCACACGCGCAGGTTACAAGGCCTTCTTACCGCTGCGGGCGTTTGGAGGCTGCCGGCTACTTAGAACGACGCGTGGTAGACCTGAAAGCACTCGCAGGCCATGCTACTGCGCGTACCGAATATCGCCGTCATCCCAAGCCCACGGCAAACTGGTCAGAAGCGCCCCACGACGCTACCCATGTGATGCGTACACCGGGATGTGATCGGGTTGTTTGGATCAGGATTGAAGGCCCTTACGATGCTTTTTGGTGCTGGCCCCAGGCTAAAGGATGGAGGCGATCATCCTCATCATCGGCCTTGTTGCTCAAGGACAGGCGAGTAGAGTCCCGCCCGGTATCCACGCATGGTTCGTGCAGCTCATCCCTCGCATCCATCTGAGTCCCCGCAAAACAAGATCAGGCCATAGCCTCAAACTCGGGGGCTGTTCGTTTTTGGTTGGTCGGGGGCTTCTAGATCCTTCGCCGCCTCAAATCCGAATCTGGGTGCGCACGATTTATACTGCTCTCCAATGACACGGCTATGGCGAGGACATACTTTCTCAGCACAAAAGCCCGCGAATGCCATTGGTGATGCTCTCTACCCTGAGCTGCCTATGTTCGTGACTGGATAATCAGCGTCCCTTGCGCAGGGGCGCCATCGCCATGCAGGATCAATAATGTTCAAGACCATGAAGCCCGTTGTAACCCCCCTGGAAGCGCCACATGATGGTGAACGCCACTCCCACCCTGCCTACGGCTTAATCAGCGTTGCGAAGACCTCGGTAAATCCAGGTGGTGTCCACCTGTTCGGTTCCGACCTCAACCATCGTAGCGTTCTGACGGTCACGCTTCACACTGCCATCCAGGATCGACACCTGAGCCGCGACTGGTATCACTCTGATGACGAAGTGGTGCAATTCCAAATGAGCGAAGCCCAATGGGCAACATTTGTCAGCTCGGTTGGTGGTGCCGGCGTTCCCATTACTTACGAGTTTCGTCCTATCGAAGAAGCTCCGTTGCAGTTGATTCCTCGGATCGAAAAGGTTGAAACCATGACCGAGACGTTCGAGCGTGAAGTCCGCGAAAAATGTGATGGCTATGTGGCCACCGCAACCGAGCTTGTTGAACGACTCGCGCAGTGCGCAGAAGAAGGAAAGATGAGCAAGGCAGCGCTCAAGGAAGTGCTAGGCATGGCCCAGACTTTGAGCGTCGGCCTTCCTAACTCCATGGGCTTTATCCAGAAACAGATGCGGGAAACCATGGAGCGGAATGTAACTGCCGGCAAGATCGAGCTTGAAGCGTTCGTGAACGATATGGCAATGCGCAAGGGTTTTGAAGCTCTACGCGAACAGTCTCCGCAGTTGATCGAGCAGACAACAAACACCAGCAACGAGTAAACGGAGGACACAAATGAACCACAACTGCCATGGACAGTTCTTCACCGCACAGGGCGTGAGCTATTACTGCTGCGCTTTAGATAGCGCCGTCACAACTGAGCCAGTCAGCAACGGTGAGGCTTGCCATAACTGCCAGCGTCCAATCATCGGCATGGAGGAAACAGTCTCCGCAATCGAAGTGCAGGTCACGACTGTAGCGCGTATGCGATCTGGTGCGGCAGTGATACTGCAAACAGAAACCCGGACTCAATCAGAGTAATTGGAAGCGAAGGAGCAAACCCAGTGGAAGAACTGACAATGATCCCCCGGCTTTACGCCAACAGGAGGATTGCCCTGCAATTGATGTGCGAGAACGGCGAGTCCTGGGGCACCCTGTCGGTGAATCTAGTAGATGCCGAAATCGCGGATGATGAAATGGGCGTCCCCGTGTGGAATCTTCCAGAAGCAAGAGTCTCGGCCTTTCTGGAAAGTGGCCAATTTGTGGATACCGGCAAAACTGCCCCAGCCGGGTATGTCGAGGCTCCGATTTGGCGCGTGGTCTGCCCGAAGCTTTTGGCAGCCTTTGCACGACTTCGCGAGCAAGCGTAACGGCAATCCATCCACGCACCATTCGCTGATCGTATCCTGAGCCCCAATCATTAGGAGTGGGGCTACTATCTCTGCGTGAAGGCCGGGGCAACGGCGCCGGCACAACCCAGATTGAGGTGAGACGATGGCCCGCATCCCCTATGTGAAAGTGAACGAGTGTGACGAAATCCAACACTGCTTTCACTGCGCTCACCCGATCTATACCGAACGATACGACTCCGAAGAAGACGGCTTTCGTTGGAGTGGCGCCTGCCCTTCTTGTGGTCGGGACGCGCTTGGACGGGATCGTGAAATTCCAATGGCTGGAGACACCCGGCCAACTGCCCTGTATTCGTACAAGTGCGGAGAGTGCAACTCTCGCGGGCAGCTACAGATGACCGTGCTTACTCCCTACCAGGACACGAATTGCAGCACCTGCGGCGCAAGCGTCACGGCTGAGTGGGATGGCGGCGTAGACCTTTCTGTCGTGAAACGTTAAGGCGCATGCTCGCTGTCGATCTTGCAGCGAGTTAAGACGGCATTGATGCGTGCTTAGAGTTCCGGTCTAGCGGCTGCGGCCTCGCGAAGCGCCGGTATCCGGCGTAGCCATGATCAATCGCAGCCCTAGCAAGCGTGCAAGCCTTCAAAGCAGCGCCATGCGACATGAAGCGGCTCATCACCTAGAGCAAGTGCAGCAAGTTGTGTTGAGACCGATACCCCCGGTAATTACGATGCCTATGGCACATCCGCCTCTTTGAATTTAAGGAATTTACCGTGAATACCTATTTGCATGAACTCGGCAGCTGCTATGCCGCGATGACCAAAAAAGTTAGAGCAACTTTTTTAGTTCTAGCGCTGCTACCAGGGTTGTTGCTACTACCGATGTTTTGGTACATGACGACAAGCAACGACGCCACGGTTGCCACATTGCAGCTCGCACAGTCCGCTGCCGCTGGCGAAAAGGTTGATGAGAAAACCTTGAGCGGCATGGTGAAAAATGCGTTTTCGGACAGCCAAGCAAAAAATGTGTTTGTCTGTTCAGTCGTCGCAGTATTTTTAATCACCAATTTGCTGTTCATGCTGTTTTTGTTCCCTGGCGAACGGCTGATGAAAACTAAGATCATCGCTTCCGAACACCTCGTGTAGAACAGCGGCGGCCCCATGCGCATCAGGGCTCGCCCGCATGGGGCTGACCATCGAATAAATGGAAAGAGAGTTTTATCGTGCGCACCAGTCAGGACGACTGACTTCCCCATTCCCCAGGGTCGGGCTCGGGAATGACCACCAAGGCTCCAACCCACTCAAGTGTGATGACATCGGCGCTTAGGAGGATTGCTGGCCGGCAGGCTATGATCAGTCCTCAGCCTACGGCAGGTGCCGGCCTACACACTGGAGCAGTGATTATGGAGCGCAAGACTGTTCGGGAACTTCTCGAATTCGCCCAGGACGATAAACGCCTCGATGCAGCGATCAACAATGTAATCGCGGGCATTGAAAACGGAAGTATCGACGTGAGGACGCTCCCCATTGCCGCCTCGCCGATCAGGCCCGGCCTGATGACAGAGACCCAGCAGGCTTATCTCGCTGAACTGCTGGTGAAAGCTAGCGGCGTAGAATTGAGTTCCGAGTTGATGCAGGCTCTGGTGGCTACGATTCGTGATTTGCCTGTTGAAGCCACAGTAAAAGACCTTGAGGCGACTTTGGTTGACCACCCCCTGCTGGGTGAAATGGGTGCCGCGCTACGCAGCTCGAATCAGGTTCCCGCATAAATTTATGCAAGCCTGCCGGCTTAACTGTTCACCGAGCGGGCTTTATGCCCGCTTTTTGTAAGTCACAGTCAGTTCTCCCCGAAAGGCCATGATGCTCGCGATCAGAAATAGGCCGGCAGGCGCTGCCAGACAGAATGACAAAGGCACTGCTAGGTCAGACCATGAAGTGATGAGCTTGTCCAGATAAGGCGACTCAGGTGCTTTGAGTACCGCCTGTAAAATCGCGTGCTGCACGCTGGTAATGGATCGCAAACCCACCGCACCCAAGATCAGGGTCAGGGTGAGCAAGGCGCCGCCGAGTAAAACCGCGCTTACACGTCCGACAGAACCCAGAGCATTTAACGGTTTTGTAGGGTCATTCTGATCAGCTTCCATAGTTCTCTCCGCAAGATGGTTTTCAACAATCTGGCGAAAGCCTCGCTTCCCTTCAATCGAACCCGTGGCATTTGCACAAGCCTGGCGACTCATTTCCGATTATCTGGGATGAGAACTTCCATGCGCCTGCGATGACACCGTTTGACCAAGATGACAATGGGCACCATCGAACAACCCATTGGAGAAACATCATGGCCCACACTGCATTTCAAGTAACCGCTGACGACGTAGAAAGCGTTCTCCACAGCCATACCGCACGCCTGATCAATACGCAGGGACTCTCCATCATCGACCTCTCGGTTGAACTGCTCGGCGAAATCGATCACGCACGCATCGAAAAGGCTGCCCTGAAAGCGTCCACCGATGTTGACGAGCAGGCCACAGCTGCCCTCGCCGAAATCAAAACCAATCTTGTCGAGCTGGGCGTCCTGGAGTTCTGATCCATGGCTACTAACACAGTCAGCGCTCCCGCTTCTAACTCAGATGATGCTCTGACCAAATACGTTGTTTTGGGTGAGCACACCCTTTGCTATCGCATCCCCCAGACTCCATTGACGCTCGGCGTGCTGGCCGGCAGCGTAATCCGTGGTGGCCACAACCCTCTCAATGGCCCGGTAAGCGTTTTGCCCAGCGAGAAACTGCGGCCTGCAACAGTGGAAGACTTTGATTTCTTCCGCGTCTGCCACATTGGCCACCTCACCTGATCAGGTGTCGGTTCCCTTATTCGGGCGCGAGCATTTCAAGGCTGTGCCCGATGACACACTGCAATAGAACCGAGAATTGGCGCATACAAATTGCGAGTTGAGGACACGCCCGATGCCGATGACCGACCTACAGATTGCCGAAGCTGCAATTCAAATTGTGCTCGATAACCTGCCTTACCCACGCAATTTAATGGAGCAGCTGACATACACTTCGCTGCCTTTCATGCTCGACAGTGGCAAAATCTGCGGGCCGGCGCCGGACAACGCTGCCGTGTTCATTGAGTACCCCTCCGACTGGACGGGCATGGCGGTCAGCACCAGAGCAGGCCAGCTGCGCTACTGGTTCATCTTCCATTGCGAGTACACCAACGAAAGAGCGCTCGCGTGCCTGGGCAGCCAGCCCAGCATCTGTGCTGCCATTGTCTCGGCAGCGCAACATGTACAGACCAACATCCGAGCTTGGCGCGATCACCAACAAGCCGCCTAATAGGTCGTCAAAGGTCGATCTGAGGCGCAGTAGTAGCCCAACCCGCGCATGCGCGGGTTTTTAATCTGTAGTAAGCGCGTCGTGTTGGGTGGCACAGTCAATCAACCCTCAATAGGATGGCCTCGATATGCTTCCTAGGGGCCTCCATGCAGACTGAGCAACTACCTTATTCGATCCGGCAACGCCTTGGGCACGCACCAGATCAAGAAATCGCGAACGATGCCAATTGCAGCGTGCAGACAATCCTCGCTGCCAGATTGGCGCTTGGGCTACCCTCTTGCGTGAGCGAAAGTAGCGACAAGGATAGGGCTTGGTCGCCGATTCCCGCTGGCGGGGATGAAGGTCAAGGTCTGGGAAAGCTTTCCACCACCCTCCCAGTGCAATGAGGATATTGAGTTGAATCCTTTTGATGAGCCCGTGAGCTTGCAAGGCATAAAGCTTGTTCGAACCTTCTTTTCAACACTGACGAACCTTCCAGGGGATCGTCAACTGTCCAAACGCGCTACAGAGATATGGGGTAACGGCCTCGCAGAGACTGGCGGCAGCGAAGACCAAATTCGCGTTGTTGGGGTGTGGTTCAACGAGCATTATCAAACATGGCCAGCGCTGCCGACGATAGTTCAGGCCGTCAAGGTTCTGCATGAAACAGGAACACTCCCCGCCGAGCGATTGGAGAACAAGTCCGAATTGGCTGCGATGGCATTCCTTCAAGCCGCTGATGCGCTTGGACTGTCTCCTTTCGAGTGCAGTGACGCACTTATATTGGCCGGCACCCTAGCCCACTATGCGGGTTATCGGAGGGAGCATCCTCGGATGAGCCAAGCTTCTGTGCAACACGACATTGCTGGCTACGCCGAATGGGGTAACAGCGTAGCGAATGAAATACTCGATGAAATACAGGATGGTAAAGGGGCGCTGCGTGATTTGAAGGACTATCTGTTCAAAGCAGCTCCAGGTGACGAATCCGGTAGCTGATCGGGCGTGAACCGATACTCCCACTTTTAGCCCCCACCACACCTAACTTTTCTTTTGCATACCCTGACGGACTCGCTTCCAAACGATGGAAGTGAGATTTATCTCTCGCCACTGCGATGACACCGCGCCCTTGGTTGGATATTTGATCCCGCACCCAACCAATGGATCATCGCCATGACTACCATTCTCGCAACAGTTGCTGACCTGCCCCCGATTGCCGTTCTTTCGGAAATGTTATTCGCCCAGGGTGATGAGGTTGTGACCAAAGGTGATCGTCACCCTTTCTGGATGACCGTCACCTCGGTCAACTCCCGGACTGGCTTTTGCCGTTGCAAGTTTGGCGGCTCCGGCATCGACGCAGGCAACTTCCACCAACGCGAATTGAAGTTTTACGGTGGGGCTCTGATACAGATGGCGGGCTGAACTGCCCCCTGATTTCTGTCCAGCTGCCACCACCTCAACCAGTGGGCTATCCTTATCGGGTTATGGCCCAACCGAAGCCCACCTCAACAAAGGAGACTGGCATGTCCCAGACTGAGCTTTCGCACGCAGAGAAGCAGCAGCAGGAAAATGAGTCGAGGTTCAGCGAATCCCATATCGCCAAGTACGAGCGCATCATCAAGGCGGCCACCACATTGACTCCAGATGAAAAGCTCGCTTTGGAAAAGTGGGAGAAGGAAAACGTAACCGGCGACGGCAATTTTGGCACCAGTGACTGGCCGGGCTGGGATGCCGTAATCTCGCGCATCAGCCACTAGCCTCTCTCTGTTGCAAGACAAACATTCACAAACTTCGGATGCAATTTATGGAAAGCCCTAACTACAAAGCTGTGATCACCCTTGAAATCGAAGGCCATTCGCCTGATCAATTCGGAATGGCGGTGAAAACTGCTTTCGATCTTTTGTCCTTCGGTTTCAAAGGCTGCGAAGGAACCACCCCAAATGGTACAAAAATCACCTGCAACGTAGACTCGAACCTACCCTCCGACCCTATGGCTATGCCCCGAATGCTCGACATGTTCGAAAAAACAGCGCGCACTTGAACAGCCCTAGCACCTAGGCGATCTTTTAAGCGATGGCCTTATCAATGGTCGCGCCCCCCTGGGCTGAAATCTCATCATCGTGGCTCAGCATCTTTGTCTGGCCACGGTGACACAACTCTCCCGCCCTCATGATTGGCTCATCAACTTGATACCGAGGCCAATCCCGTGAACCAACCCAAAGCAAAAGCCCGCAGCGCTGGCGTTAAGATGATCAATGTCGCTGCTGGAGACCTCACCCCCCTCATGATCAATTGGCTGGTAGCCGGCCTCGAAGACGTTCCAGTCCACCTGAAAGATGGTGACCTCTGGCATAACCCGTCCCAGTTTGGCCCCGAGGGCATCTACGCCCCTTCGACCGACCCAGCTAGCGGCCACCCCATCCTTGAGCGGGAAAAGATCCAATTGCGCTACGTGGAGGAAGAAGGCCATTCCTTCCATCAACTGTGGATGGCACAGGACTGTCGGTTCCGGCCAACTTCAGGTTCGGTTGAGTGGACACGGCGTTATGGCCACTCTTACGCCGAACTCGACTATGGCTACCTGACAGGCCCGACCATGCTGATTGCTGCCTTGCGGTTCTATGTCACAAAAGCCGTTGCCGGCAAGACGAAGAAACCGATGCTCCGCGTACCTGCCGACCTTGTGTAACCCGATGGAGACTTGAAATGCCTATGCACCTGAGCAAGCAAGAAGTCCAATTGATCGGGCTGACCACTGTGCTGGATTGGTGTAAGCCCGAACATGAGGAAGACCAGCCATGAGGGCGCCGGCCAAACCCCGCGCCATGTCGCCCCTGATGGAACGGGTACTCAGCGACATTGCAGAAGGGCGCGGAGCATTTTATGGCTGCTATGGACGAAGCGAGCATGGCGGGCGCACAGGAACCATTGCCGGACTCGCGAAGCGCGGATTACTGGACGGTCGCGGTGACCTCACCGAGGCCGGTCGCTTACACATCGCGCAAGAGCAGTCGAAGTAAGAGAGGCGTGCAGTTCAGCAACCCATCGGTGATCGACAAAGCCTTGCCACTACCGCCCCGCTTCCCTGACTAGGTTTCGAGAACATGGGCGTCAGCAGATGACACCGGCAGGAAAATGGCAGAATTGGCTTTCAATCAAGTTATCCAACCGAGGACGACATGCGCGGATTAATCAAAGCCTTGGCAAGTGGCCTGGATAGGGCGGAACACGATGTGTTCGTGGCACCACAGGTGCATGTCGGGTGCGGTGATGCACCACCCACTGCGCTCGATAACGCTTGGTACTGGTGCAATGGTTTCAAAAAAGGTTTCACAGAGTGCCGCACAGACCAGCTCCAGGAAAGGCACGGCAGGGCCAGTCAATGCTGGAAGCAACTGTGGCCTTTGAAGAACTTGATCATTCGCTCCCGTGATCGAAAGCTTCGGGATATGAAGGCCCCGGAATCGGTTGCTGTCGCTGACCTCACCGAAATCACGTTTGCACTGCCAGACGCGACCTATACCAGTACACCGTCAGCATCTAAAACTCATCACCAACAGTAGAGCCCTATATGAACACCAGACCCCAACACTGGTTACGAAAGGTTATGGCTGAACACAGCCCCGCGCTGGCAATCGCGGAGAAAATCGAGGACGCCGATGAGCGTGTTGCAAACCTCAAACTCCAGATTATCGCCGTACAAGAGTCTCGAAAGAAGCTCGAACTTTCCGCCCGCGAACTAGCCGGCCAGAACGTCGGCGAGGAACAATTGACCGAGGCAGTCACAACCACCGAGCGCGATTGCATTGGTGCCTGCCAATTAACAGCGACCATTCTTCAAGCAGAAACGCAGCGATTGTTCGTGATCGCAAACCCGTTCTTGAACGAGTTGGTTGCGCCGGAGTTGGATAAGATAAACACAACCAGCGAGAGCCTTTCACGCTGGAAATCTTTCAGCGAGCATTGAACCCAGTTGTAGTTAAATGGGGTCGTTGCAGCAGTTTGCGTGCATAGACCTAGGCAGTAGACTTGAGATAGCGCTTTCTGAATCCGATTTGCAGGGTGGTATTTTGCTTCATCATCTTAAAGCATCATTGATACAAGCATTTAAACGCACCAGGGTGGTCGAGGTATTAGGCCGCCCCAAGCGTATAGATCCTTTCAAGCCCGGCTCGCATCCCGTTCTTCACCGTGCGCGAGCGTTCTTCTATGGGCGCTACATTCTGTGCCTGATGCACCTTGGTTACGGGGTCATAGTCATAGGGCGAGCAGGATCTGGCAAATCCTACCTGCTCAGCAAAATCCGAAATCTCATCGTTCTCAAACCTGATATCAATTTGGTTTTGCAGGGTCAGCGCCCTGAACTCGATGTTTGCCGGCTCCCTGATGGGAATTTGGCGATTGAAGAGCCAAACCGCTTTGCCTGGGATAACCGTTCCGAATTATTTGGAGTGCTTCGCGGACGCAGAGTGCTGTTCACAGCACAATCCATGTCTGTAGTGAGCGATCTAGAATTGCAATCCCTGTTCGAGGATCGCCTTGTGGTGATTTTTCTGGGCGGGCGAGAAGACTTCCGCCGCGAGTTGCGTGGCCAGGGACTGAAAAGGAGCACGTATTTTGGTTGAGCCAGTAGAAATCTTGCCCCAAGAGCCGCCGAAGCAGATCACTGCGCGGCATGTGGCCCATCACCTCGGTGAACACCTTACGGGGTTCCTGGCGGCAAACAACATGAGTGGTTGGGTCGCAAAAGAAGACTACGTGCTTCGGGATGACAGACTCAGTGACCAAATCCTCTTGGTCAGCCAAAGCACTGGCCTGTCAGTGGATCGTTTTCGACGGATAGCAAAAAAGCTCAAAAAACTCGGTCAGGCTCACGGGGCCGACCTAACGCTTACCGGGGCAAAGTACATGCTCGCCCACGCACTGGGGTATTCCTCGCCACAGATGGCCATGCAGTGCCGCACCGTGGATGAGTTCATAGAAAACATCTGGCCCAAGGGCGCGGCGATGAGTCTCGTGTCCTTGAGCGATGCCGTGGATGGGCCACACGTTAATCCCGAGCTTCTGGCATTGCTTAAAGACCGAATTCAGTTCAACCAGAAGCGCGATGCGACAGTCACCATAACCACCTCAGCTGACCCAAAGGCTGGGAAGAAAATGAGGCTGGAGCGCAGAGAGCGACAGAGAAGAATGGATCGAGAAGGAAGTCGCCCCAGATCGTAAGCGCGACTAAACAGAAACGGGTTCGGGGAATAACAGATCCCATTTTCGGAGGCGAGCATCTTCCACAAAATCATTGGTCGCTTCGATGACACAACTGCTCAAGGGTGATGATGGCTCCATCAACAAAGCGCGCAACGCGCAGGAGCCCAGCGATGAATATCGGACACATCACCCTTCTTCGCAGCAAAACCCAACCTCAAGCCAAGTCCACCGTGTTCCCGCTGGCAGCATTCTATGCTCACCTGCAAAACCATGACTGGTACTACTGTTTTTCCGAAGACCGAGCCGCCTACCGCGCCGGCGAAGTGTCGGAGCAGCGCCTGCGAAAACTCGCCCGCGACTCGGGGCCTGTCCACGAATGGCTCTGGGAAGAATTCAGCAAGCACAAAGGTACTGGGCCGGCCTGGAACACTCCGCAGCATCCTATGCCACCAGCGCCAGCTGATCTGACATTCCGGGACATGGTGAATATCCGTATCGAAATGGCGAAAGCTGAACTGGTCGCAAAGATCATCGCCAGCGTAAAACCCTTCTTGCCGAGTTCGATTGTTCAGCTCGATCCGGTATGGCGGGTAATGCAGAAGGTGCTGTACCTCGGGGCGTATGCTGGACAGGGTAAGGCACCGGCAATTATCGCCTCTCACCCGAAGCTCGCTGGCGCCTGGGAGCAAGGTCAAGAGTTGGTAACGGCAAAAGAACATCCGACTATCTGACACAATCGTCCCCGGCACGCTGGGGCACCTCACTCTGGAGAAAAGGCATGCATCCAGCAATCGGCCAGCTATCCAATGGCCAGTTCTACAGCTACATCAATGGCCATAGCGAAGAACCGTTCTTCGGCACGCTTGAGGAAGTAGAGGTGGCCATGGGGCTGCGTGAGCCGATTGTGACCACGCCGAGCTTTGCCCCAGCTGAGCAGGTTGATCCGGCGCCAGCGAAGTCCTACACCGTGACTCTCACCTTTCAGTATCCTGCTTGGGATGAAGTCAACGGCATCCGCTATCCCGACATTCGAGCGGATTCCAAGTCACATGCAAACATCATCGCTCGCCGTCTTGCCTGCAATGATGGCCACCTTGGTAGCGGTAAAGGCCGTCTAACGTTCACCGCCACCGAGTTGTAAGTAAATTCCTGTCTTGGGATGTGGGGAGTTTCCCAAGCCAAAACTGTAGACGCCAGGACACACAGCGACTCACCCTACAATAGGCAGCATCCCGAGCACAGACGCCATAGGAGATTGAAGTGGTAAAGGGCAAATACCCAGCTGAGCTGCTGGATCACAAACGCGATGGTTTCGAAGCCTCTATCAAACGCATCGCGGTGGAGCGTTACGGCTACCCAGACGAAAAGCATATGGTCGAACAGGCGGTGTTGCGTTTGCCTAAAGGTGACTATGCAGCTAGCTGGGTTCGCGGAGCATGGGAGGGATTCAATATTGCCCATGAGAATGGTGGCCACGGCTTGGACAAACACAAATCCATCCCGGTCGAACGAGGCCTGTATTGGTACTTCGAGAAAGGCAAAGCCGAGCCCCGCCCGGTCATGGTTGATCCAACTCGATGGGTGAACAAGTTCAAATCATTCAACGGCTCTGAACAGGCTTGGCTGGCTGATGGTGAGTACCTGCTGGGGCCACAGCCCGTTCCAGCTGATCAGCCTGAATAGTCTTATCTTTACGACTGGCATAGCGCATTTCAGGCCAGATGAACACGTCATGTGACGAAGCAATAGTCGCAGACCTGTTCTGCTTGGCACGGTCAGGCCGATGGCGCCGCGTTGGGCCACTGCCGCCCAATCCATGTACTCGGAAGTACCGGATGAACGATAAAACATTGCTTACGCCAACTGTGGTGGAAGCTTTATGAGACTGACTATCAAGGCTATGCTTCTGATAATCGCAACAATCTCAAGGCGCGTCAGTCTAGCTAAATGCACCGCATTGAGTTGCCTTTTGCCACCGTGTCTGTTGACATGTTTTTTGCAGCTGAACTTCTAACGTGAGAATGCCATGTCCCTGATTGCCGAATACCGCCAAACCCAACAAGCAGTTGAAGAACTGCAAGCCCGTCTGACCGCCCTGTCCACCGATGATCGGCTCAAGAAAGAGTTGGAGTTCGAAGACAAACTCCGCGAATTGATGGGTGAGTACAGCAAAAGTCTGCGTGACATTATTGCGCTGCTCGATCCCCAGGCGACGACTAAGCGCGCTGTCAATGCCGCCTCCCCTGCTACCCGTAAGGCACGGCAGATCAAGGTTTACAAAAACCCTGAGAACGGGGAAATCATCGAGACCAAGGGCGGTAATCACAAGACCCTTAAAGAGTGGAAAGCCAAACACGGCGCTGAAACCGTCGAGAGTTGGGCATCGGTCAAGTAATCGTATCCAGGTCAACAAAGGGAGCTTCGGCTCCCTTTTTCTTTCGCACTGCAAACCAGCAATGCGCCCTCTATTTGTCCCTTGCAGCGGCTCTGGCGTGAGTAACTGCATCCAGTTGAAGTGAGGCGCTGGCTGCCCCTCGATACAATCCGACCATAAGCCCTCTCACGCATTGCGCCGAGGTGAGTCCCTGAATCCCTATGTTGGGGTCTTAGGATGTGCTCTGCCGGCTCTATTGCTGCGATGACACTACGGGTACGAGGTGATGATGAACCTGCATCACCAGATCACGAAGGCCTCAAAGGAACTCCCCAATGCCGGCTGTATGCGACCACCCAGTAGGGTACATCCCTGATGAGCTGATCAAAGCAAACGACTGGAACAAGCGCCTCATCGAGTTTGCCAAAACGATTGATGAGTTCAATGAGTGCGGCCAAAGCGTACAGATCGAGCACCCAGGCTATGTCAGTGAGTTCAACTACTGTCCAGAGTGTGGTCAGCGGCTGGATCGGGTAGCGCTCGGGTTACTGACCTTTGACGAGGCCTTCGTCGTATTCACTGCGCATAAGCGAGCGCACCCCAACCCAGGTGGGGTTCAAGGAGCAACGAATGGCAAGCATTGATGAGGCACAAGATGCCACCAGACTGATCAACCTCACGGCAACGGTCGAAGGCGGGTACAAACCGTTCACCGTCCGTTTGGTGGACGGTAAGCACCACTACCCACTCTCTACCAGTACGTACAACTACTGCCAGACCGATGAGACCAAACACGAAGTGGCACGTCGCATCGCTGCACTCTGGACGATGGCCAAAGGCATCCCTACTGCGGAGTTGGAGGCCTTCGCAGCATCTGGCCGCACGCTGCGAAAATAGACAATGGTGCTTTCACAGAGCCGCCTGCTGGCGGCTTTTTCATTATCGGGAACCACAGCTGTTGTCTGTTTCCGAAATTAATGCGAAATCCCGAAATAGCTGCCGCTACCGAGACCGAGCAAACGAGCAGATGCGGGCCGGTAGTGTGCAGCCGGGATTACCATGCTACTTCGGTTGGTCGTCGGCGGCTTTGTTTTCAGGTGCCGGCACGTCGAATGATTCCTCTAGAACCATCACCCGGCCACTTGGTGGCATGGTAGGTCGGATGGTCACTTTGGGCACGCCGGATGACGCTCGCACCCCTTTGGCAATGGAAAGGGATTCAGGGCTGTTCACTTTCACCCAATGGGCCTTCAACTGTTCTGCAAGCGATTTGTTTTGCATGCTCATTTCCGGTGTCGGTGAAGCTGCCCATGGGCGCGGTAGCCGCCCTTCCCATCATTTTTTCAGCTGATCAAGCTGATTAGACAAATCAGCTACCTGCTCGCGAAGACTTTCACCTCGCTCTTCAAACCGTCGATCCTGCGCAGAACTACCGTCTTCCCGCGTTAGGCCCTGATGCACCCAACTTTCCAGTTCCTGCTGTGCCGAAGCCAACTGCTGTTCGAGTTGTTCTTTTAGGGGGTTGCTCATAAATCACCTGTTCTGTTGTGGCGCACAATCACGACTCTTCACTGATTTTGCCCCGATTGGTTAAGCCGAAGCCGTAGGATGCAGTCGAGCGTTATTCAGGTCTTTGATCGCGCCGAGATCGACCAAAAAAAAACTCCCCAGAGTAGACAGCCCAACGCCAGGGTTAATAGCGATCGCATGAATCCATACTGCGAGTAATTTACAACCGTGGCACCGATGATTGATACGAGAGCGATGAGCCTCAAAACAAGTTCGAGTTGCATGGTTTTTACCCTTACGAGCGCGCTGCTGCGCGATTCGCCGGCCAAGCTTTCGGCTTGGAATAGCCACGCTTTTCGCGGATCTTCTGGAGTTGGGTTAGTCGTTCAAATGCCTCACGCGCCTGGAACTGATTAACACTGATGAAGCAGCCGTGACCTGTCAGTTGGTCTTTAAATTCGTCAAAGTAGTCTTTCTGATAGCTGTTTTTCATAACGTTCTTTCCAAAACCTGTTTGGCCCTCTGGCGACCTTCCCAAATCAAAAGGCGGCGCTGTGGAGTGCTGGTCTCCAGCTCCCGCTGGGAGGGTGGGAAGACTGGGAAACCGAACTTTCGCAACGAACGTCGAACCGTTTCACGTTGCTCCGGTGTCCAGTCCTCTACTTCGCCGAAAATCTGAGCCACGCAAGCTACTTCGTGCTCGGCTATGTCAATCAAAGCCTGACGCTCTTTACCGTTGAGCAAGAAAACCTTGAACGCGTATAGCCACCCTCGCCCCGTAATTGTAGGTTCGCGAAATGCAAAAGCAGGCAGCCCAATATGAACCTTCCGTTCCTCCCATGCGGCTTTGACGCTCTCGTAGAACATGGCTTTTTCCTACGCTGGCCGCTTGTCTTCGACCAACTCGAAATAGTTGTGTTGGACATTACGCACCGAACCCTCGACCACAGTGCCGTCGGTCAGCCTGATACGAGCGCGGGAAAGACCTGGTGCCTTGAGTAGAGCGACCCCTATTTCCAAAGGGACTACTGTGAACGAGTAACAGCTATGCATGCGCTGCATCGCGACTGAATATTTTTGAGGCTCTGACGTTCTGCCCAACTCACCCGGCTTGCCGTAAGTGAGCGTTATCTCCACATTCCCTGCATTGAAACTCATAACGACCCCTGATGTTTTATAGGCACGTACACCGCACCTCTCTACGGCCTCGGCCCATCGAGCCCGCTGTCGGATTATATGAGAATTCCACAGGCAGTCGCATTCATTACCATCGGCCATCGCCTGTATTTCGAAAATCTGGAGTTACTGATGAGGCCTTGCTCGAATGCCGATTTTTGTCAGCAACCGATAGTCCCATGTAGTAACTGCATTGGGTTGAGCTGAGCCCAAGAAAGCTGCGAGGTAGGATCGCCCATAGCGCCCCGGAACCCAGGTTTGGTTTCGAGCATTCCCACACACACCGGGCATGCTGCGATGACACCATCGGCAGCCGGCGATCATGGATGCACCACCAAACAGTTCAGGTATGACGTATGGTCTTACAAAGCTCGCTGGCGTTCCGCCTAAACTTCAACGGTACGCCCCTCATTGCAGCCCCCAGCGAGAACGAGTCGCTGCACGAAGCCATGACCCGCACGATTGCTCAGCACGCCGGCTCGGAAGTATCGGACTGCGGGCGTTGCAAAAAAACGGGTGAGCATTACAGCTACCCCATCACCCTGGCCAACGGAATCAAAGGCCGCGCAATCGTCGAGGGTAATGCGTGATCAAGGCAAAACAATACGCGCCTGACGACCCCGAGCTGATGGGTAGGCCCGTGATTCTTGCCAGCGACTATGAGTTGCTGCGCAATCAGCTGGAGGCAGCCGAGCCCCTAGCACGGGAAGTGGAGCAGTTGCGTGCGCTGAGCACCGTCTTCGACAACGACGCAGCGCTCACTGAGCGGATGAAAGCTGCCGGCATGATGACCGCAGCTGAAATGATGGCTGGCAGCCCTTTGGATGTGTTCATGCGCCATGCCGGCGTGCGCGATCTGGACACTTTCAGTCAGTGGCTAAGCATGCGTCGTGAGGAATCTGTGAAGCTTCACGCCCGCCTCGTTCTGGAAGGTCGTGAGGAAGACGAGCTGTTCGACTGGGTACTCAGTCATTCAGCGGCCTTCGGCGAGGTACTGGCCAACTTCAAGGCGGCAGTAGCGAGTGAGCAAAACTCTGCGGCAGATCCTGGAGCTGGATGATCGATGCCGGCATCACATCGAACAGACTCCACCGACTTACCCTAACCTTCCCAATGTGAGATTCAAGAAGATGGCCACATCCGATCAGACCAGCATCAAAGACGTTACAGCTCGACTGCATGAGATAGCACACCGTGATACTGCGACTACCGTTAGTGTCAAAGCCGAAGACCTTCGACGCCTGCTCGATGCCGCTTCCAAGAATGGCGTTCCGGGCGCATCGGGTGACTGCGATGAAGCCTTCGCCGATCACTATAAGGTTGACGTGCTTGACCCGGCTAACGGTCATGACCTAAGTGTCTGGCAAGCAGGCTGGACAGCTTCACGCGTGGTGCTCGATGGCAACGAAGCTGAACATGTCGAGCTGCTGGGGCAGGCCCTCGGCGAATGCATCGTAGAGGCAGGCATTATCCGGCCCGATGTAGGTCTCAGCGGCCCTCAGCTTCTGCATTTCGCAAAAGACCTGCGGACTCAGATCGCGCTGCTGAGCCAGGGCCAGGAAGCAAGCAAAGCCGTCATCGATTTTGTTCTTGCATATCAGACAGAATGCCCATTGGAGTTCCTTCGCGCCTGGAACGAAGGAAGCTTCGATTCCTGCCGGCTGGAGTGGCCGGAAGCTCCTGATGCTGTTTACATTGGCGCTGACACACTGCATCCCAAAACTATTGGATACAACAATACGGAAAGCTAATACCTCAGCATTGGCAATGACGGCGATGACTTGGCGCCCAGCGAGATAGCACCGGCTACGGTGTTGTTCATGCGGAGCTAGAACTTTGAGAATACCCAGAGGCATTGCCGGCTCAAACAAAGTTGAGCTGGCAGCCCTACGGCCTATGAATTATGCGTTCACTGACCTTATCCATTCAGGGGGGTATCGCAATTCCTCTGATTCGCCGAGCCACGGGTTGACACCAAAGTCATCCGGCAGCCTTTCAACCATGGATCTGATGCGGAGCAGGTCATACCCAGCGTCGGTGGATGTTATCAATGCTGGTGATAGGCCTGTCTGTAAAGTTCCTCCCCAACTTAGGGGCGTAATCTTGTAACCGTATTTTTTGCACCAAGCCTTCTGAGACTCGCGAAGGCTCAAACTTGTGGATTCACTCTGCTTAAACTCAGCAAAAACTAAGGGACTATCTTCGGCAGGATGAACCCAGGTAGTGAAATAATCAGCCCCAGGGAAATCCCATTTATCCGACGTAAAGTTCTCTGTCCACTTGCAAAGGCTTTTATCGAAATACATGTTGTAACGCTGGCTCAAACCAGACGCTTCTCGAAACATCAATTCCCGCAGCGTTCGCACCAGCACCTTGCGAGCCAAGCCTTGGCTAGGAAACGGGCGAAGATGAACCTGATTAATTTTCTCATCACATGAGAACGCACCAGCGATCAATGCTCCATCTTTTAAACATGAAACATGGTCTGTGTTTCTTATTGTTCCGACCAATTCAGCAGCAGACCATGGCAGAGGGTAGGCGAGAGTTTCCACACCAGCTGCTTTATTGGAACCATTCGCCCAACTTGCGGACACCTTCACAAGCCGCATCACATCCGGCATTACCTTTGTCGCATGTTTCCAATTCGCAAAACCCGCACAAATCGCACCCCGCTCAAGAGCTTGGCTTTGAGTTAATTGGGAATCGGATTTTCGAAGCTTCGACGCTATAGCTTTGATAGCAGATAGGGATCTAGGTGATTTGAATGAAGTACGCATATCGTGAACCTCGAAGGGAACAGAGTGTCATCCGCTACCAGACGTATCCCAAATGGCTCTACGATGGTTGGCCTCGCTTAACAGCAGTGACACAAAGTGCTTCTCTCATGCGGATGGAAGGCCCCTGCCAAGGCGCGTGAAGCCAAGTCTGAAACCAGTTTGGTTTGTTTGCAAATAATCTGACTTGGAATCCCAAAATCGGAGCTGACGAACTTACCCTCTTGAGGGTTTCTGATGTGGATTATTCACCCCCTAGGGGGTATTATTCACACATCAACTTCTACCGCAGAGGGATAACCCAATGACTGCCATGGCCACCAACCAAATCCAGCTTGCAATCGATAACTTCGATCTGACCCTGAATCCGGGTAGCGTCAAAACCATCATGGCAGGCATCAAGGCTGCCTATGAGCCCAAGGACGAGAAGAAAGGTGCCGACAAGGCCCTTTCCGATGGCGTTCAAAAGGTCATGTCGGGTATCCAAGCCATCTACGAAGGCAAGTCGGACGAGAGTGCTACAGGCATTCCGCAAATCAAGGGTGCGGGCGGTAGCTCCGACCTTTGGAAAGTGCCGGTCAAGGAATTGAAGGTCTTGAAGGGCTTCAACGTCCGTCTCCCAGGCCCAGACCTTGATCAGCACATCGCCGAGTTGACCGATTCCATCCTTGAAGAAGGTTTCATGCAGCACAAGCCGCTCGCGGCTCTGGTGTTGGAAATCGACGGCGTATTGGGCTTGTACGTTTTCGATGGGCATTGCCGACTCGAATCCACCATCAAAGCAATCGCCAAAGGCGCGGAAATTGATCTGCTGCCTGTAGTGGTGCAGGACGGTCGTAATACCAACCTCGATGACCTCTACGTGACCATGTACCGCGCCAACAAAGGCAAGGAGTTGGCTCCATTTGAACTCGGTGTGCTCTGCAAGCGCTTGTCGCGTAATGGACACGACGACAAAGTGATCGCCAAGCGCATGGGCATCAAGCCGGGTTATGTGGATGGCCTGCTGCGACTGGTGAACTCGCCGAAGGCACTGGTGGATGCAGTTCTGAGCACAGAAATTTCCGCGTCCGAAGCCATTACCATGCTCCGCGCACATGGCAATGGTGCGGTAGTGCAGGAACTTGAGAACCGCCGTGCTCGCGCCCTTGCTGAAATGCAGGCAAAGGCCCCGGCTGGGCAAGAAAACCCAGCGAAGACGGGCGATACAGCAGAACAAGAAGCGGGCACCACAACTCCCGCCCGGCCACGAATTACCGCCCGTCATGCGTCAGACGCACACGTCAAGAAAGCAGTTCGCAAGCACGGCTTGGAACTGTTCAAAGTCAACCGCCTGCTGAAAGAAGATCCGGCTTACGCCAATCTTTCCGAGGCAACACGGTTGCAGCTCGAAAAGTTCATTGCTCTGCTGGACGAGGCCGAGAAAGCTGACGCACTTCCTCCAGTAAACTTGAATGCTCAAGGTGAGGATGACTTGAAGGCGGCAGCCTGATTGTCACCCACCCTTCTGCCTCGATGATTGGAACCGCAACATGCTGATCGATTTACTCAAGGTCGCCCCAGGCGACCTGCCCAATGAAGTGTTTGATGAATTCCTGGCTGACAGCTCTCATAGCCCGGAAATGGTCGAGGCACTGCGCGACCATCTTGTTAATGGGCTCGACACCAAGGCCGCTATCAAAAAACACGGTGTCACAGCCCAGAAATTCAAGATGCGACTCGACAAACTGAACGCCGAGATACAGCGGGTGGGACGGATCACAGGCATGCTGATCGTCGATGCTGAGCGCATGGAACGGTTGCTCACCCTGGCCCGCGATCTGGCCCTGGCCGTAGAGGCTGTGCGGTCAAATAAGCCTCTCACCACACCAGCGGCAAGTGTTGCTGAGTAAGAAACAAGAATCATGTTGGCCCCAAAGGCTCCGCAAACCGAGCCGCCAGCCACCGCCAATTCGTATTAAGGGATTTGGCGCATATACACCCCCACTACAGTCCGCCCCCGCTTGGGTGGCACCAGCCAATTGGAGAGAATTATGGCTCTGCACTACTCGAACGACCTTGTAAAAACTGCATGCGGTCGCGCAGCGACTAGCTCGAACGCCACCTCTGACACCCAAGGTATTACCTGCAAGACCTGCCTTAAAGCTACTGCCGCCAGTCAGTGCATTACCCCGGTAGTCGAAAGTGAAAAGGTGGTCGATCACCGGGGGGCCAAGCGCGCCCCAGCGCCAGCTGAGCGCAAGAAAGGAGTGGCCTTCACTGAATGGCGGGCAGGCCTGAACGAGAACGAACGCCCGCCACGTGGGAAGCAGATCCGCAGCCAGCGCCGTGGGAGCAGCCTGCGGAACAAACGTGCCGCTGCCTGATAAACAAGCGCACTAAATCCCCAAATCCCGTAAAAGAGAGCGAGGTGGCCGAGGCAAAAGTCTCCCCACCTTGCTGCGTGACAGGGCAGCAACAAGACTTACAATCATCAATACTCACGCGAATGGCTGGATCAGCTTTGTCGCATTTCATGGCCGATATAGTCGAGCTTTCCAGTACCACAGGAAGCGGACTCACCGGCCACCGAGTCAAAGGAGAATTTGAATGACAGTTGAACAGCGGCACAACGCTGCAATGGAAAAATTTTTCGCAGAGCATCCCCATCTGCTCGCTGAAATCCAATCAGTCAAACCAGCAGTAATCGAGGCCTGCGGCTTGACCGTTTCTGAGTACCGCGAACAACAGCGCTCTGTAGTCTTCTTTGAGGCAGCTCGCCGTCAGGGGCTGGACGTAACAGAGTTGGTGATTCGATTGGTCGCCACGTCGCCAGAGCAAGCCCAAGAGTGGCGACTTGATCACCAGCGCAAATTGGCTGAGGCACTTGGCATGGACTGGGATGAATATCGGACTCTGAACAGGATTGCTGATTAGGAATGGAAACTTCACCCCTCCCCAGCTTGAAACCTGGAGTACAACCACTCGATACGGGTGTCACGGACGACCTCAACCGAGCCGTCCAAGCTGTTGTCCGAAACAAATACCTGATGGATGTTGCGGTCGCAGACCATGGCGCAAGCATGCTGGCGCGTGATCTTCACGATGGCGCCCTTGGCCCGCATGAGCCTTTGCCCTTCCTCTGCCATATCCTCCCGTTCTACCGGGCCTGTGAGCGCGTTGACGATGGCACGCCGACGTATGAGTTCGCTCTAGTTCCGACCAGCAACACTCTCGGCTGTAGTTGGCGCTGGCGCCGCACAAGCCTCAGTGAGAGCGATCTGGAAAGTTGTCGCGACAGACTGACCGATTTCGTCGCGATGGCCGACGGCAAGGTCGATGATGCTACCTACGCGTGGGTGAAGCCGCTGGGCATCTTTGCGCCGTGCGAGGGAAAGAACCGAGTGGATTTTTTCCGTGAGGAAGGCATTGAATCCATTCCGGCGCGGGTCTTCGAATGGACGTACCCCGAAGCCAGCCGAATCGAAATCTATGATGTGAAAAAGGGCGGTTTCTCAGGGGTTTGGGCGGTGCTGGATGGCCGCTGGGTAGAACCTGTTCCAAACCCAAGCTGGACGCTACCCCTATTGCGAGCCTATGGGGCGAAGACGGCAGAGCGTTGGCCTGCTAGCTTTCCAGAACCCGAACAGGTGCAACTCGCATTCTTCCAAAGACCCGGTACGACCTCCCCGCTTGGGAACCCAGACTTTGGTGAGGTGCCAGTTGCTGATCTGCATACCATCATGGCGATTCAAAACTTCAAGTCCCAGCCTGTGCGTATAGCACCCATTGAGATGCGTCATGTGAAGATCGATCACCGCGTTTGGTTGTTTTCACTCGCTGCTGCGCTGATTGCATGTGTGCTGCTCGTCGCGTTGCCGTCCCAATGGACGGAGGCGCGGGTGATTGCCGGGATTGCACTCGGCTCTGCTCTGGCTGTAGGCGTCACGCCCTACATGGTGCCATTCATGACCACCAAGCGTGGCGCGTTGGCGAAGGGTTCGTTTTTACCCCTCTCACTGGCACCCAAGGCAGCGCATCAAAAAACGCGTCGATCCCTGGGATGACCCTCGATAGGGCGTGCATGTATTCGACCGAAACTTCACGCCCGTATAGACCCAAGCCTTCCCCCCTGTACAGCCGTAGCAATGACTGGAACGTGAATACCTAATACAGGAGTTGAGCACTTCCCTTCGATTCCTACCGTAGGTTGATGACACACGCGTTCGCATCCGCAGACTGGACACATCGCCAACTGCACCTCCTTGGATTGCACGCAGCGGCGCTACAGGAGAAGCTTGATTGGCTGTCACCACGGCTCCGACGAACGAAGGGGCCTTCAATGCTTGAGTCTTGCGCATGAACAATACCGCACAGAAAACCAGCCGTAGCGAAAGGCAAGCCGGGAAACCAGTAGCTCCAGTAGCGGAACAGCGCTTGCGAATCCTTACCGCGCTCACTCGTGCAGCAAGGGGATCGCTCCCCATGTCGGCGCTCGCCTATGCCGCGTTCCCCAACTACGAATTTCGAACCCCGCAGGGCGCGGCATTAGCAGTGTCCCGTACAGTGCGCGGACTCGAAGACGAAAAGCTATTGATCGTGGCCACCTACGGCTTTCAGATCACCACTGCCGGTCGCGCTGTAATCGCCGCCCAGGACAGTGCAGTTCAAGAAATATTGGAGTAACCATGGATGCACAGATGATCGAGGTCGCTTTGAAGCGCGCCCTCACGGCCTACGGCGGCAAAGTGGATAAAGGGGGAAAGCCCTATATCCTCCACCCACTGCGGCTCATGGCAAGGCTGAATGACCCTATTGGGCAATGCGTAGCACTCCTGCATGACGTAATCGAAGACAGCGACACCACGGCAGATGATCTTCGGGCGGATGGATTCCCAGAATCGGTAGTCACCGCAGTTGAGGTTCTGACTCGGCGCCGGGGTGAAAGCTACGAAGCCTTCATTGACAGGGTGCGCGTGCATCCGCTGGCTCGAAAGGTGAAGCTGCTGGACATTGAGGACAACCTCAATTTGCTACGGCTGAGTATCGTCACCGAAAACGATTTACGTCGTGTAGAGAAGTACCACCGCGCCTGGATGCGATTGGACTCACCCGAGCGGCTTGTATCATCATAACCACCAGCTACAAATCCCCATCTTGGTATTTACTTCCACTTAGGACGACACACATGAATTCCCACGTTAAGACCTTAGAAGCTATTGTCATTTATATATTCTTCTTGGGCATGGCTACAGGATCATTCGCACTGGCCGCAGCAGGGTACATTTTCGCCAATAAAGAAATGGGACTGCTCACCCTTGTGAGCGCAGTTATTATTATCGGCGCTGGTTATCTGGGCGTTTCTTGCTACAAACGCTTGCGCGAAAGTCTACTAGCTCTGGAGGCCGACCTTCCAGAAGCACCAGCCAAACAGGATATATCAAAGTAACGCGCAGTATTTTTATATACCCCGAATATATATTTAGTCAAACCTAATAGACTCTTATTGATCCTCTCTGCAATCATGTTGCATAATGAGCGGAAGTCAACCAATAAGAGTATAAAAAAATGACTAATGCTACATTCGCTATCAACCTTCTTATCGCATTCTCTGTCGTCTTGGCCGGAGGTTTCGCTTTCGCATTCGCAATTTCCTGGGCATTAAAATATCGAAACAAATTGCAGATGAAGAAGCTGCAAGATAAGTGGGATAACGACCCACTGAATAACCGATAAACAAGCCATAAGCCGGCCCGAAACCCACGGGCCGGTTTGACGATTCGACCCCGCACACACCTTGACTGCAATGACACAGGCTAACTGGGCAGATACTGGATGCATCAATCGAGATTGCCTCGGCCCAGTTACTGACAGGAGACGCACCATGCAGCAAGCATCAATCCTACCAGCCAGCACACACACTCCCCCTCACTATATCGTCGGAAGCTGGGGCCACCTGTTCGCAGGCGAGAAGTCTGAGCGCATGACCCGCATCGTGCTCGATGCGCACAGCCAAAAGCTGATCCACTTAAGTGTCCTTGCAAACCGTGCAGTCGAAGATTCGTATCGTGAGGGGAGCCGCGCCGAGGCTGCTGACGTAGAAGACTCACTGCTCAACGCAAATGGAGAGTTATTCGACAACCCTACCGATTACGGACTTGCTTCTGTGTCGGAGCTGCCTGCGTGGCTTACAGGAGGGTTCAGTATCAATGATGTTGTGTTCTACCGGCCAGATCCCAACGCCTACGGCGCCATCACAGTGAGCGCTGTAGGTGTGAAAATTGAAGGGTACTCTGCGCACCGTGAAATGGCGCTGCCTTTCATGGCAAGCGACCTTTACACTGCCGAAGCTCTGGGCAAAGAGTTGGAGTTATTGATCTTTGAAAGCACCGATGTTCTGAATCGTCGCGAGAAGATCGTCGCACGCATATCCGCGTTGCTGTCCGCTGCAAAGCTCTAACTCACACAAGGCCCAGCGCTGCCTTCAATCGCAGCGCTTTGACGCACACTGGACGGCATCACGCATGAACAACAAACGTAGAAAGCGCATCGCTGAAATTTGTGCTCAGATCGAAACCCTCAAGGCACAACTCGAAAACGCCAACTCTCTCAAAGACGAGATTGAAGTTCTCCAGGGTGAGGAACAGGAAAGCTTCGACAACCTCCCAGAGAGCTTGCAGCAAGGCGATAAAGGCCAAGCCATGGAGCAAGCAGTCGAAGCCCTGGAAGAAGCTGCTGAGCAGCTTGAAAATGGGCTCTCCGCTGCCATCGACGCACTCGATGAGGTTCTGGCATCGCTTGGCAACTCATCTAATGGCTCTTGAGTCCTAGCTCGTGGAGAATGCGCTATGAATGAAATCTTGGAGTGGACAGGAACAGCTTGCGGCATCGCTGGCGCAGCTCTGATCGCAAGCAATGTCAGGCTTTCCCCATGGGGTTGGTGGTTGTTTTTGGTCTCAAGCCTGACGTTGACCTGCTATGGGGTACTGGTTGAGGCATACGGCATAGCTTGCTTGCACATGTGCTTTGTGTTGACCAATGCAATTGGTCTTTACCGAGTCTGGCTGCCACACATGCGCCTGAGACGAAATGCACGCCGCACTATCCAGGCTTGATTCGTTTCCTCGATCTACTCGCCTTTCGGCCAGTGTTTGAGTACGAGCCCCTGAATGGCTTTCGTATCGCCTACCGGGATAAGGGTTGACCAGTACGTTGGGTGACCACCGCAAAGATCAGCGCTGTTATGACCAACCCACAGGTCTACCCGGTCGGAGTCCTTGTATCGTGACTCCCCGACAAAGATATATTCCCCCTCACACATTCCCCCATCCGAAAAGCGCTTCAACCAAATGCGATCAGAATGTTCTGGCTCTTCGGCATCGTGCGGTTCTACTTCGACAACAGGGATACCATGCGCTACTAGCGCATCTGCAATTGCCTGAGTGCCTGCAAAAAGCTTGTTCACTACTGTTTCCTCAGAGCACAGCATCTAACGTTGCACCTGCGGACGAAACGCCCATTCAGGCAATGCTGCCGAGACATGCCCACATTACCGCCGCCATAGTGCATAGAAGCTCTCAAACGGCGGCAAGCCGCGCATCAAAACCGGCCACTTTTTCGTGGTGCCAGCTTTCACTCATTACAGATGATGGGTCGATCCCTTTTGCAACAAGCGTGTCAGCCAAAGCCCAGCCTGTAGCAAAAAGGTCAGAACAGTGATTAGGAATTGGCAATCGTAGGGGGCCGGCAGTTGCAACCATTTGCCGGGCAGCCATATTAGAAACTGGCTCTAGATCGGACTCGATCACGAGACCTCCACGAGTAGCTTGCGATGAAAAACCGTGACCATGACTTACCCGCGCATGCGCGGGTTTTTGCTATTCGAAGCCGTAAGTATTGAACCAAGGTGAGTGCAATCATGAAGCACAAGATTCCATACACCTCGCCAAGAGTGTCAGCCATTCAGCCGTTATCCTTGCTGAACGAAGTATCACAGCCCAGACCGCCAATGAGCCAGCCGAACTTCGGATCGGCTGCCGGCGTCGGTGCCATGTCAATTGTGCAGTTAGGCAGCCCCTTCACATGAGTAACGGCTGTTGCACTCAGAGCCTCACGCTTGATCAGGGTTACATTAACCTGCTCAGGCTTCACCCGGTAGAACGCGGCGATGAAGTGCGCTGCCGTTTTCTCCGGGCTCGGCGGTTCTTCATCCTGGGCAATAGCAGGCAAGGCGAATACTGATGCGAGGCAGAAACTCGCGGCGAGGTTTAATTTCAAAGTCATTTCCCTTGTTCGGTGTTGGCACTTTTATCTGCCCAGTGAATAAGCTTCGGCTACAAGACCGAGAACCTGCCGCAATTGCGGCAGGAGTGGGATTCAGAATAACGGCATCGCCCTCTGTATCCACTGGCTTGCAGATATCAACCAAAGTCGATTTCAGCATCAGCGGGCACCTCGAAGGTCTGCCCGCAGCCGTCGCAATTAAAAGTGCCCCCACGCGGATCATTCAAGAATCCCGTGACTGGGCTCGTACAATGAGGGCAGTCGATGTGCGTGATGAACGCTCGGATGATGATTGGCTCACTCAAGGCAGGCTCTCCTGAAGATTTGCTCCAGATTGCCTAACGACAGCAAGCAATCGCAACCGAACGTAGCGCAGTTGCCCAATCACGCCCGATCTTTGGCTTTGACGCACCGTGAGCACTGCTTGAGCGCTTCGCTCATCGGCTGCAACGAATCGGCATCAAGGACTCTCCCGCAGAGGCTGGTTGCCACAGCTTCTTCAACGCGGAAGAAGTGTGCGGTGCCCGCTCTATTCAATCGATCAGTGAACCAGCCTGTTGGTAGAGCGGCCAAGTCGAAATGGGCTCCAGCATATGCAGAGTTGCAAGACCAAACTGATTTGCCGTCCTTGAAGAACTCGGCGTCGCTTCCCTTGATCACCACCCTGGCGCGAGGCCAGACTGAGGAATGGCCGTTACTCATCGCTGCAAGCACAGATTTATCGCGGCACGTAGCTAGGTACTGACCGTCGCTCAAAGGCTTCTCTTTTCTGCTCAAACCTCACGAACTCCGGTATGCGTTTCACCCACGGGCACAACCCCTGCGCGATCAATCTTCGCAGCACTGTACTGGGTTTCACTGTCACCGGCCCCAGCCAGAACATATGCACGCTGGCAGGCTACATCCTGATCGAAATAAAGCTCGCCTGGACAGAACAGCCATTGGGCATCATCTGCGGACTTCATGATTACAGCGAAAGCGGGAGCAAGACTTGCTGCCACCTTCCTGTCGGCCCGGAAGTCGAGGATCGGGTTTGAGGCATTCTCAGTTTGAATGGCACGACACAAGTCCAGCAAAGCTTCGCGGACTTTAGGTGACCGTCCTCCCCCGCTGAAAGGCGTGCAGAACTCCACGTCTGCCATTTCGCCCTCATGGGTGATGACTGCAAGAGAAACGTCAGAGTCGCCATCAAGGATCAGACGCAATCGGCCTTGGCCCATATCATCCGGGCGTTCAAAAAACTCCCCCAGCGGCAGTACAGCAGCTTTACCACCAGACTGCTGAGCCAGCAGCTCACGTGCAGCCTCGATGACCTGCTTTCCGTAGAAGTCCTCACCAAACTGGCCGCCCTCTGTCAGCTCATACTGGCTGGCTTCATCGATAGCAATACCGGTTATCAGCGCCATGCTTCAATCCCCGTGTGTGATGATGACCGGGATAGCCCCCGGTAGTTTGTTATTCATGAGCCATACCAGCTTCGAGTGGCCCTGGTGGCACACCAACATAATCGCCCGTTGCAACCAGCAATGCGTCAGCCACCCCAGGCTTGCTAACTCGTATAGCACCTAACTCACCTAGCTGGTGCAGAAGGTCGTCGTAGAAGGCATCCGCTTCGTGATAGGGAACCTCAAATTGGAGGCCGATGAAGTCCACCCCATTGTCAGCGTTAGGCGCCAGCCAGTGAAGCGACAGAGGATCAGTCGTGAACACTGAACCTGGGAAAACCCCATGCTCGGTATGCTTGTGATTCGGCAGTAGTTGGGCGTAACGGTGATCGGCTTTCACCGCAAGCGTGACAAAGACCAAACCTTCAAAATCAGGATCTGCGTGAGGCCATGCCTCACGGCAGTAAATCCAGCACGATGCCTTGTTTAGAGGCGCCGGCAAATCGCTGAGACCGGAAGAGCATATCTCAACGCCGCGCTGAGTCCCCGCCAGTACATCAGCAGGGATACTCAGGTCGGATAGCCCAGGCCACTCTAAATGGGCCAATCGGGGAAATTGCTGAATAGGCATGCTCATTTGCCCGGCACCAGCAGCGCCTTCGCCTTCTGCCGCATTGCCTTACGGTGCATTGACTGGCCCTTGCTCTTGGCTTCTTTCTCACTGTCAGCGAGCACGCTGTAGACCGAACACAGTTCGTAATCAGTGCAATCCGGCTTCCCGCCTGTAGACCAACTGCCGTTGGGGAACCGAGCTACAGTCCAGAGTCGTTCTTTCATGAGGCGCTACCTTTGGAAATCAGAGGGCAATGCCCGGTACACGAGGTGATTGTACGGCTGCTGGTGCAGGATTCATCTGTTGGTGCCCCCGAGGCTCCAACCACTGGCAGTAGGGCTTGCCGCCTACATTCTGGCAGTTGGGAACGATGTACACAGGCTCATAGCGGATAGGCTGTACGCTGGTGGTTACTGGATCAGGAAGCTGGACTACCTGCCCGGCGCAACCGGTGAGCACAGCAATGGTTGAAGCTGCGGCAAGCAGCAGAGCGCAAGAGTGTTTCATAAGGAATCGCCTCAGTCTCATATTGATGCGATCAGAGTGCCCGAGGAAGCCTTGTGTCACTTTGGGGTGGGTAAAAGTCGTCAAGACCAAGGCTAGGATTTGAAGCGCCCTGCTATCAACTGGCTGTGACCAACTCGTAGCCACCGCGCTTTCCATTGAAGCGCTCGCGCTTGGCTTTCGTGACCTTGCCAGCGCACTCAATCTTGACCTTGCCAGATTCCTCACAGAACCCCACAACCGTCACGCGACGTTCAAAGCGCGGATCAACCTCGCGCCAGGTCTGACCTACTTCAATGCTCATGACCCCTATTCTCCCGCTCCGCATTTCGGCTGTGCAAAAAAAGGGGGCGCCAGATCCAGACGCCCCTACCGTGATCAAGCAGCCAAGCAATTACCGCCTGAACCGTGGTTTCGGTGGCGCTTCGTGGACAGGCTGTTTGGCTTCCAACTTCCCAAGGTGGTATTCCTCGGCGCTGAGCAGCATTGGCGCCCACTCCAGGTACTTGGCCCGTGTTCTTGGATCGATGAAGAACTGGCGGAAATCCCCGAGCTTGTAAGCGCTCACGTTGAACAGCTTGTCGAGCGGCAATTTGATCGTTGCCCTCAGCATGTAGTCTTGGGTGCGAGACTCTTTCAACCAGCCGAAGGTTGCTGTTTTACTTCGAGGCGCCCAAGCAGCAGGGATGGCGAGACGACCTGGGCCGGGATCACCATGAGGGCGGAGGGTTTTGTAGTAATACTTTCTGTCTTCGGGAATGCGCCACGCGTTTCTAGTTCTCTCGTTCTCGCGTTCAGCCTCGCGAACTGTCCACTCGTAATCCTGACCGAAAAACACAGAATCGGCTGTCGCTTGCGAATTGCAATTTTCGATGTAGGCGGCGATATCGGGAGCCTCGCCCCAGTGCAGCACCATCGAGTTGTCGTAGATCAACTCGACTGACGCAGCAAAAGAAACTGGGTTCCACATTTGAACTGGTTGGTGAGGCAGCAGAGTCTCGGTACGGTCAAAAAGGCCCTGAACAACGAGCGCGATTCGGTTGTATTCCTTAATCTCGCTCTGAATTTTCTCCATTCCCAGATCGAAAAAGGTGCTTGAATCATCAAAAGGATACCAATCACTTTTGTCAAAGCTTCCACTGTAGCGGTGAGGGTTTGAGCCCCACCAGCTTCGCTTCGGGTTCGCAGCTTCCCACTGCTCTTGTGGGTTGTCTTTCTCCCATTGCACTTTCAGCTTGTGAACGCGCTCTTGCTCCGCAACAACGGTGTCGTATTCGCGCTTTGGCATAAATGCCTTAACTTCGCGCTGCCCCCACAACTTCATCATCATCGGCTCGGAAGGATCGTAGACAGTGCGCTCCGGGAACATGTGCTCGCCGAAATCCTGATCAGTGCAAACCCGATACAAGTTGTCCCCATTGCGTATGATGAGGTAGGTGAACTTGTCAGCATCACGCTCCGCTATTTCCACGAATGCGCTCAGTCCTTGACCAGATCGATCTTTCTCAGTGCGACGTACACGCATGGACACCATGCAGCGGGGGAAGGGCAGAATGCGATTGCGATTAACAGGCTTCGCTAGCCACTTGTCGAAGGCGCCCATACCGTCGAATTCCATGCCACCGGACTCATAGTCCAGAAGGCATTCTTCATCGCAGTAGAGGCGACGCTGCATAATGCGGAGCTTTTCATCCCGCGCTGCTGGCTGGCCTTCGGACAAGGTGAAGATCGTTTCCAGCAGGCCCGAATAGAGTTTGATGCTGAAAATCCGATCCTCGATCTTTTCGACCGATTCTTTCATGGGGCCGAGTTTGGCCTTCATAGGCATTGAGGTGGCGCACATCCACCGGGCCAGTTCCTCGGAAATTTTCTCGGTCTTCTTGAACAGCGCCGGCAGCGTTTCCTTCTTGGCCAGGATCAGGGCCTTTTCGAAGGCAGCCACATCCACCTGTCCAGAAAGAACAGCCAAAGCTTTGCCATCTGCTTCGGTACTGGTGTGCTGAGCCAACTGGGGAGCAATGCCGAGGCTTTCGGTGAGGCTCTGGATTTCGGCCATGTTGTCGATAAGAGCCTGCTGATGCTTAGCGATCATCTGCTGGATGATCTGATCTGCGTTTGGCTCGAATCGCAATTCCTCGTCGAATTTATCTCGATGCACGCGCGCAGTGTGATAGCTACGTCCCTCTGGCGCATGCAGCTTCAAGTAATTGGTGCCTCGATCCATTACGCACATGAGCATAGGCTCATCACCTTCTTCGGCGTACCAGTACCACTGGCCCAAATCGGCTTTTTGGAAATCAGTGATGACACGCTCCACTTCGACGATAGGGATAACGACTGGCTCAAAACCCTTCGACATAACAGCTCCAGTTCTTAAACGGTGGGTGGTCAGTGCAGACTGCCCCAGTAATTTATGTGTCATCGCAGCATCCAAAAATTCCTCACGGCCAAAGCCGGGGATTCGCGAGGATTGGCGAGCGCTGATCAGGATTGCTCTCTTGCCATGCAACCGTGCAATGAAGCACGTCCAACGTTTGTCGGCATGCGCATCAGTGCCTTACGGCCAGGACTGCTGCTTCGACAATAGGGGTCAACTCAAGGGTGCGGCTCATAGTTCGTTCACTATGTTGGTGTCCACGGCCTTCGGGCTTTCGGCGGCGCTCGGATAAAACCGGGACAGACTACGAACAACCCCGCTCTTGGCACGCAGCCGCCTGAGATTGAGGTGAAATAGCCCCTTGTTTGCGCCTCTACGCACATAGGCTTCCGGTGTAGGAATACCCATAACCAGATGGTCATGCAAAGCGGCTATGACGGTTTTACTGTGGATCGAGGTATCCCCCAAAAGCAATTCAAAATGCTCTTCGGGCACTTCGCCGGGCGGCAACTCAATCACAGGTTCATACCCATAGGGCACGAGTATGGGATGAAGCCACCACCAACCCATTCCTTGCCCATTTCTCCAGGGATCAGGGGTATTTCCATCGTGTCAAAAACAGGCCGAGCACCGATGCACTGCTGCACGTAGAGAACGGTGAATTTGTATCCCATGCTTTGCGCGATTTCCGCCACCTCGTTCACGCTGATGAACTTGGTCGTGCGCAGTTCGTACTCATACCGCGACCAGCCGTGACCATTCACAAGGCGAGGTTTCTGGCCGGCGTCGGCGTGAATCTCGAAAACGCGGCGAAGAACGCTATCTCGGGCGGTTTGATTATCTTTGAAGTCGAGGTAGCAGAGCAGCGAAGCTCCGTCATACCAGCCCATCTTGATTTGGAAGCCTTGTCGCCAGTTGACCCAGGTGAGGCTGGATGTGACCTTGAGGTTCCATTTAGGGAGCTGATCGATAGCGGCTTTAAGAAGTTCAACAGGAACCATTGGGCAATCCATGATGGGAACGTAATGCGCTCAGTGTAGGGAAAACCGCATACCGCTCAAGCGAAGTCTTCGATTTCCAGCGAACTCGTCAAACCCCACTTTGGGCATTAAGGGGCGCCGGGGGAACAGCCTGTGTGGTCACAGGTGAGCTTGCACATCGGCGTCGTTCAATTCGTCGATGGCCACCATAGCTTCCGCGACCCGTAACCGAAGCTGGTCTACAGAAGATTCACTCATGCTTTTTGGGATTGCGTGAACAGCGTCAGCGAGCCGGTATACGGACTCAGGGCGGCTGCATACCAATTTGAGCATGGGAATCCCCGTGCGAAGCATTTCGCCAGCTAGTTCCACAATGTCCTCGTAAGGTAATTGAAGCTTGGCCAGGGCGAGGTTTAGACGCTGGTCTAGATCCTGTTGTGCTGATAGATGGTTGCTGTTGGTAAGCACGGTTTGTCCTTGCGATCAGTCTCCTACTTTGACCACCGTGGCGGTAAACGCATTCGCGCTCAACCGAACCCAATGCAGTTGGTTTGCGCCTGCGCTCCAAGCGCCAGCAAAAGGTATGATTGACGCTCCCAATCTAGAAGAACACTTCATGCCTGTAGTCATGATTGATGGTGTCGAATACGTGCCCAAGGCAGAAATACATCCACTGGACGATGAGCGCCTAACCCAGGCCATCGCACAGCTGGTCTCGATCCAGTATTTCGACCAGTCCAGTAAGGCCATCGCCCACGCTTGGGAGGTGCTGCGCACCCTTGCACCAGAAGTTGCTGAGTTGGTTGCCTCAGACCCGAGTGCTGCGTACAGGCGCTTCCATCCGACGAGTTGAATCTCTTTTGGATTCCCAAGCTGGGGTTTGAAGAATTGAGTTCTCTTCGCTTCAAGCTGCGATGACACAACTCAACAGGCTTGATGATGAGCCATCCCAATCAGAGGAAGGCTCATCATGAAAGACTTGCTGAACAGCATCACCAACGGCAGCACCATGCTTGATGGTTATCGCTTCGACCGCGAGCAATTCCGCGCCGGCCATGCATGGACGCGCTCTCTTCTTTCCGGCGCCATCAGCTGCGGTCTCACCGTTGTTGGCGTCTACACCGGCTACCTCGCTACGGACGCACAATTCGCCTCCGCGCTCGGCGCCCAAGCACTCAACTTCAAGCTTGCTGCTGGCGCTGTTCTATCCAGCTTACTGGGATATTCGCTTCGCGACCTGTTCCACTCGGTGACCCGCGATGTACGCACGCAAATGCGCGTTGCGCGTGCAAACAGCTGGCTGATCAAAGGGACTGCGAACACCCACGACTTCACTTCTCACATCCACATGCAGCAAACACCGCTGAACATGGTTCGGTTTGTTGAAATGGACGGCGGCATCCGCATCTATGCAATTGCCAAGCACCCGGAGACACAAGGCCCAATCCTCATTGACGCTATGCTGTTTGACGAGGATTACCCAGCCCTTGCCACCTACTACACCCACGAGGCCGACATTCGCAGCACGTTGCATGAGGCCTGCGGCGAGTGGAGTGACAATGTTGCCAGCGACTTGGGCATTCAACTCACCTCGACCATCCTGGGACAGCAGGAACCCACGCCACAGTCTCTTACAATGACGGATATCGTTCTGCCGGATGATTTCGACCAGGAGTTAAGCCATGGGATTGATGCTGACGAGTCGCTGACCTTTGGTCGAGCTTCTGCTCCGGCCCCACGCAGCCGAGGTGAAGCTTTGCGGGCAGCCGCAAACGTTCCTGCCGCAGCTGTAGCCCACTGACACAAGGAAGACCACCATGCTGCCAAGCCACATGCTTCGAATGGTCAAAATCTGCGTAAGCGGTGACTATTTTGATCCAGCCGTTCGAGAGAAGATCAAACGCCAGTGCATCCCAATACTGAGCAAACATCGCCGTGAGGTATTGGCGGGTAGCTACTCCGGGCGGCAGTCGCGCCCTACAGGCTTTGCCAGCAAAATGCTGGCTGACGCCAAGCTAATCCGGCGCACGCTTATGCACGCGCATCAGCATTTGATGAAAGCCGAGCCGATCACTAACGTGGTTTCATTTAACTCAGCATCGCGGCGGTGCAGCGTTGCCGCTGCCGCTTCTGCATAGGAATCTGGACATATGCTCTTCAAGCGATTCAAGTATGAATCTCCACCAGCACAGGGGCTTTATTGGCTGTATTTCTCATACGCAGAGACAGACTGCGATGCTGACGCTGAGGGGCGCACAGTTGGCTGGCACACCGGTTCTGAGTTGTCCGCAGTGACACTGGCTTATATAGACCCTACCCCCGGCGATGGGCTCGCCTTCAAAGTGGTTAAGGTTGATAACGGGCTCCCAGGCCTGGACTTGGATCAATCGATAATCAAGGGCTTTCTTGAAGCTTTGCCGCCGGAACTCCCGGAACATCGGAAAGACGGGGCGTGGCGTGTTCATCAGGCGCCACAGGGTGGATTATTTGTTGAACTCACGGGTTTCCACTGGGTGGCGTTCAAGCGAGGTGATGGCTTGCGACACGTAACCCTGGCCAATGCGCAGGAGGCGGATAACCAACCTGTTCCGGGGTTTGAAAATCCGTATAACACCTACGACCCATTAATTGAGTTGGAAGTTGGAGACGTGATTACACACGTCATGCCTTTATCCCAGCCAGTCGAGCCAGTCGCAATCGAGCCCGCTCCCGCTGAACCAGTCGCACTGGTGACAATACCAGCCTCCGTACTGGCCGGGCTGTACGCTGTATCGAGCGGAAAAGTGTCGCACGTCCTCAACGGGATGTGCCCGGACACCGTTGAAGGCTTCGAAGTCCGGGATGATGAGTGCCCAGCTTGCATCGAGCTGATCAAAGCCGACGCAGCGCTGAAAGTCGCCGGCATGCAGAGGCCTTTGCTCCCTCCCGTAGACACACCAAGCTCTGAGGCATAGATAGCAAAGAATGGGGACTGTATGATTCGGCCCAAATCAGTCCCCACTTGCGTCGAGACCTCTATCGGATGGCCCCAGCCCGTTTGCCGTTCTGGCTCCCTATCGTGGCCCCGACCCTTCCAAACGAACATCTTTGCAAAGTGCTTGGCATATCAGGCGCCAGCAAAGTTGCATCGCTGCGAATGCGTTATGGGCTAGCGCCTTTCCACCACGACCCACGTGGCCCTCTGGCCATCAACTGGATTAGCCTGCTCGGACTAATTGAGGACGAGACCTTGGCTGAGTTGGTTAGTCAAAGATTTGCAGTCCCGATCACGCCCCACCTGGTGAGGTATATGCGTGACGATCTTGGGCGCCCCTCTTACACGACCCGCAAGCGCAAGCTTGATCCCCAGGTACGGGCTTTGATTGGTCAGTACAGCACCACCAACATCGCGGAAGGTTGGGATATAGACCAAGCTCCCCTTGAGGCCTACCGCCAACTCGCCGGCATCACCTCGACCAATCAAGACTTCGACGCGGTAGAACCGGGGCAACGCTGGCCGCAGGCATGGATCAAGTTGTTCCACCAGCACACCAACGTCCAGGTTTCTCGCAAAACTGGATTCGGGATTGATCAGGTGCGGGCTAAGCGTAAAGCGCTCGGTATCAAAGCACCCACGGCAAGGACGTACTGGAAGGTCGTAGATGCTTGCGAGCTAGACCAGACTTCTGACTTTGAATTAGCTGTTCGATACGGCGGGCCGGCAGCCGACTACGCTGCTCAGCGATTGTCCCTTGCTTTGCAAAAAGAAGGCGTGGCCGAGCAACTGATCGCGAAGCAAAGGCTGCCGCATTCGCTTGAACACTTTCTTGACGCAATGCCAACTCAACGGCTTGCCAAAATAACTGGCCTGAGTATGTATGCGCTTAAAAAGCAGAGAGAGGCAACCGGACGCGGTGGATACTCACCTCTGCCTCGCGAGGCCGATGGGCTCTTTGCGACCATGCGTGATTCAGAAATTGCCGCCCGGTTTAACGTGTCAGTGGCTACGGTGCGATACCGTAGACGAAAACTGAGCAAGCCTTGATTTGAATGAGGCGCACCCTGCAAATCGCTTGGTAACTGAAACGAGGAAGGCAATTACTGTGCAGTATGTCTTGGCGTCGATCCATGAGACTTCACTGCTTGGTAATGCGACTCCGCCTTGCTGAGCGCTGTAGCGAATTCCCGACTTACGAACTCAGCCTCGCCACCATCCGCAACGATCAATGCCTTCGTGAACGGGGTACGGACTACGGTTTTGAAGCCGTTTTCGCGAGTCGATTCTGACACTTCGCCTTCCAGCAAACAGATGATACCGCTTTCAGATAAGGGCGTGCCCTCGACCCGGTACACGTCTACCTGCCGACGCAAATTGTGATCAGCTGGGTTTTGGAATTCACCGAACGCCTTGTTCTGCACGCAGTATTGCTGGCGCAACTGTTTGCTCACTACCCTCAAACTCGGCGGAGGGATCTCTACTGTTGCTGGCTCAGGGGTAACCGAAGCGCGCCCTACACCACCCCCTATCGCGAAAGCAGCCGCCAAGCCTAGGGCGTAAGCAACGGTGTGTTTAGAAATCCAAGTAGCCACTTCAAGTTTTCCTTAAGTCAATGAATGCGCTCGGGAGTAGGCGCTTGTGGTTTCATCGGAGGCGCTAGCAGCCCCCACAGTCCGACGCGCACAAGACCTATCGGAGTCGGCTTACACCTACTCCAGAACGCATAAATGCACCATATCCAGATTCGTTCGTTTATTCATCTGCACTTTGTGCAATTCCTTGGGCGCATAACCCAACGCACATGATGATAACGGCTATCAGTGTCCAATCATCCACCCAGCGAAGATGACACGCACCATTGGGTCGTATTCTTGGTAGACCGATTAAGGATACCTCCATGGACAAAGCAACAATTACCCTTCGAGCGGTTGAGGCCGGCAAGCAGTTACTGGGACGCGAGATAGTGATCCAGTCCAGCTCGGACTTCACGCCCGCAGGAAAGCGAGTGGTGCGTGTAGTGCGTTATGCAAGAAGCGGTCGCCGGACTGCCGCGCAGTTACGCTGGTATGTGGGGGGAAATACGTTTCGCTCGCTTGCTTTGACCGACGAGAATCTAAAACTCTCGAACGCCTGGAAAGCGTCTGATCCGCGCTTGGCCGCAGCTTTCTAGCCGTCAGGTCTTAGTTCCGGTAAGGTCGCCCTGGTGCGACCAACTCTAATTGGCCATCATCAGTATCGGAGCTTTGACGCGAGCTATGTCAGTTCACATTGGCGAATCTAACCGTCGGCATGACTGCCGCGTCAAAGCTTCACGAAACACACACGATCTAAAGACACCCCGCTACCTTGATCGTCCTCACCACTCACGCGTGGGATTGGGAAAGTTGCGATGCCCTGCGATGACACAGGAAGTACGCGGCGAAGATGGGTGCATCCCAACTCAACCGGAGACACGTTGAATGAACAACCTCAAACTCGCATCCGCACTCACTGCATGCCTCGTTATGACTGGCTGCGCCACCAACCCCGAAACGGGCAATTTTGAAGTTACACGAACCGGCGTCGGTTTGGCCGTCGGCACTGTGGGCGGTGCGTTGGTAGGTGCGGCACTTGGTGACGGCTCTGCCGTGATCAAGGGTGCCATGCTGGGTGCAGCTGCTGGCGGTGGCGCTGGTTACTTGTGGGATAAACGCCACAAGGAAATGCAAGCTGAACTCGCGGCTACTGAACTCCAGGTGGAGCAAGCTCGCATCGCGGATGGACAGCAAGTGTTGGTTGTTAGCGCCCAATCCGATGTGTTCTTCAAGGTCGGTTCCTCCGACATTGCACCCGAGGCGTACCCATCGCTGAGCAAGCTGGCGGAATCCTTGAAAGGCCAACCCTACAAAATTGGCATCACCGGTCACACGGACAGTTCCGGTTCTCCTGACCTGAACAACCGCCTCAGCTTCGACCGCGCACGCTCCGTTGCCGCGTACCTCACCGCTGCCGGCGTTCCTTACCAGACGATGTATGTTCGCGGTGCAGGCAGCAAAGAACCGAAAGTCAGCAACGACTCTGCTCAAGGGCGCTCAGAAAACCGACGTGTCGAGTTTGTCCTGAGCAATGACACACCCAAGACCGCTACTCGTTGATGCGCCTCGTCCTGCTAATGCCAGCCATGGTGCTTGAGATACTGCTGCTGGCTATCAGCTGGGTTATAGCAGGAAAATATCCGGGTGGTGCGCAACGGATATCAAGCTGGGCCTCAAAGAATTTGCCTGCCCTGGATTGGTATCTAGGTGCAGCTCCGATGAACGATAAGGTGGACGAATAATGCAAACCAGCGGTGGAATCGAAGTGAAGGTGTTTGGTGGGTTGTTGCTGTTCGCAGTAATGGCGGTCATGGCACTGGCCGGCATTGCGGAAGTTACCGGCTTCACATTCTGGGAAGTGGCCGATCACGCCCGAGCGCTGCTGTTCGGCCCGGTGCTGTTATTGATTGTCTGGGTGATTGAGAAGTTTGAAGTGCCGCTGCCAATTCGCCTTGAGAACACTTGGCCGATCATCCTTGGCGCAGTATGGATCGGCATCCACACCCTGATTGTGATGAAAGCTGAAAGCGAGGTTACGGTGGGGATGGGGCTTGGCGAGTATTACTCAGATGGCTGGGTGGATCTGCCTTGGTATGCAGGCAAAGCATGCCTGTTTTTAGTCTTCGCCGGCATAGTGATCGCAGGGTATGTGGTGCGTAGCAAGCGCAATCGGAACTACTGGTAAAAGGCGTCAATAGACCGGCTTCGCCCGGCCAGTTGAAACAGCCAAGTAATCAAAAAAAGGGCAGCCGCTGGGCTGCCCTTTTTCCGTTTTTTCATTCTTCACAGACCACAGTTGCTGCCTCGCTTAGCTCCTGCTACTGGCGACCTATGTGTCGTCACGGGCCTGCGACGATCCAATGCCAGCTGCATACACAGATCACTCAGGAGCGTGTTGTTCAACGAAGTGAGGTCTGTTCGCTGATGCTTGAGGAAAGCATCCAGGTCATTCAGCCTGTAGTTGCTCAGCGTTACCAATCCATCCCGCAGCGCACCTGCTGGCGTCCAGTAAGGGACGCGACGAACAATCATCACCCCGGCAGCTGCGAGAGATATTGCCATTCCCCAACTCGAAGCAGATGACGCCGCCCCCATAGCTTTCAATACTCCTGCCGCACCCAGGGCAAGGGCAGCGCAGAGCAACAAAGCTTGCAGCTGTCGAATGGCCTTGGCGAAGCCAAGGCTCCCCAAGATTCGCATATACGGATCGCTCGTCAGCTCAACCCGCTTTGGCTGAGCGTTGACCAGCTGGAGAAGCCGCCGAGTGAATTCGCTTTGATCCATACATACCATCCTGTTGATATTGCTCAATCAGCCCATGATACAGGTCGCCTGAAATCCCATCTTCTGATGTCAGTGCATTTAGCTCAAGGGTTCCATTTCTAGGAATTGAGCATTCTTCTCAAGTTCGGTGTGACACACGTCCACCCCTGCGACGATTCAAATACCCCAGCAGATGCTTGTAACTGCATGGGGTTGGAATGCACGCGTTTCATCATTTCCATAACATCGAGCGAGGATTAAAAAGGATAGAAGAATGACCGACTTGAATTGGCACAGCTTACTGCTGTTGGCTCTCGGCCTGACACTCGTTGTCGTCGAGATTTTCTCTTTTACCTTCAAGCTTCTGGTGCTGGGGATTGCCGCTTTGCTCATGTCGCTAGCGTGCTACTTCTGGCCCGTACCAGACTGGGGGTTGGTGATCTTCGGCGTTGGGGCTGCCGTAGCCCAAGCGGTCGTAGCGCGGCGGTTTCCCAGAGTGGCAGGCGTACCAGCCGGCGATGTAATTGGTGCTTACGGTTTCGTGACAGGCGTAGCCGTCAGGGATGGGATTACCTATGCGGTGATCACCTTCTCGAAGCCCATCGGTGGGCATGAACTTTGGAAAGTAAAACAAACTGAACCTCTCTTGAATCAGCGCCGGGCGCGGGTCATGAAGGTCAACGACGACTCGACTGTGACAGTCGAAATAGAAGGGGTAGATGTAAAATGAATTTCTTGGATTCTGTACCTGTTGTACCACTCGTCATGCTCTTTCTGGCAGTCCTTTGTATCTCGATGGCCGTTCGGATCGTAGACCAGACCGACGCCTTGATCGTGGCGCGAATCGGGAAATACCATCGCACCCTGCGTTCAGGGCTGAACTTCATTATTCCGTTCGTTGATCGCGTGGTGGCAACGACTTCCAGCAAGGACATTATCCTCGCATTGGGCAAGGTGGACGCCATTAGCAAGGACAATGCTGTCGTTCTCGCTGACGCGTTGATCGTGATTCGTGTTACTGAGCCCGACAAGGCGATCTTCGGGGTAGATAACTACGAGCGCTCAACTGTGCTGCTTGCAGCCGCAGCCTTGCGCTCGAAGCTGGGCTCCTTGAGTCTCGATGAGGCTTTGACGAGTCGCGATGAGATCAAGGTCAACATTCAGGAATCCATCCGCACAGAGTTGGAAGACTGGGGCATCCTGCTTCGCAGCGTCGAGATTCAGGAAATCACCCCGAGCGACAGCATGTTGAAGGCCATGGAGGCACAAGCCGCCGCAGAACGTGAACGGAAGGCTGCTGTTACCCGCGCCGAGGGCGAGAAAACGGCAGTAACTCTTCATGCGGATGCTCAGCGTTACTCCGCCGACCAGGACGCAAAAGGCCGACTCGATGCCGCCAAGTCCGATGCTGCTGCACAGGTGGAATTGGCCCAGGCCACTGCGGAAGCAGTCGAGAAAGTCGGCAAGGCATTGAAGGACAACCCGGAAGCTGCGCAGTACATGCTTGGTGAGAAATTCATCGAGTCGTACAGCCGGCTTGCAGAGTCGGGCAACTCGAAAATCGTGGCGTTGCCAAACGATTTCATGGCCGGCGTCGCCTCGCTGCTTAAAGGTGCTGCTGCGAAAGCCTGATCCATTGGCCGGCGCTCAGATGAGAGCCGGCCACTCCCCTCCCCTCCGCCACGATAGCACCCACTCAGCCGCTCCATTGCAGACCAACCTGCTCCCGGATTTTGGGAGTCGAGCATTCGCCGTTGGTCTCGATGACACAGCAACTCCCGATGCGAACATAGCTGCATCAATCAAGTGGAGTCTGCCCCATGACCACCAAAAACCCTGCGTTGGATATGGCTTCCTTCTGCGTGAAGAAGCTTGCCGAGCGTGACATTCAAGCCACCATTGTTTGCAACGAATCGACTGACGGAGAAGTCGTGCTACAGGTTCCTGCCTTGGAATTGAATGAAGAACTGAGCCAGTGTGCCGTTTACCGTCTTGTCAGTGAGCTGCTGGAAGATCATGACGGTTACGGGCTGCAACTCACAAACCCAATTACAGGCGATCAGGGGGGCGTCTTCTGCTACCACCCAGACACGTTCATACCATCGAGCGATGGTGCCGATGTTGAGTATTGGCCGGGCGAAGCCGGCGCTACGTTTAGCTGGGCTGACCTGATTAAGGATTCGACTGCATGGTGTGAAGGGTGGCCGATTCCCTTCTCGGAAATGGTTGGCCAGCGTGTCGGCTTTCTTGCATCGCTGTTCATGGCCAAGCCTGTTTCGCTGCCGCGATATCGCGCTGGCTGATCAGGCTTTCTTCGAATCCTGGAAAAGGATTCGAAGAGTTGTTCTGATCAATGATGACACGAGAGTTATGAGCTGATCATAGCTGCATCACAAATCAATAGGTGCAGCCATGAAACACATGACCGAAAGCAAAGTCATCAGCGAAGTCGTCCAGAAGCTCGCGGCTGAGGGTATCGAAGCCGTGATGGTCAAGCGGCCAGACGAGGACGAAGAGGACGGCGACCTGATCGACGTTCTCAGTGTTCCCGCGTGGGAGTTAGCCGATGGCCAACTCTGCCGCAAAGCCTTCTATGGATTCATTCATGCCAAGCTCGCCAGCCGCCCGACTAAGGGCCTCGTGGCTTCTGTACCCGGCGTCAACTACTGCGACGTTTACGGTTACAGCCCTGTCGCTGTTGATGATGGCCGGGTACTGGATTGCTGGGATTTAAACGTGCTTTCTACCGACTCAGGGGTCGAAGGTTTTAGCTGGCAAGAAATGGTTGAAGCCGACGATTCCGCGTGGTGGGAAGGCTGGGACGTACCAACTGAGCTGCAACACCTGCCAAGGCGCGTTGCCAATCTGTACATGCTCATGAACTACGAAATCGTTGATCTTCCCCCTGTCCAGCCGTTAAGTGAGCAGGAACTGATCGAGGCGCTGAAAAGCGGGAAGCACCGTGACGGGTTGTTCTGCCACGGCACCGACTTGAACGACCGTTGGACACTACGGCTGAGTGAACGCGAGTCATTGGTGCTCCACAAACTGAGCGACGGCAGTTTTACTCCTATCGACCAAACCCACATCGACAGCAAGGGGCGCTTAGTGCTCGATGGCCAAGTGCTGATGCATCGCTGCTGGGATTTTTAAACAGTAATGCCCCGCCTAGAGCGGCGGGGCACTGCAAATAGAGGTATTACCATGCCCGCCGCCACAGATTCCTCAGCAGACCCAAAATGTCAGCTCCAAGGCTATATCGAAGCAAACGGAGCCAATATCGCCCTGCGAGGGAAAAGCTACCGATTCGATAACGTCCGTATTGAAGTCGGTCTGGGAGGGTTTGCTGACGCCCATACTGTCCGCGCCAAATACCTCGCTATGCAGACGAGGGGAACCGTCATTGGCCGTCCAGGCGCAGAGCCGTGGGTGATCATGCGTACCTCGGGCGGTGGCGCCGTACTCGCAAAGTTCGCTCTTTACCAAGGGAAAATCCTTGAGCTGGCTTGAGTGCGCTGCGCCGCGGCTATTCCCAATTCCAAAGTTTGGTGACCAGCCTCCGGCGCCGACCGGCGATGACACATCACATTCCGGTGGACGATTGAAGTCGTCCAACTAGGAAGCAGAGATATGCTTTTCACAAAATCCCGTAAGGGCGACCTCAAAGCAGGAGCCCGCTTTGCTTATCAAGGCAGCAACTACCGCCTAAACAGCTTCCTGTGTGAGGTATCGGCAGAGCCCCAAGTAGACCCGTGGCTCAGCGACCTTTTTGCAGAATGGGAAGCAGAAGAAGCGGCAAAAGTGCCGATAGGCATGCGGAGAATCAAGCTTCGGTACTGCCTCCCCGAAGAGGCCGAATTCGTCACTGGGAGCGGAGTATGCGGTTGCATAGCACCGATTGATGAAGTTGAGCTGGATGGGATGGTGGAGTGGAGCGAGTCAGAACTCGCAGAACACCATGAGCGCGCCTTGGCCAAGGGCCGAGAGGGCGCCCGCTCAGCGACCATTATTCGCCCAATAACCACTGCCAAGGAGCCGCGTAGTGATCAGCCATGAGATTCAGTTCAGCTTGTTCTTTACCGCACCCCCGCTCACCAATTGCACAGAAACCCTTGAGTTGATGCGCCCTCACAAGTGGGCCGGTGGCGCCGTCTGCGAGTTGCCACTCGTTTCAATCGAGCTGGCGCCGCATGCGGGGAAATGGATGTGGTACTCCAGCCTCAACTCCAGGAACGGTTCTGCGCAAACCGCAAAGGCATTACCTAAATGGGGCAAGTTTGCCGAAACCAAGCATGAAGCGCTGCTACGTGGAGTTGATGACGTACTGAGCTTCCAATGGCGTGCCACAGCAGACGAACGGTGCCGTATTGCCGCATGGCTTGGAGAACAAGTCTCCAGAGGCTGCGAGTAAAGACTTCGAGTTGAGTCGAAGGCGATATACCCCACCGGTATGCTCGGCTCCCAAAGTGCGGGCTTAGCATCTTTGCGGAAACGCCTCTGACACGGGCCTTATTGATTCACGGTAAGCCTCCCTAGCCAAACCACTGGACACCGCTTTAATGACACTTTCACTACCCTCGCTCGACCTTGGCGGCATCTTGATTGTCGGCGCCGTTTGCCTCGCCCTCGGCACGGCCATAGGCGCGGCTGCTACCGTAGCTGTTATGAACCGCCGTAAAGGTTGCAGTTGCCCCGGCGACTAACCGCCTCTTGTTCGCAGGACGCCAACACTCTGGAGTGCGTTCAGAGCCGATACAGTCAAGTCGCACATTGAACCCTCTTGGTGTCAGTCCAGGAGGGAATCTATGGCTACTCGACGCTCACCGCGAGGCCAGTGCGCTGAGTGGCTAGTAGTTCAGACATTGAGCGCAGCATCTGGAAGTATTTGCCCAAATCCTCGGGGTGAGTCCCTTCACAACTTGAATGAAACCGTTCGATCCACTCATGGCTCATCCGGTGGATCTGAAAGCCGAGCGTGGGAGCTGACGAGTTTGCGTAGCTGGCGATGACACGGGCGACCCAGCGAGACGATAGGCATATCAAATAAACGCCTAACTAGGTATGCCCATGAACGCCAAAGCCAACTTCGCAAACCACTTCGACGATGCTGTGGTTATCCCCGCCCTCGGCCACCAAATGAGCCTCTTGGGCTTTGAGCCTGAGCCAGTAGCGCTTGCAGTTGGCACCTACTTCGATGCGCCCACAATCGACCTGGGCATGTATGACCGCATTGTTGTGTGCGCATCTGGCGGCAAGGACAGCATCGCCTGTCTACTCGCGTTGATTGACCAAGGCGCAGACATGAGCCGAGTTGAACTCTGGCACCACGCGGTGGATGGCGATGAGGGGAGTACCCTCATGGACTGGGCCTTCATGGACAGCTACCTAGAGAAGTTCGCCGAAGCTTATAACCTCCCTCTCTACTTTTCATGGCTGAAAGGCGGCATTGAGGGGGAAATGCTCAAGCACAACTCCTACTCCCAACCCCATATTGTAGAAACCCCAAGTGGCGTAATCACGCTGGAGCGAGACACCGCACGTACTCAACCGGGAACACGCCGCCGCTTTCCGCAGCAGAGTGCAAACCTCGCGACTCGCTGGTGCAGCTCTGCCGCAAAGATCGACGTGGGTCGCCGTGCCTTGACCAACCAAGATCGCTTCCTAGGCTCCAAGACACTGTTTGTAACCGGGGAGCGCCGGGCCGAGAGTAAAAATCGTTCCCGATACAACCAGCTGGAGCCACATTCGGTTGATCGTCGTGCTGGAAGGCTGGGCCGTCATGTTGATGCTTGGCGCCCAGTGCTGCACTACAGCGAAGAAATGGTATGGGCTTTGTTGGAGAAACACCGCGTAGAAGCCCCAACTCCGTACAAACTTGGTTGGGGGCGAAGCAGTTGTATGACGTGCATTTACAACTCACCAGCTGTATGGGCGACCATACGCAAATACTTCCCCCACCGTGCCCAACCAATTGCTCAATACGAGGATGAGTTCGGTTGCACCATCAGCCGGCAGCGTATCAACGTCCTCGACCTCTCGGCGACAGCTGAGGCGTTCAACATCACCGACCTCGAAGCACTCTCCCAGGCCGATCAGAAGGAATACACGCTGCCAATCCTGACTCCAGCTGGAGCGACATGGAAATTGCCTGCTGGCGCTTTTGCCAAAGAAGGATGCGGCTCAGTCTGAGCCCGATCCAACCCGGATTCCCGCGCATGCGCGGGAATCCTCGTAAGCGTTCGCCTTCGCATGACTTCCCTTCCACTCAGCTTGCAGTGGTCTATCAATGCAAACAACGGTGGAGTTTACGGAACAGCAAAAGCCCATGCCCGAGATTAGGAAATGAGGACTTTTGCATCGGAAGCTCACTCCGAGGGGATATCAAATTTCGCCTCGTTATCCTCGGTTGTATTGAACGAGGAATCCCGCAATGACCAAGCAAGCTGCTATATCCCGTGACGCTGACAAGTTTGTCGTCCGCATGCCTGACACGATGCGCGAACGCATCACTGAAATCGCAAAAAAACTACACACCAGCATGAACAGCGCGATCATCCAAGGGCTGACTGCGTGGCTGGACGGTCTTGAAGAATTGAATTGCCTGCTAGATGGGGTGCGCCTGTTGAGAGCTTCGCTTGAGCAGGAGAGGAAAGAAATTAATGCCGAGCGCGAAGAAATCGCCAATCTCAAATCGCAGCTGGAGGATCAGCTATCCGGTAAAGGGAAGCGGTAGCCAACTTAAGAGGTGCGCCAAGTCCAAATTGACTATCTAGATTGAGTTCGGTGGCAAGCTTCCCACAGCCTTCCCTATAGTGATCGCATCCGCAGCCACCAGCTCCAGGTTTTTTTAATGTCAGAACAAGACGGGAAGCAAACCGATCGTTTCGTTTTCAGAGTCAACCCTTCCCTTCACGCTGCTATTGCTGAGCTTGCAGATACAGCCAATCGCAGTGTCAACGGTGAGATTTGCACCGCAGTTTCCAAGTGGCTTTATGAGCGTGATGCGCTCGTGGTCATCAAAGATCGTCTGCTTGCATCAGCAAGCGTCGAAACCATCAACATGATTCGAGAATCCGTCCCTTCGCATCTGCTCGCAGGTGATGGTGAGAGTGAACGCTGCAAAACAACAGTGCGCTTCAAGGACTCCGTGGAGTCTGACCTGCGGTCTGCCTGGGAAAAGCACAAGCTCCATGTCGGGCCTGTATCTCTCAACTCATTTTTGAAGACTGTCGTTCATTGGTGGGTTACCTACAGCTATCAAATTGCAGAGTGCGCCAAAGCAATCCACCTCGACTTTCAGAAAGGCTTGCGACCGTGCAGGCCCGGCTACTACGCAACAGCTAATTACTTTGGACTCCAAGCGGCCTGCTGAGCCCATTCCATTTCGAAGGTTTGATCAATGCGCATGGCTCAGTACACCGTTCAAGTGCAAAATGACATGATGATTGTCATCACCGACGATGACGTTTTGGACTTGCCATCAATCACTAACAGCGCGGCAGAGGTGATATCGCATTTGAACTCGCGCTGTGGAGGCTTGGGTGCTCGACGCGTTTACTATCGAGATAGCATTGGCAGGTTCGACGAGTTGCGTCATCAAAAAGGAGTTTTTTTGCAGTTCTCACCGTGCAAACCAAGTCAGCAAGAGTCTTTCAAAGAGTTGCTACAGGGTTGAATCTCACCTGCCCAGGGAAGCTCAGCCTACCTACAGAGCGCCAGCATCTATGAGTTCATCCATCTGCGAGCGCCGCAGAATTGCAAGTTTGAGTTCCCACAAGCCGGGTGATTTCTTACCCAGTTTATAAACCGAGTTCTGTGTCTCAACCTCGCCCGGCTTCCCAAATTTTATTGGCGAGGTCTGAATACGTGTTCCGCCAACATCCCCAAACAATGAAATGGTGTTTCCGGTTGTTGGCACCATCATCCAATTTTCGATTTGCTTGACGTTCATTTTTGGTCACCTATTCAGTTTGCAAGCGCATTGGCGCCGCTCATGCCGAGTACCGGCTGAAACTGACGCTCCTGATCGCAGTAATCGCGGTTCCAGGGAAACGCACCTGCCTCATCAGCAAACACCAACTGGACGGCTCGCACCGGGCCTCGACCGAGCATGGTGTATGCATCGTTGCAGAAGGTGAAAACGTCGAAGGTCTCAGGGGACTCGATTGGCAGCGCAAGCGCCGTCAGACCGACGATAACTTTAGAACGCCCGCCAGCTAAGAACTCCCGATCAAAGTCGTGACCCTCACACATTTCCTCGACGATTTTTTTCACCAGAGGGACAGGTACGCCGCACATCACCAGCTCTGGCAAGTCATGCATGAACATGCCCACAGTGACGCAAAAGGCTGCCTCGGTCTGACCGGACTGCTCGGACGTGAGTTGACCTATGAACACGTTGCGCTCATCAAGAGTGGCTTGGATGTACTGCAAGTCTTCTCGATAGTTCTCGCAATCGCTGATCAGTTCTTGAATCTGAGCTTTAGAGCGGGGCGGCGCCATTTCATACGTTCCTTACTGCGGATGCCATCATTCAACCACCATCCCACCCCGGTTTCATTCGAACTCGAACCACTTACTCAGTGCTCCCTTCCTAACCTTGGTTATGACGATTGTGCAAGCGCGTGCCACACCCCGCGATGACACTGCCCAGCTGCCGGCATGATGGGCTCCATATAAATGCACATGGAGCTTACCGATGACCACATCACCATCAGCACCTACTACCCGTAGCGCCAAGCTTTTCAACACTGCATTCGCACTGGCGTGCGAACACCAGCATCGTCGGAGCGATGAGCACCTTGAATTGGCGCATGAAATGCGAGAGTTGGAGTTACGCCTTTCGCACATCGCAGAACAGGCTCCGAGTGAACTGTCTCTGCTGCTGGTTAGGGCAACCATGAGCGGTTTCAGTGAGGGTGACGATCCCTCGGCCTATCTGTCGGCCAACAGTGAGCCAATTCAGTTTTACGCTGAAAATGACGCTCAGTTGAGAGCACTGATTAAGGCCACCTTTGATCCAGCACCGTACAAGCGGGATGAAGTCCGTTTAACAGAGGCCGAGTTGATTGTCGCTCGCCAAGCGCTGGCGGCACGCATTTCTGAAGCACCGGACATTGCCCAAGTTTCTGACCCAGTGATCACCCCTGCATCGACCGCGATGATGAGCCGTGGCTTCAAGCCGTTCTCTCATCCGGGCGGCAGCACAATCCTGCGCGAGTGCCCTGACTGCAAAGGAAAATACAGTACGAAAATGCACTTCAAACGTCGCATCTACTGGTATTGCCCTCACTGCAACCTCGCAAAGGAGGCATGAAGAAGGGCTCCCATGTAGAGCCGCAAATGGGCCGTTATAGTCACCAAGTCAGCAATAGGAGTTTCATGCAATGGCTGTTGAATCCGTATATCGCAGTACCCGAGACCTGGAAGTGATTTTCATGACACGTAGCGAAGCAGATGAGCATGACCGGAAGTTGGAAGTTGCTGAGAATTTGGCTTCGCTGATCCGCCATGTTTTGCCGAACATGAGCGAAGACGACGCAGAGACGCTGGGTATCTTCCTCGCTGAACGCCGAGACAAGCTTGCGCCGGCTCTAAAGAAAAGCCCGGAGGCCATCCTGGATCTGATCCCGGTGGCGGAAAATGCACCGGGGTCGGTTGTGCCAATTTCCAAGGTCAGCTGAAAATTCAAACACCGCAGAGGGGGGCATTGCCCCCTTCTCTTATTCAAGGCTCACAAGGCGACACACAAATGCCCATACGTCACGCAATCGTCCACCACATCGACAAAAAGCCAGACGGCAACCCTGCTGTACTTCGTATTAGCGACAAAGAACTCGCTGATACTGAGGTAATGTCCAACCTTATGGCCGACCTCAATGACAGCTACAACGCACGCCAAGGCAAGGGATGGGGCTTTTTCCATGGCGAGTCTGGTGCATACCCTCTGAGTGGGTGGTTGAAGAAATACATCGACGGTGAAGTTGAGTTCATGGCATTCACGCACACGTCGGTCGAACATTTGACCAAGCTGATGGAGGAAAGCAATCTCTCAATTGGCGGGCATGTACTATTTACCCACTACGTCCAAGGCATGACTGATTATCTGACCATCGCTTTGCTACAACACAGCGAAGGCGTTTCTGTAGGTGAAAGTCTCGATATCAGTGCTACACGCCACCTCGATCTGAGCAAAATTCACCTTGCTGCAAGGATCAACCTCAGCGAGTGGCGCAACAACGACAAATCCAAGCAATACATTTCCTACACGAAGACCAAGAACGGCAAAAAAGTTTCTGACTATTTCCGAGATTTCATCGGATGCCAGGAAGGGGTAGATGGGCCGGGCGAAACCCGAACCTTGCTCAAAGCTTTCACCGATTTCGTAGAGCAGGAAGACCTTCCCGAAGAAAGCGCACGCGTCAAGACTTCGACTCTTGTCGATTACGCATCGGCACAGAGCAAACTGGGTGAACCGATCAGCCTGGAGCAGCTTTCGGAATTGATCGATGAAGATCGGCCTAGGGCGTTTTACGATCACATCCGCAACAAGGACTATGGTCTTTCTCCTGAAATCCCAGCGGATAAGAAAACCATCAATCAGTTCCGGCGATTTACGGGGCGTGCTGAGGGGCTTTCCATCAGTTTCGAGGCGCACCTGCTTGGCTCGAAGGTGGAGTTCGACGCTGAAAACGGTACGCTTGTCATCAAAGACTTACCCTCTCAGCTCAAAGATCAACTCAAACGGCAGAAGGACGTGTGACTGTTGTCGCTTACAGAGAACCCCATTGATTCTTCCCAAGCCACGACTACCGGATCAGTCGATCCGGTGGGCACCCTGTTCTGGATTGAGCTGGTTTGTGCAACTTGCAAAGCAACTGCTGCCGGGTGCTGGGCCGCTCGCCAGATTCCTGTTCGCCAGATGAAAAAAGATGCCAAGGCCGAAGGATGGGTTTTCTCGGGAAAGCATGCGTACTGCTCTACAAAGTGCTCACTACAGCCTTCAAACAAAATGTAAGGCAGTGACTACTTTGTTTTAACAACGAATACCGTAGCGCCATCCCCATCAGGCCTCGTCAGTCTGATCGAACGCGAGTCAGCAATGACTCGCCAGCGTTCCACTACCATGCCAATCGTTGTCCCTACCGATATATCAAACTCAGATGAGCCCTTGCCTACCAGAGTGCAATGCTTTTCCCTGGAGCCTGTCCCGTTTCGCCCAATCAGTATGTAGCCTTCACTCGGACAATGTTCATACCCGATCACCTGAATGAGCTTTCCTGAGTCCAGCTTGATGTAGCCAGGGGCGATGGCCATCGCCGGCTGAGGAAGTGCTTTGGATTCAGAATTGCACCCAGCTACCGTGAGCGCAACGCAGGCAAAAATGAAGTATCGGAAAGTCATTGTTTGCGGCCTTCACCGGTAGAGCTTTTTCGGCTCTGAGCATGGAGCATCAGTGCGAGTTGAGCAGAGTTCAGACTACCTCCTGCGGCATAGAGTCGTGCTACTTGGTCAGCGAATTGTCTGCCACCAAGACGACACAGCGACCGGTAGACCCCCCACCCTAACAACAGTAAAACCAGAGGCCGTGTGAGTCTTTCGGTAATGATTGCCCCACTGATAAAGATCAACATGGCCCCCAGGGTGCCAGCAAGAGTCACCAATGACGCACCCATGCTGTAAGCCCCACCAGCGATGAGAAGCGCTACTGCGCAAACTCTTGTCTCGGTTCCTTCAAGGGGCGAAATACATGCGAGTGGAGCGAGGGAGACAGGCGTCTGAACTGAGGTCGATACTTGATGAGTCTTGTGCATTCAAGTTCCCGGAACGGCTGGGGGTGGGGTGCAGCACGCCAAGGTACAAGAAAGCCTGCGGTGACTCACTTCAACTTGAGGTAGTTGCTCTGCACTTGCGGGGAGCGTTCAGTGAAGCAGGTGAAGTTCATGACGCAATCCATCTTTCAACAGCACCCTTAGAGCCGCAACGCTGAGGTTTGAGGCCCTGCATCCGCCGCTCGACGCTTCGTGTTAGGTAGCTTATCCGGCCCATCGAATTTGGGTTGGCGAAGCGATACCTGGGTACACGCTTAATTTCACGCTTAATGAAAGCTCCCAATACGCGGTCATCGCCATCAAGCAACTCCAAGGCTTCAAAAGCATCACAGCCATCCCAAACTGAATCAAACGAAGAGAGCCAGTACCAACGGGTTGCCAGCTTGAACAAGCAGCGCGAGTTGTCGTAAACCAGAAAGATTCGAACACCAGACAAGGTGAAGGAGCTTCGAATGATTTCTGTAGGTTCTGGCATTGCTGGCATGGCTGGCCCCCTTGGGTTCGATGATGGCTGAGCCAACCATAGATCGAGCGAAGCTGTGTCAGCTTGACCAGTGTGAGTTCGCGAAACCCAAGGATTGGCTATGGGGAGGGGATGAGTCTGATTTCCGCGCATGCGCGGAAATTCTCATCCATTTGCTGGAGGCAAGGGCGCTGGTCGTTATAATCACGCCAAGAAGTAGTGAAAAGCCAGACAGCCCAGCATAGGATTTGGGCAAGGAGGAAGTGATGGTTGGATTGTTTGGGTTTGCGTTTATCATGCTCGTCCTCGCCCCTATCCTGGGCACTTTGATGTACAAGACCTACAGCGGAGTGAAGTCGATTGGTCAAGGCCCTGAGCCTCGGCCATACGAAGAATTACCTGCGGGCCGCATTCATCTTTTCAAGGGCGACCGCTACTTTGACAGCAGCCCAGATAATCCTTACGAGCATGCCGAGTTGGATTGGGCTAGTGGCCGTCTAGGGTGCGCCCTGGCCACCGATATGCAGAATTATCCCGAGTATCAAATCGCACTGATCGGAACAATCCAGGTGCTGAAACCTGAAAGTGAGAAAGGGATCGTGGCGGTGCTGATGGACAACCAGAAGCTTGCCGGCCTAGGCCTAGAACCTTTCGGACTGATGAGTGGTGCCCAGATGCTGGTTAAGCGCGTAATCCCAGCACAAACCATCCGCACTTCATAGGGCGCAGCCTCACTTCCCATTATGGGGGGTGAGGCGTTTAGCTCAACTGCACCACTTTCGCCTGACAAAACTCCCCTCTCTTTGCTTCCATGTGCTCACTCCAACTTAGGCATGAACATGAAAGCTAAACGCTCCCTATCCTATCGATTAGCCCTCACCTCGGCAGCTGCGATTCTTAGCGGGTCGATATCGATATCCCATGCGACACCATCTACTTTTGTTTCTTCTGATGATCCTAGGCTTACGCCAGCTCGTGTGAAAACATTCACCCAGGGTGGGTTCAAGCAAATCTTCGTTGATGGATACATCCATAAAGCGACTGTGGATTCCGTCTCCGAGGCAATGCAACCGGTGACTACCCAATACGGTATGGTGGTTTTCAATTCAGCGGGGGGAGACCTTATAGCCGCCCAAGAGTTGGGGCAGCTGATACGCGATCATGGTTTCGCTACCCAAATCGGAAAACTCACGGAAAACCAAGATCAGGTTGCCCGTGGTGTGTGTGAGAGTGCGTGTCCGATTGCATTTATTGGCGGCAAGTTTCGTCTTTTGGACACCGACACTGGCCACCTGGGCGTCCATCGATTCTATCTGGCAAAACAGGGCCGATGGGCGGCAGACAGCAAACTCCTTTTTACTGCTGGGCGCGATCTACGTGAGTACATCAAGGCGATGGGGGTGAGTGATGAGTTCTTCACTCTGATAATGGCTACGCCGGCTGACCGTATTCAGGCTGTTGGGAAGCATGCCAGTTACGACTGGAATCTGAGTACCGGTGGTGAATTCACAACATGGAACCTCGCGCCCGATGGCAGTCTCGTTGGGCTAGGCGAGACCTCAACTGGCGGCATGGGGATTACCCTTGCGTGTCGAGAAGGCAAGCCGTCGCTGTCCGCCAAATTCAAACCATGGTTTCCGCCTGCTACCTTGCTCAACTACGACACCCACAATGTCACAGTGGACAATGATCGGTATCCCGTCACCGAAGCTACGGCCAGCTACGACAAACAATCTGGATTCATTACGTTCCAAGCCGGCGTGACACGCGAAGCCATAAAAGCAATTGCTCGCGCAGATCGCGTCGGTTACAGCCTGAGCTACGACCGAGGCCCTGGCGAGTATTCCAGATCGTTGGTTATCGACGGTCAGGCCAAGTCGTTAGCCGAAACGTTTGAATCTTGTCCGACCAAGTGACGACAAGCGGTAGATTTCATTGGTGAGCTGAGCTACGTCGTCGTTATGCTGGCCAGAATGAGCTTGAGTGGTTGGCTAGATGCGGCTGGATTCCAAGAATGGGAAATGGCGAATTGGTCAAGACACCATGTTTTTCCTTGCCAACAAGGTCATAATTCTGCCCAAGTTTGATTTGCAACGAGGTCATCAATGCTGCTTACGATTTTTTACAGGAAAGGCTGCATCAAAAGCCGCTTTCTGCGCGGGTCACTCCGAGTCATGGACTGGGAACTCAGAGAGGCTGATGTAGCTGAACCAAGCGCGGAAGCAGAGTTGATTCAGCTGAAATCGAACGCGGGAATCGGAGAGGTTGTCCTCACACCCGCCATCTACACCAGCGAAGCGTACAGTCATGAACTGTACCCCATGATTGAATACCTGAATGACCGTAGCCCCGATGGAATGTATCCGGGTGACGCCGCTTTGCGCCTGTACGCCCGTACTCTTCTGCACAGAGTCCTGAGAAAGCTCAACACGCTGTGGCCCAAATACACCACAACGCTAGATCCTGCGCCGCTTCTTGCCTACTACCGTGAAATTGAAGAGCTGATCGAAGACATGGTGCGAAACCGTGTCAATTGGCGAGTGCTCGAAACCCGACCTACATTCCCGGAGGTCTTGTTTTTCGCACTGCTGATAGAGGTGAATCATTATGAGCAAATCACAAACAGGGCAATCTCTGCGTGGTTTAAAGAACTATCGAGCGATCCGCGCCTTTACACCCTGACCCAGGAACCGAAGCACAGCTGAATAGACGCGATTATTTTGACGTGTATTTGATCAAACTCGACTGAACACGCACCTCCGAATCCGCCGTGAGGATATGGTGCCGGGACTGGAGCCGAATGCAGACTTTGGCCCAGCTTCTGGACACCCCCCCTGCTTTGTCCGTCGAAGGCCGCTCTCAGCGGCCTTTGCTTTCCCACCATCGCCTGCCTGTACGGACGGTGCTCAACAGTTCCTATTCTTGGAGCTGAGCATATTCACGCAAGCTTGGGTGACACCGCATGAACCATCAGATTATGGCTGCCTCATTTTTAGGAGCCTTCCATGCGCATTTACTCTACTGCTCAAGCGTCCGACCTACTTACCGTCAAACGCCAAGGTCAGAAAGTCGCTGAGGCATGGATGGAGCAACGTGGCCTTTCACACGTAACCGTTAGAGCCATCAAAAGAGTGGATGGCTTTGGAAAGCACGTCCAATGGGGCTTTGTGGTTCTGGAATCAATTTTCGATAGCTACCTTTGCCATTATCGATTCGACAGGGCACGCCTCGAAATTACTGGGGAAGTTACGCTATCAGCTGTCTGCCGGGAGTATCTGCAATGCCCAGATCGACTTCTCGCCCTTGTGGAAAGCAGAAACAGTCGGTGGAGAGACCTCAACAGAACGTACCTAGAAGCGGTAAGACTTTTCAAAGCCAATGTATTTGCGGGTGACGTTAAGGTTTTCATCAAGAAACCCTACGAAAATAGACAATACAGCGAACCCTTTTTCGTACTGACCAAGTGCTCTGGCCAGTGGTTTGGCATAGATTGTTACGACGAGAAACGCCCCTTGAATATAGGGACTAAAGACGTGATCGATCATTGTCCAATTTTGGTGGACGAAGGCTCTCTTAAGCCCATGGCTGTTCACGGACTGGCACCAGATTGTGTCAACGTCGCGGGGGTGATCTATAAGCAAGATGGGCTGCATTCAACACTCTTGGGCCGTCCAGAAAAGCCTTTTGATGTCGTTACTGAAAGGTTGTCACATTTCATGCAGCCGGTAATGAGTCTTGAACCTGAGTTCGCCTGGAGCTGAGTGGTCAAGCTCGATCTGGTGCCTGGGTGCAGACCACAGCCCTCCTTCCAGCGCCACGACTCTAAGCAAGTACAACGACTTCGGTTGAATGGCTAACGCAGAACGAGGCAGGTTAACTCATCGCCTCGTTATCGGAGTTGTAGATTACATGGAAGGTTTGAAGCAACAAATTCTTATGGGATTGCCACCACTGTGGCGCTCCATCCGATGCGACGTATCTCTCCCACCGCAAGCATCTGTCCAGTGCGCTACCAGTGATGGACTCCGCAAGGTAGCCTTTTTGCTGGTCAAAGGCCCTATCCAGTCTGCGATGCCATTTTTCCAGGCTAACGATGACCTGCGGAGCTTAGGATTTGAGACCGTGTGGTTTTTTTGTGGAAACGGAATCCCTTCCACTAAACACATGCTCTGCGCTGCTCTTTCGAAGAGCGACAACGACTTCCAGGTTTCTATCCTGAATAAGCAAGGTACTAGCGCACAGCATCGAGACCAAGTAGGTATTTCAGAGCTGGCTAGAGCAGCTGCTGATCAAAGACTCAAATCTGTAGGTTTTGCTGCTGGGCAACTGGTTGACGTAACCTTCATAGCAGATGAACACAGTTGTCCTCGATGCGGAGCAATCATGCATGAGGTACAACATGCAACGTTTTACCAGAACGGGGAGCCTCATTCCCCAGGCTTAGCTCTCACGAAGGCTAAGCTGGGTCGCACAGTGGCAAAACTAATTTCAGAGGCTGTAGGATCACAATCAACCTCATCTGTGGGGTTGTGCGGAGAATGCAGCAGCATGACGACTTCACAAAGTTGTCGAAGATTTCAAGTCACCAAGTCGGTTGGTGACGTTCAGCTGTCTAGTCTGGCTGCACTCGAATTGATTCGGTTCCAGACTACAGCTTGGTACATCAGCTAACACTCTGATATCACTCCCCTTCCAGAGCGTTTTCCCGCGCATGCGCGGGAATTCCTACGCCGACTTTTTCTTCCAAATCCCAGGTTGTGCCGCGACGAGTTCGTTACGTACATCCATGTGCTGCGCTGACACGAGCTTTACCGCCTGATGATTGCTCCATCAAATCAGGAGGCTTAAGGCCGTGACCGCTTTTCAGAAAGAACTGTTTACCCCTGCGCCGTCCACCGTTGTCGAGGCATCAGTTCTCGATGGAGACTTCAACATTCCGGCCAGCGGCATTACTCATTTCGACATGATCGATCAGCTCTTGGGGCAGTTTCGTCAGCGAGAGCAAGCAATTCATGCGGCGAAGGCGCTGATTGATGATGCCCAGCGACAAGGAGTGATGAGCTATTTCATTGCTGGGATGCGATTGGTCTACGGGGATGATTACACGCCGAGCATCCCTACAGATGCCAACGCAGCCGTTACGTGCTTACGAATCGAATTCTGGAACCGTTTGCTCAGCGAGGCGAAGGTTTTTGAGGTCATGCCTGCGGCCAAACGCGAAAAGGCCCGGCTGCAATTCAGCGGCATTGAATGTCCTCCTTTCGATGAAAGCACGGTGCGGCCCACGTTGCATGACTTGCTCCAGCAACGTAAGACCTTCTTCGCCGAGCGCGTCGATGGGATTTTCCAGTCTCTCAGCAAACAGCACGTAACCAACTCACCGGCTGGTTTCTCCAAGAAGATGATTTTGGCTGGCGTTTTCAATAGGGACGGTTATGCCGATAGCAGCATGGTTGCTGTGATCAGTGACCTACGGGGCGTGGTTGGCCGACTCACTGGTCGCGGTGAGCCGCAGGAGTATGGGACTCGCCAGATCCTTGATCGTTTGTATAAAGGTTTCATTGGAAAAAAAGCGCCTATTGATGGTGGCGCGTTCACAGTCGTAGTTCACAAGGTAGGCACAGTCCACTTTGAGGTTGCTCCAGAGGTAGCTGTGGAGCTGAACGCGATCTTGGCTCACCTCTACCCTATGGCGATCCCGTCTCGGTTCAGAGCGCCCCCAAGGAAGCCGCGTGTCGGCAGTTTCGACTTGAAGGTAGAGCGCTTGCCCATGGAAGTCATAGACATGCTTTCGGATATCGAATTTCGCGACTCATTCAACAGCCTCAACTTGTATTCGAAATCCCAAAGCTCGATTTCGAAAGCCGTTCAGGTTCTTGAGGACATTGGTGCAGAGGTCAGCTTTAACCGTGATAAGTCCATGGCATGGGTGAGATTCGACTACGAGCCTCGGCCAGTAATCGAACAACTGATCTTTGGCGGCGTGGTTCCCGAGCAAGTGAGCTACCAGTTCTACCCTACCAAATCACGGATAAGTAAGGATGCAGCGCAACGGCTCTGCGTAGAGGCAGGCAAACGTTACTGCGAACCTTCGGCAGGTCTTGGCGACCTCGCCTGTCACCTGCCGATGGCTACAACAACGTGCATCGAGCTGGCCCAGGTCAGGGCGAAGGTACTTGAAGCGAAAGGGTATAACACCGTAAAGGCTGATTTTCTGGAGTGGGCGAAGCGCAATAGTGACCAGCGTTTCGATGGAATTTTGATGAACCCTCCATTCAGCAAGGGTCGGGCACTTGCTCACATTATTGCAGCAGCATCGCTTTTAGCAGAGGACGGTCGTCTGGTCGCAATCCTGCCTGCGTCAATGACTGGCACTCAGCCGCTCGAAGGTTTTTCACACGACTGGTCGGAAGCTTACGTTGACCAGTTCGAAGGAACCTCCGTGCGTGTCGTAATCCTCACCGCATCCCGAATCTGAGACATACCTATGGCATCCAAAAATCCGGTGTGGGCGCTCGGCTCATACGATCCAGAAATGCGCGCCATAAGGTTTATGTTGGCCAAGGCTGGCGAGCGAGTGGTGGTAGCCAATCGCCTTGGGCGGCGCTGTACCAGTGGTAATGCTTACAGAGCAGACGAGTTATCGAAGCCGATAGATCAATGCCGGCAAATCATTTGGGTTGAGTGCCGTTCAG
>NZ_LMDO01000033.1:0-41714 GCF_001425105.1 Pseudomonas sp. Root401 | reverse complement strand
GTGTAAAGGACTTTCACCTCCAAGTCACCAGCATGGCCACCACAGCCAAACTGGTTGCGCTAACGCGCAACGCGCCATGCCTGGCGCACCCATAAAAAAACCGCCCATGAAGGGCGGCTTTTTCATTCGCTAACCAAGCCTTACAGCTGCGGACCCGCCGCCTTGATCGCGTCGCTCACGTCGAACTTCTTGAAGTTCTCGGTGAACAGACCGGCCAATGCCTTGGCCGCTTCGTCGTAGGCAGCTTTGTCGGCCCAGGTGTTGCGTGGGTTCAACAGGCCAGTCTCGACGCCTGGAACAGCCAGCGGCACGTCCAGGTTGATGATGTCCAGGTGTTCGGTTTCAGCACCGATCAGCGCGCCGCTCTGGATCGCTGCGATCACCGCACGGGTGGTCGGGATGTTGAAACGCTTGCCAACGCCGTAGCCGCCGCCGGTCCAGCCAGTGTTGACCAGGTAGACCTTGGAACCGAAACCACGGATGCGCTTGATCAGCAGCTCAGCGTATTCACCAGCCGGACGCGGGAAGAATGGGGCGCCGAAGCAGGTGGAGAAGGTCGACTTGATGCCGCTGCCCGAACCCATTTCAGTCGAGCCCACCAGTGCGGTGTAGCCGGACAGGAAGTGGTAGGCGGCTTGTTCTTCGCTGAGGATCGACACAGGCGGCAGTACACCGGTCAGGTCGCAGGTCAGGAAGATCACGGCGTTTGGCTCGCCACCGAGGTTTTTCGGTGCGCGTTTTTCGATCAGCTCACGCGGGTAAGCGGCGCGGCTGTTCTGGGTCAGGCTGTCGTCGGCGTAGTCGGCTTTCTTGGTGACCGGGTCCAGGACGACGTTTTCCAGTACGGCGCCGTGCTGAATGGCTTTCCAGATAACAGGCTCGTTCTTCTCGGACAGGTCGATGCACTTGGCGTAGCAGCCGCCTTCGATGTTGAAGACCACGCCCACGCCCCAGCCGTGCTCGTCGTCACCGATCAGGTAACGGCTTTCGTCGGCGGACAGGGTGGTCTTGCCGGTACCCGACAGACCGAAGAACAGGGTCACATCGCCCTCTTCGCCCATGTTGGCGGCGCAGTGCATCGGCAGCACGTCAACAGCCGGCAGCAGGAAGTTCTGCACGGAGAACAGGGCTTTCTTCATTTCACCGGCGTAGCGCATGCCGGCGATCAGCACTTTTTTGGCCGCGAAGTTGATGATCACGGTGCCATCGGAGTTGGTGCCGTCGCGCTCAGGCTCGCAGACGAAGTTCGGTGCGTTGATGATCTGCCATTCATCCTTGCCGCCGGCGTTGTATTGCTCGGGGTTGATGAACAGGCAACGGCCAAACAGGTTGTGCCACGCGGTCTCGGTGGTCATCTTGACTGGCAGGTAGTGCGCAGGATCGGAGCCTACATGCACGTGGGATACGAAACGCTCGCGCTCGCCCAGGTAGGCTTCGAGGCGGTTCCACAGGGCATCGAACTTGTCGGCCGGGAACTTGCGGTTGATCGGGCCCCAGGCGATGGCGTCCTGGGTGGTTGGCTCTTCTACGATGAAACGGTCGACTGGCGAGCGACCGGTACGATGACCGGTACGAACAACCAGCGCGCCAGTATCGGCAAGCTCGCCTTCACCGCGATTCAGGGCTTCTTTGACCAGATCATCGACACTCAGATCGGTGTACACGGCGTTATTGGCTTGCGTCATGAGATTCCCCGTCGGCCCGTGGCCGAGTGCTCCAAACGTTTTGTAGTAGGAAGTCGCGCACTACTACCCGAAAAAAGTGGGCCGGATTATGCCAGAAAACCCCAAAAAGAGTAGGGCCCTCCCGTCAGTACGGCGTAAATCCGGCGTTTGCCAGGAGATTTACCTGCGCTGAATCGTTTTAGTGACGAGTATCTGACGGTGTGTCGACACCCGCACCGGCGAACAATTGCGCGATGTCCGCCGCGTCGAACAGGTAGCGCTCGTTGCAAAACTGGCAATCGATCTCGATGGCACCGCCATGTTCGATCACCAGTTGCTGCGCATCTTCCAGACCCAGACTGACCAGCGCATTGGCGGAACGTTCACGAGAGCAACTGCATTGGAAGCGCAACGGCTGTCCGTCGAACAAGCGTACCTGCTCCTCGTGATAGAGGCGATGCAGCACGGTTTCGTTGTCCAGGCTCAACAGCTCATCGGCGCTCAAGGTGCTGGCCAGAGCGGTGATGTGCTGCCAGCTGGCATCACGTTCTTCCGCGTCGCGAAGGCGATCGGCAGGCAGTTGTTGCAGCAGCAAACCGCGGGCACGCCGCCCGTCGGCGTAGAGCCAGAAGCGGGTATTGGTCTGCTGGGACATGACGAAGTAGTTGGTGAAGCATTCAGCCAGGGTCGCGCCGTCGAGATCGACGATGCCCTGGTAGCGCTTGCCATGGGTCGGGTCGACCGTCAGGGCCAGCACGCCGTCGGGCATCATGTCGGCCAGGGTCGCGTCGGGCGCGATCTGTTCGGCGTGATAACGGGCCAGGCCCCGGATCTCACGTTCGCTGGAGCACTCGATCATCAGCAGCGGCACCGGACCTTCGGAGCGCGCCTGGAGAATCAGCAAGCCATCGAACTTCAAGGTGCCCACCAACAACGCCGCAGCCGCCATCAGCTCGCCGAGCAGTTGTGCGACCGGCTCCGGATAGGCGTGCTTGGCAAGGACTTCGGCGTAGCTACGCTCCAACGCCACCAGCTCGCCACGGGCGTCGCTGTCATCGAAGATGAAACGTTGGGTGTAGTCGGTATCCGGTAAATCAGTCATAGGGTCTGGTATCTGAGGTGATGACAAATGATGGCGGGCATTTTATGGGCATTCAGGGTGGGTTCCAAGCAAGGCTTGGGTTTGCCTGACGGGAAGGCGCTGAAGCTTGCTCCCGCTGGATCGGAGGTACTGGCGTAGGAGCTGTCGAGTGCAACGAGGCTGCGATCTTTCCCCAGACAATTGAATCTCAAGCGAAAGATCAAAAGATCGCAGGCTTCGCCAGCTCCTACAGCGCCCAGCGGGATGACCGGCGCTTTATTCGCTATTGCTGCCATGAAACTTGAACAGGTCCCGGCGCTGCTTCTTGCTCGGCTTGCCGTCGGTGCTGACCCCCAGGGCGCCGGCCTTGCGTTGCGCGGCGGCGGTTTCGCGCCTGGCGATGCTGGCTTCGGTTTCGCGATATAGCGCCTGGGCTTCAGGCGCGCCGCGACGCACGATCGACAAGGCTTCGACCACCACGGTCTTTTCATCGAAGCCGGTGCGGATGACAAACTCATCGCCAACGCGTGGCTCTTTGCCCGGCTTGCAACGTTCTCCGCGGTGATGAACCTTGCCGCTTTCGATGGCGGTCTTGGCCAGCGCCCGCGTCTTGTAGAATCGCGCCGCCCACAACCATTTATCGAGACGGACCTTGTCGTCCTCTTCCTTTTTTTGTGCCACTGCCATTCCTCTTTTCTGCCAATAGCCGGAACTGTACTACCGTTTTTGTCGGGCGCACGAATCCGGCCCGACGGATAGAATGCCCGCCAAATCGCCTCCACATGCATGGCTTGGCTCGAAATCGGTTACAAGCACAAACAAGCGCGTAGATAACTGTCGCCATTTTGTGATTATTCTGCGTGAATACCGCGATTCGCGGAGTCCACGATCCGATGTACTGATCGCAGGTTTTTTTATTGAAGACTTTTGACCATTTGACCGTTGTCGGTCTGCGCGAGTGGGTGGCGCTCCCGGATCTGGGAGTCGTGGGCCTGCGGGCAAAAATCGACACCGGTGCCAGCACCTCCAGCCTGCATGCCACCGACATCGAGCCATTCGAGCGCGATGGCGAAAAGTGGGTGCGCTTCACTGCGCACCTCGGCACGGTGGTGCAGTTGCGCCATCGCCGCTGCGAAGCGCCACTGGTGGCCCGCAAGACCATAAAGAGTTCCAACGGCCACGCTCAGGTCCGCTACGTGATCAGCACCACGTTGGCACTGGGTGATCGAATCTGGCGGGTCGAGTTCACCCTTGCCTGCCGCAAGTCCATGCGATACCGCCTGTTACTGGGTTCCAAAGCCTTGATCGACGGCCAACTGGTGGTCAATCCGGGTATCAAATACGTTCAAGACAAGCCGGCATTCCCGGTGTCCACTACCTCTGCCACAGGTGTTGCATGAAGATCGCTGTGCTGTCGCGTAATCCGCGTCTGTATTCCACTCGTCGTCTGGTTGAAGCCGGGACCGAACGAGGCCATGAAATGGTGGTGATCGATACCCTGCGCGCCTACATGAACATCGCCAGCCACAAGCCGCAGATCCATTACCGTGGCAAGCCGCTGGAAGGGTTCGATGCGGTGATCCCGCGCATCGGCGCATCGGTGACGTTCTATGGCTGCGCCGTGTTGCGTCAGTTCGAAATGATGGGGGTGTTTCCCCTCAACGAGTCGGTGGCCATCGCCCGCTCCCGGGACAAGCTGCGCTCGCTGCAGTTGCTGTCACGGCGCGGGATCGGCCTGCCGGTAACCGGTTTTGCCCACTCCCCCGACGACATTCCCGACCTGATTGCGATGGTCAACGGCGCACCGCTGGTGATCAAGGTGCTGGAAGGCACCCAGGGCATCGGCGTGGTCCTGTGTGAAACCGCGACGGCGGCGGAATCGGTGATCGAGGCGTTCATGGGCCTTAAGCAAAACATCATGGTCCAGGAGTACATCAAGGAAGCCGGTGGCGCGGACATTCGCTGCTTCGTCGTCGGCGACAAGGTGATTGCCTCGATGAAACGCCAGGCCAAGCCCGGAGAGTTCCGCTCCAACCTGCATCGCGGCGGCAGTGCCAGCCTGATCAAGATCACCCCGGAAGAACGCATGACCGCCCTGCGGGCCGCGAAAGTCATGGGCCTGGCCGTGGCGGGCGTGGACATCCTGCGCTCCAACCACGGACCGCTGGTGATGGAAGTCAACTCCTCGCCAGGCCTGGAAGGGATCGAGACCACCACGAGCAAGAACGTGGCCGGGATCATCATTGAGCATTTGGAAAAGAATGGCGGGCCGAACATGACCCGGACCAAGGGTAAAGGTTGAGGAGCAGCTGCAAGCAGCAAGTTTCAAGCTGCAAGCCAAGCTGCTTCCAACTTGCAGCTTGAAGCTCGCGGCTTGCTGCTGTCTCCTATACTGCATCCCGAGGCAGCATCAAGCCCAACGGCAAGCGCACCCGAGCTTCCAGCCCACCACCGACGCGGTTACGCAGCTCGACGTTGCCGCCGTGCATCGAGGCGATGCGCTTGACGATGGCCAGGCCCAGCCCCGTACCCTTCCCGCCCCGGGCGCGATCACCGCGAGTGAAGGGGTTGAAAATGGCTTCCAGCTCAGAAGGATCGATGCCGGCGCCACGGTCCATGACGCTCAGCACCACATAAGGCGCGCTGGTATCACCGGAGACATAAGCCGCGACTTCGACGCCGGTGCCAGCATGGTTCAGCGCATTGCCGATCAGGTTGTTCAGCAAACGCTTCATCGACACCCGGCGCAACGGGAACGGTTGGATCGGCTCCAGGCGCAGGTGCACTTTCTCATCGTTCTGGTTATAGGGCGCGGCCACCTCCCGCACCAATTCACTGAGGTCCACCTCTTCCACAGACTCGTCACGACCGTCGCGAATGAACGCCAGGAACTGGTCAAGAATCGCGTCCATGTCCTCGATGTCGCGGACCATCTCGTCGGTCAGGTCGGTGTGCTCGCCCATCAACTCCAGCGACAACCGCAGCCGGGTCAGCGGCGTGCGCAGGTCATGGGAGACACCAGCGAGCATCAGTTCGCGCTCGCGCCCGGCCTGTTCGACATCCTCGGCCATCTGGTTGAAGGCACGGTAGACCTCGGTCATCTCGCTGGGCGTATCGCTGATGGGCAGCCGCACGCTACGCCCCTGGCCCAGTTGGCGGGCGGCGTAGACCAGGCGTTTCAACGGTTGGTTGAGCTGGCTGACGAAGATCCACGCCGACGCCGTCGACAGCAGGCCGATGGCCAGGAACCAGCCGAGCACGTTCCAGATTTTCTGGCCGCGCAGCGGATGCGGGTACAACGGCACTTTCAGCCAGCCGTCCCCCAGGCTCGGGGCTCGTACCCACAGCGCCGGCGGCGAGTGCATGCGTAATCGCACCTCGGTATCGGCACCCAGTTCGGCCTGCATCTGGCGTTGATAGATCTCGCTGTAGGGCCAGTGCTGCTCGCCCTCCGGCACGCCGGCACCGACGACGCGGATCAGCGTCGCCGCCTCGGCAATTTTCGCTCGGTTGGTTTCGTCCGCCGCCCAATAGGCCCGCAGGGTCAAGGCAACACCGTGGCTGTACTGCCGGTCCACGAGAACGTCTTCGTTCATCAGCAGGTACACCAGCGTCAGTGCCTTGGAGAAGAGCACGACGATCAGCACCAGCCAGAGGGTGCGGGAGAAGAAACTCTGGGGGAACCAAACGGGGGTTTTCATGAATAACCGCTACACACTTGCAGGAGCGAGCGATGCTCGCACAATGACAGACCGCGAGTCGCCTGGAAGAAGACATTTCAACCGGCCAGGCCACCCGCTCCTACAAATCGCCGATCACTTGCTGGCGGCGCCATCCGGTACGAACACATAACCCACGCCCCAGACGGTCTGGATGTACCGCGGCTTGGAAGGATCGGGTTCGATCATCCGGCGCAGACGGGAAATCTGCACGTCGATGGAGCGCTCCAGCGCATCCCACTCACGACCACGGGCCAGGTTCATCAGTTTGTCCCGGGTCAGCGGCTGGCGAGCGTTCATCACCAGGGCCTTGAGCACGGCGAACTCGCCGGTGGTGAGCATGTGGACCTCATCGCCGCGCTTGAGCTCGCGAGTGGCCAGGGACAGCTCATAGTCGCCGAAGGTCACGCTTTCATCTTCGCTACCCGGCGCGCCAGGTACCGGCGCCGACTGACGACGCAGCACCGCCTTGACCCGGGCCATCAGCTCGTCGGGGTTGAACGGCTTGGCCAGGTAATCGTCGGCGCCCAGTTCAAGGCCCTTGATACGGCTCAACTCGTCGCCCTTGGCGGTGAGCATGATGATCGGGATCTGATTGTTGGCGCCGCGCAGGCGGCGGCAGGCTGTCAGGCCGTCTTCACCGGGCAGCATCAGGTCGAGCACCACCAGGTTGAAAACTTCACGGGCCAGCAGTCGATCCATTTGCTCGGTGTTCGGTACGGTACGGGCGCGGTAGCCCTTGCTGACGAAAAAGCGTTCCAGCAAGCTGCTCAGCCCCGGATCGTCGTCAACAATAAGAATTTTTTCGCCTTCAGCAGTTTGTGCAGTGCTGCTCATAGGAAGCTCCTTTGATCTCGGCGCGCATTATGGCCTAGCTGCCGTTATACGCACCGTGTGCATTGTTAGCAGATTTTTCCTCTATCACCACAAAACCGGGCATCAAGCCTACAGACCATGTCCCCCCCTCAGGACGGAACGCTGGTTATAATGCGCGGCCTTTTGTGCCAGGGAATGCCGGATCGTGACCCGGCGTGCCATTTTTTTCCCCTTGGCCAGGCAGCACTTTTTGAATTTCGCGGGTCAACAGGCAGCCTTTTGACCCAGGCAGCGGCGCATGCCAGGCCGCTCAACCAGTCTCGCCGAGCGCTGTTTCTGCGGTGGCGAGCCTGATTTCACAATTTGTCAGGTGGTTTTATGGACAGCATCAACAGCCGCATCGCCGAGGAACTCGGTGTACGCCCACAACAGGTCGAAGCGGCCGTCGCGCTACTCGATGAAGGCTCCACGGTGCCTTTCATCGCCCGTTACCGGAAAGAAGTGACCGGCAGCCTCGATGACACCCAATTGCGGCATCTGGAAGAACGCCTGCGCTACCTGCGAGAACTCGACGAACGGCGCATCAGCATCCTGGCCAGCATTCAGGAGCAGGGCAAGCTGACCCCGCAACTTGAGCGCGACATCAAGCTGGCCGACACCAAGACCCGCCTCGAAGACTTGTACCTGCCCTACAAGCAAAAGCGCCGCACCAAGGGCCAGATCGCCCTGGAAGCCGGCCTCGGCGAGCTGGCCGACGGCCTGTTCAACGACCCGACCCTGGCCCCGGAAGCCGAAGCCGCGCGCTTCGTCGATGCCGAAAAAGGCGTGGCGGACGTGAAAGCGGCGCTGGAAGGCGCCAAGTACATCCTCATGGAGCGTTTCGCCGAAGACGCCAACCTGCTGGAAAAACTGCGTAACTACCTCAAGCAGGAAGCCACCCTTAGCGCCCGGGTGATCGCCGGCAAGGAAGAGGAAGGCGCGAAGTTCCGCGACTACTTCGAACACGACGAACCGCTCAAGAGCATGCCGTCCCACCGCGCCCTGGCGATTTTCCGTGGTCGCAACGAAGGCATTCTCAGCTCCGCACTGAAAGTCGGTGAAGAATTGCCCGGCACCATGCACCCGTGCGAAGGCATGATCGGCCAGCAGTTCGGCATCCAGAACCAGAGTCGCGCCGCCGACAAATGGCTGGCCGAAGTGGTGCGCTGGACCTGGAAGGTCAAGCTCTACACCCACCTGGAAACCGACCTGCTGGGCGAGTTGCGCGATAACGCCGAGACCGAGGCGATCAACGTGTTCGCCCACAACCTGCACGACCTGCTGCTGGCCGCACCGGCCGGCCCACGCGCCACCCTGGGCCTGGACCCGGGCCTGCGCACCGGTTGCAAGGTGGCCGTGGTGGATTCCACCGGCAAGCTGCTGGACCACGCCACGGTCTACCCGCACGTGCCGCACAACAAGTGGGACCAGACCCTCGCCGTGCTCGCCGCCCTGTGCGCCAAGCATTCGGTGGACCTGATCGCCATCGGCAACGGCACCGCCAGCCGCGAGACCGACAAGCTGGCCGCCGAGCTGATCAAGAAATACCCAGCCATGAAGATGACCAAGGTCATGGTCTCCGAGGCCGGCGCTTCGGTTTACTCGGCGTCGGAACTGGCTTCCAAGGAATTCCCGGACCTGGACGTGTCGATCCGTGGCGCGGTATCCATCGCCCGTCGCCTGCAGGATCCACTGGCGGAACTGGTGAAGATCGACCCGAAATCCATCGGTGTCGGCCAGTACCAGCACGACGTTTCCCAACTGAAACTGGCGCGAGGCCTGGACGCGGTGGTGGAAGATTGCGTGAACGCCGTGGGTGTTGACGTGAACACCGCTTCGGTGGCGCTGTTGGCGCGTATCTCCGGCCTGAACGCCACCCTGGCGCAGAACATCGTCACCCACCGTGACGAACACGGCGCGTTCAAGACCCGCGCCGCGTTGAAGAAAGTCCCGCGCCTGGGTGAAAAGACCTTCGAACAGGCCGCCGGCTTCCTGCGGGTAATGAACGGCGATAACCCGCTGGACTCCTCCGCTGTCCACCCTGAAGCCTACCCGCTGGTGCAACGCATCGCCGCCCAGACCGACCGCGACATTCGTTCGCTGATCGGTGATGCCGGGTTCCTCAAGCGCCTGGATCCGAAGAAATTCACCGACGAAACCTTCGGCCTGCCCACCGTCACCGACATCCTCCAGGAACTGGAGAAACCGGGCCGCGACCCGCGCCCCGAGTTCAAGACCGCCGAGTTCCAGGACGGCGTCGAAGACCTCAAGGACCTGCAACCGGGCATGATCCTCGAAGGCGTGGTGACCAACGTCACCAACTTCGGTGCCTTCGTCGACATCGGCGTGCACCAGGACGGTCTGGTGCACATCTCGGCCTTGTCCGAGAAGTTCATCAAGGACCCCCGCGAAGCGGTGAAGGCCGGTGATGTGGTGAAAGTGAAGGTCATGGAAGTCGACATCCCGCGCAAACGCGTCGGCCTGTCGATGCGCATGAGCGACACACCGGGCGAGAAAGTCGACGGTGCCCGTGGTGCGCGTCCTGGCTCGACGCCTCGTCAGTCGCAGAACACCGCGCCACGCAAGGAGACCACCACCGCGGCTCCGTCCAACAACGCCATGGCCTCGTTGTTCGCCAACGCCAAGCAGTTGAAGAAACGCTGATGGACGTGCCAGCCGGGTTGGTGGAAAGCGCGTTTTTCAAGCTGCTCGGCTGCCGTCTGCACAGCCTTGGGGACGGGGTGGCGCAAGTCGCCCTGAGCCTTGAGCCGCCGCTGCGCAATCGCGGCGGCAAGCTGCACGGCGGCGCGCTGTTCAGCCTGGTGGACATCGCCATGGGACTGGCTTGCTCCAGTGTCCATGGCTTTGACCAGCAGAGCGCGACCATCGAATGCAAGATCAACTATATTCGCGCCGTGTCCGACGGCGACGTGTTGTGCACCGCCCGGGTCATCCACCCGGGCCGGCGCACGCTGGTGGTCGAGGCCGAGGTGATGCAAGGCGACAAACTGGTCGCAAAAGCGCAAGGCACGTTCGCTGTCCTATAGCTCCCTGTCATCGATTTGAGTTAATTTCGATGCCACGAATGCCGCGCCGAAACCCCTTGTGGGAGCGAGCCTGCTCGCGATAGCGGTGGACCAGTCAATATAAAAGTTGACTGACAGACCGCTATCGCGAGCAGGCTCGCTCCCACAGGGGGTGTGATGATTGTCTTTGGCAGCATGAAAACCAGGCGAAAACGCCAGTTTTAACTTCACCCTTGTAGACCGTCTTGCCCACCCCCATATTGGGGCGACTGACGCGTGAAGGAATTCAACTTGAGCGACCTTTTAAACCGCCGCCTGGCCCTGCTCGGCGAGCGCGCCAACCTCTCCCTGCTCGAACAGTGCCTGCACGGCATCGAGCGTGAATGCCTGCGCGTCACTGGCGATGGGCACTTGGCGCAGACCCCGCATCCCAAGGCCCTGGGTTCGGCGTTGACCAACGAACAGATCACTACCGACTATTCCGAGTCGCTGCTGGAGTTCATCACGCCGGCCCTGGCCAACCCGGCCGATACCCTGCGCAGCCTCGACAGGATCCACCGGTTTGCCTACAGCAAACTTGGCGACGAGTACCTGTGGAGCCCTTCGATGCCGTGCCCACTGCCGGCGGAAGAGGACATCCCGATCGCGTATTACGGCACCTCGAACATCGGTCGGCTCAAGTACGTCTATCGCAAGGGCCTGGCCCTGCGCTACGGCAAGACCATGCAATGCATTGCCGGGATCCACTACAACTTTTCCCTGCCGGAAAAGCTCTGGCCCCTGCTCCGGCAGGCCGAAGGCGTCGAGGCCAGCGACCGTGACTTCCAGTCGTCGGCCTACATCGCGCTGATCCGCAATTTCCGCCGCTACAGCTGGTTGCTGATGTACCTGTTCGGTGCCTCGCCGGCCCTGGACGCCGGTTTCCTGCGGGGTCGCCCGCACCAGTTGGAGCAACTGGACCCGGACACCTTGTACCTGCCCTACGCCACCAGCCTGCGCATGAGCGACCTGGGTTACCAGAGCAACGCCCAGGCCGGCCTCACGCCTTGCTACAACGACCTGGCCAGCTACACCGACAGCCTGCGCAAAGCCGTGGCGACGCCTTATGCGCCGTACGTCGAAGTCGGCACCCACCAGAACGGCGAGTGGGTGCAGCTCAACACCAACATCCTGCAGATCGAAAACGAGTACTACTCCAACATCCGCCCCAAACGCGTGACCTACACCGGCGAGCGGCCGATCCAGGCCTTGATGGCCCGGGGTATCCAGTACGTCGAAGTGCGTTGCCTGGACATCAACCCGTTCCTGCCGATGGGCATCGACCTCACCGAGTCGCGATTCCTCGATGCTTTCCTGCTGTATTGCGGCCTCAATGACAGCCCGCAGCTGGAAAACAACGAATGCAGTAACGCCACCAGCAATTTCCTGACCGTGGTCAAGAAAGGCCGCAAGCCTGGCCTGCAATTGCAGCGCCAGGGTCAATCGGTGGACATGCAGGCCTGGGCCGTCGAATTGCTGGAAAAAATCGCGCCGTTGGCCTCGCTGCTCGACCAGAGCCAAGGTGGCGATGCCCACCGCCAGGCACTGGACGCGCAATTGGCGAAAGTCCGCGACCCATCCCTGACGCCCTCCGCCCAGGTGCTGGCCGCCATGGCCGAACATCAGGAAAGCTTCGCCCAGTTCTCCCTGCGCCAAAGCAAGGCCCACGCCGAATTCTTCCGCGCCGAGCCTTTGCCTGCCCAGGAACAGGCTGCATTCGAAGAAACCGCCCGTGAATCCCTGGTTCAACAAACTGAGCTGGAGCAGAACGAGGTGGGAGATTTCGACGTGTTCGTGGGTTCGTATCAGGCGAGCATCCTGGCGATCAGCAACTGACCCCTCTTTGACGAGGACGCTTCGCTGGACTGCACTGTAGGAGCTGCCGAAGGCTGCGACTTTTGATCTTTCGCTTGAGATTCAAGTGTCTGGGGAAAGATCGCAGCCTCGTTGCACTCGACAGCTCCTACACAGCTCCTACACAGCTCCTACACAGTTCCTACAGCCGAGCGGGAGCAAGATCCCTCGCCACAAGGGTTCTCAGTCGTGTCTTATAGATTTTTTCGAAAATAAGCTCATTCGAAAAAGTTATTTATTTTCCAATTCTTAGATCATTTAGTCTCCTTCAACGCCGAATAACCGGCGGCCTGTTGAGGAGCTTTGCCATGTCTTTGAGTTTCCCCCTCCGCCTTCTCGCGGCCGCCTCCCTGGCTGCAACGAGTCTTTTTGCCCAGGCGACCGACCTGACCGTCGCTTACCAGACCACCGTCGACCCGGCCAAAGTCGCCCAGGCCGATGGTGCCTACGAAAAAGCCACCCAGGCCAAGATCGACTGGCGCAAGTTCGACAACGGCGCCGATGTCATCACCGCCATCGCCTCGGGCGACGTGCAGATCGGCTACCTCGGTTCCAGCCCGTTGACCGCAGCCATCACCCGCAAGGTCCCGGTGGAAACCTTCCTCATCGCCACCCAGATCGGCGCCGCCGAAGCCCTGGTGGTTCGTGATGGTTCGGGCATCAACGCCCCACAAGACCTGATCGGCAAGAAAATCGCCGTGCCATTCGTGTCCACCGGGCACTACAGCCTGCTCGCCGCGTTGAAGCACTGGAACATCGACCCGTCGAAAGTCACCGTACTCAACCTGGCGCCACCGGCCATCATTGCCGCCTGGAAGCGCGGCGACATCGACGCCACCTACGTCTGGGACCCGGCCCTGGGCGTGGCCAAGGAAAACGGCAAGGTGCTGATCACCTCCGCGGAACTGGCGAAGTTCGGCGCCCCGACCTTCGACGCCTGGATCGTGCGCAAGGACTTCGCCCAGAAGCATCCTGAAATTGTCACAGCCTTCGCCAAAGTGACCCTGGATGCCTACGCCCAGTACCGCAAGGACCCACAAGCCTGGCTGGCCGATACGTCCAACGTCGACAAACTGGTGAAACTCTCCGGCGCCAAGGCCAGCGATATCCCGCTGTTGCTGCAAGGCAACGTCTTTCCCCTCGCGGCCGATCAGGTCGTGAGCCTCGGCGCACCGACCACCCAAGCCATCACCGACACCGCAGCGTTCCTCAAGGAGCAAGGCAAGGTCGAAGCCGTGCTGCCGGACTACGCGCCTTACGTCAGCGCCAAATACATCACTCGTTGAGCAGGAAAAGGGAGACACGCGATGGCCTTGCTACAGCTGGAGCGCATCAGCGCACAGTACCCCGGCGCGGCGGAACCGGTGCTGGCGGATATTTCCCTGACCCTGGGGCCCCAGCAATTGCTGGTTGCCCTCGGCCCGTCCGGCAGTGGCAAGACATCGCTGTTGAACCTGATTGCCGGGTTCGTCGAGCCCAGCGCCGGGCAGATCACCCTCGACGGCACGCCGGTCAAGGGCCCTGGCGCCGAGCGCGGCGTGGTGTTCCAGGACGATGCGCTGCTGCCTTGGCAGGACGTGCTGGCCAACGTTGGGTTCGGCCTGGAACTGGCTGGGGTCGGCAAGCAAAAGCGTGAAGCCCGGGCCCGGGAAATGCTTGCTTTGGTGGACCTGGCCGGTTTCGAGCAGCGCCGTGTCTGGCAGCTCTCCGGCGGCCAGAAGCAACGCGTCGGCCTGGCCCGGGCACTGGCGGCCGACCCGCGCGTGCTGTTGATGGACGAACCTTTCGGGGCGCTGGACGCCTTCACCCGCGAGCAGATGCAGGAACTGTTGCTGCAGGTCTGGCAGCGCACCGCCAAGCCGGTGTTCCTGATCACCCATGACATTGAAGAAGCCGTGTTCCTCGCCACTGACTTGATTCTGTTGGCACCGAACCCAGGGCAGATCGTCGAGCGCCTGAGCCTGGATTTCGGCCAGCGCTACGGGGCCGGGGAATCGGCGCGGTCGATCAAGTCCGACCCGCGCTTTATCGAAACCCGCGAGCATGTGCTCGCCAAGGTGTTCTCCCAACGCAGCGCCACTCGGCCACAGGAGCGCGCATGAGCAGCTACGAAATTCCAGCCGCTGTCAGTGAAACGACGAGCAAGCGCCCGGCCGGCGGCTTGAGGCCCAGCCTGAGTACGCGCTGGATCAGCGGCTTGACCCTGATCGCACTGCTGGCGGTCTGGTGGGCCGTCACCGCCAGCGGCCTGATCGAACCGCTGTTCCTGCCCTCGCCGTCTGCCGTACTGCAAAAAGGTTGGCTGCTGGCGACCAGCGGCTACATGGACTCGACCCTCTGGCAGCACCTGGCCGCCAGCCTTGAACGCATCGGCCTGGGCCTGTTGTTCGCCGTGCTGACGGCGGTGCCGGTGGGCATCGCCATTGGCGCCAACCGCATCGCTCGCGGCGTGCTCGACCCGTTGATCGAGTTCTACCGGCCGATTCCGCCGTTGGCTTACTTGCCGTTGATCGTGATCTGGTGCGGCATCGGCGAGTTGTCAAAGGTGCTGTTGATCTACCTGGCGATCTTCGCCCCGATTGCCATCGCCACCGCCACCGGTGTGCGCACTGTGGACCGGGCCAAGCTACGCGCTGCGCAATCGTTGGGCGCCACGCGGGCCCAGTTGATTCGCCATGTGATCGTGCCCAGTGCCTTGCCGGACATCCTCACCGGCATTCGCATTGGCCTGGGCGTGGGTTGGTCGACGCTGGTGGCCGCCGAGCTGATCGCCGCCACCAGCGGCCTGGGGTTCATGGTGCAGTCAGCGGCGCAGTTCCTGGTCACCGACGTGGTGGTACTGGGGATCCTGGTGATCGCACTGATCGCCTTCGCCATGGAAATGGGCCTGCGCGCCCTGCAACGCAAACTGGTGCCGTGGCACGGCCAGGCCCATTGATACCCAATGACTACGCCGACCATTCGGCGCCCAATCCGAGAACTCGACGATGAACCGCCCGACCATTACTCCCTTGAGCACAGCCCTCGGCGCGCAGATCAGTGGGATCGATATCAGCCAGCCGCTGAGCCCGGAACATCGCGAGGCCATCGAGCAGGCCTTGCTCAAGCATCAGGTGGTGTTCTTTCGCGACCAGCTGATCGACCCGACGCAACAAGCGCGTTTCGCCGCGTATTTTGGCGACCTGCACATTCACCCGATCTACCCCAACGTACCGGAGCAGCCCGAAGTATTGGTGCTCGACACCGCCGTCACCGATGTCCGCGACAACGCCGTGTGGCACACCGACGTGACTTTTTTACCGACGCCGGCCATGGGCGCGGTGCTCAGCGCCAAGCTACTGCCGGCGTTTGGCGGCGACACGTTGTGGGCCAGCGGCATCGCGGCCTACGAAGCGCTGTCAGCCCCTTTGAAACGTTTGCTGGAAGGCCTGACAGCGACCCACGATTTCACCCGGTCCTTTCCATTGGAACGGTTTGGCAACACCGCCGAAGACCTGGCGCGCTGGGAAGCCGCACGGCGGAAAAACCCGCCACTGTCCCATCCGGTGATCCGCACTCATCCGGTGAGCGGGCGACGGTCGCTGTTCGTCAATGAAGGCTTCACGACACGGATCAACGAGCTGTCGGAAACCGAAAGCGAGGTGATCCTGAAACTGCTCTTCGCCCACGCCACCCGCCCGGAGTTCACCCTGCGCTGGCGCTGGCAGGTCAACGACGTGGCGTTCTGGGACAACCGCGTCACCCAGCACTTTGCCGTGGATGACTACCGCCCCGCCCGCCGGGTGATGCACCGGGCGACGGTGTTGGGGGATGTGCCGTTTTTCAGGTGAGGCACCGAGTCTGAATTGCTCTTGTGGCGAGGGGATTTATCCCCGCGGGGCTGCGAAGCGGCCCCAATACATCTAAATGCGATCGGCCTGACACACCGGGGTGACAGGATTTGGGGCTGCTGCGCAGCCCAGCGGGGATAAATCCCCTCGCCACAGGATTGTGTATTCAGCCGATCATTGCAGATCAGCCGATTCGTTACTCAGCCGACGAAGGCTTCTCCCAAAGATTGATCCCGCCCTCCAGGGCAAACCGATCGATCTGCGCCAGTTCTTCAGCACTGAAGCTCAGGTTCTTCAACGCCCCGACGTTCTCGATAATCTGCTCCGGCCGGCTGGCGCCGATCAGCGCGCTGGTCACGCGGGGATCGCGCAGGGTCCAGGCCAGGGCCATTTGCGCCAGGCTCTGGCCGCGCCGCAGGGCGATCTCATTGAGGGCGCGTACATGGGCGATGTTTTCCTCCGACAGATGCGAAGCCTGCAACGAGCCGCCGCCCGGACGGTTCACCCGCGCATCGGCCGGAATACCCTTGAGATACTTGTCGGTCAACAGGCCCTGGGCCAGTGGCGTGAAAGCGATCACACCGGTACCCAGTTCGTCGGTGGCATCCAGCAGGTCCTTTTCCACCCAGCGGTTGAGCAGGTTGTAGGCCGGCTGGTGAATCAGCAGCGGGACTTTCCACTCTTTGAGCAGCGCCGCCATTTCCCGGGTCTTCACCCCGGAATACGAGGAAATGCCGATGTACAACGCCTTGCCCTGCTGTACCGCAGTGGCCAGTGCGCTGGCGGTTTCTTCCAGTGGGGTGTCGGGGTCGAAGCGGTGGGAATAGAAGATATCCACATAGTCCAGCCCCAGGCGTTGCAGGCTCTGGTCGAGGCTGGCGAGCACGTATTTGCGCGAGCCACCACCCTGGCCGTATGGGCCCGGCCACATGTCCCAACCGGCCTTGCTGGAGATGATCAACTCATCGCGGTACTGCTTGAAATCTTCACGCAGCAACCGGCCGAAATTGATCTCGGCGCTGCCGTAGGGCGGGCCGTAGTTGTTTGCCAGATCGAAGTGGTTGATGCCCAGGTCAAACGCCGTGCGCAGCAAGGCACGCTGGGTATCGATGGGCGTACTGTCGCCAAAGTTGTGCCACAACCCCAGCGACAGCGCCGGCAGCACCAGCCCGCTGCGACCGACGCGGCGGTAAGGAATGGACTCGTAGCGGTTTTGCGCAGCGGTGTAGGTCATCGAAAGGCTCTCTGTTCGGACGCTGGTGGCAGAAGCTAACACTTCACAGACGCATCGGTCAGGTTGAAAGTTCGCATATCAGGTGTGGGAGCGGGCTTGCTCGCGATAGCGGTGGATCAGCCAATGAAAATATCGCTTGGCAAGGCCTCATCGCGAGCAAGCTCGCTCACAAGGACAACGATAACTACGGGGCACACTAACGCGCCTGCGCAAACACCTCCGCCACCCAATCCACAAACACGCGCACCCGCGGCGACATGAGTCGGTTGTGCGGATAGAGCACCGACACCGGCATGGACGGTGGTGGGGTGGCGGTGAGGACTTCCTGCATCAGGCCCTGCCGGATCGGCTCTTCCATCCGGTAATGCGGGCATTGGATCAGGCCCAGGCCGGCGATGGCCGAGGCGGCATAGATTTCGGCGCCCGACACCGACAGCGAGCCCCCGATCGGGACCTCCTTGAGCTCGCCATCGACCATGAACTCAAACGGATACAGTTTGGCGGTGGTCCGCGAGACGTAATTCACCGCCTTGTGATGTTTCAAGTCATCGAGGCACTTCGGCTCGCCGTACTGGCGCAAGTAACCGGGACTGGCGCAGGTGATCTGTCGAAGATTGGCGACACGCCGGCCGATCAATGACGAATCCGCCAGCTCACCGGAGCGCAGCACGCAATCGACGCCTTCGGCGATCAGATCGACGAAACGATCGGCCTCGCTGATGAACAGTTCTATTTCGGGATAGCGGGCCATGAATTGCGGCAACGCCGGAATCACGAAGTACCGTGCCTGGGTTCCGTGCAAGTCCACCCTCAACTTGCCTTTGGGCGCCACGCCGCGAAACGCCAGTTCGGCTTCTTCAAGTTCCGCCAGCAATTGCACGCAGCGTGGGTAATAGGCTTCGCCATCGAGGGTCGGGCGCACCTTGCGAGTACTGCGCTCCAACAAGCGAACGCCCAGCCAGGTTTCGAATTGATTGAGGGTGTGGGTCAGCGTGGCCCGTGGCATGTTCAAGTCTTCAGCGGCGAGGGTGAAACTGCTTCGCTCATAGATGCGCACGAACACCTTCATCGCTTTGACTTGATCCATCTGAATCCGGCGCCTTTATTGTTAGTGATTGTTGAACAGTCAAGGCAACTTTCGGGCATTTATCGCCAAGAGTAAACATGTGAACCTGGCCTCACCCACTTCAAGAGGACTCAAGCATGCCGACTCAAACATCCAAAGTTGCCATCATCACCGGTGCTTCCCGCGGCATCGGCGCCGAAATCGCCAAGCAACTGGCCAGCGAAGGTTTCGCCGTCGTCATCAACTACGCCAACAGCGCCAGCGAGGCGTCCAAGTTGGTGGTGCAATTGCGCCAGGCCGGCCACCAAGCCATAGCGGTGAAGGCAGACGTGTCCTCTGCCGCCGATGTCCGCAGGATGTTCGATGAAACCGAAGCGCAGCTGGGCAAGGTCGATGTATTGATCAACAACGCCGGCATCCTCCAGGTGATGCCCCTGGCGCAGCACAGCGACGAGTTGTTCGACCAGACGTTCGCCATCAACACCCGTGGCACCTTCAATACCCTGCGCGAAGCCGCGACCCGTTTGAATGACGGTGGCCGGATCGTGAATTTTTCCAGCAGCACCGTGGGCCTGAACCTGCCCGGCTACTCGGTGTATATCGCCAGCAAGGCCGCAGTGGAATCCCTGACCCAGGTGTTCGCCAAGGAACTGCGCGGTCGGCAGATCACGGTCAATGCCGTGGCCCCCGGCCCAGTCGCCACCGAACTGTTCATGCACGGCAAGAGTGAAGAACAGGTGCAGCACTACGCCAAGATGCCGCCCCTGGAACGCCTCGGCCAGCCGCAAGACATTGCCAGCATCATCGCGTTCCTGGTGAGCCCGGCCGCTGGCTGGGTGAACGGGCAGATCCTGCGGGCCAACGGTGGGCTGGTCTGAGGCGTTGCGCTCCACTGCCTACCAAACCGCCATCGTCGGATCGCCGCCCGGAGCAGGCTCGCTCCCACAAGGCAATCACTAGACCCTGTGGGAGCGAGCCTGCTCGCGATGGGATCGACACGGTGGCAGATGGAAAACCGGACGTTGGTCAGCGCACCAAATGCAGGAACTGCAGGTGGCGCTCGTACTGGTCGAGGATGTCGTTGATGACTTGCTCCTTGGTGTAGCCCACCAGGTCGTAATCCTGGCTGCCTTCGCTCAAGTGCACCTCGGCACGGTAGTAACGACGGTTGTTGAGTTCCTTGGAGCCCATGCCGCCGCGGGCGAAGGACGGCGTGAAGTAGCCGCGCATCTGCACCTGGTAGATGAACGGATGCTGCTCGCCGTGACCGATCTCCAGGCTGACGCTGTCGTTGGCCGGATCGGGCTGGGCCACCACTGTCAGGCCCTTCTCGACGAACACCGCGGTCACTTCTTCAATGGCCGGGCGCACCGTGGTGTCGAGGAAACGGTACACCTCATCACGGGACGGAAAATGCACCGCCTGGCTCAAGCGTTGGCGCCAGCCGCCCGTGCCCCGACGTGAACCCGACACCGGCGCCAGGGAGTGCAATTGCGCGATCTGCTTCTGCGACTCCAGGTAGAACGCCTTGTGCAGGCCCCACATCATCAGCAGCAGAATCAACGAGAACGGCAAGGACGTCAGCACCACCGCCGACTTCAAGGCATCGATGCTGCCGGAGAACAGCAACGCGCTGGTCACCAGGGCGGTCATCGCCCCCCAGAACACCCGCAGCCATTTCGGCCCGTCCTCATCGGGGTTGCCGCCCTTGGCCGACAACGTCGACAGCACCACTGTGCCTGAGTCGGCGGAGGTGACGAAGAACACGAAGCTGATGAACACCGTGACGGCGATGACGGTCTTGCTCCAGGGGTAGGTTTCCAGCAGCAGGTAAAGGCTCATCGATGGGTTTTCCAAGGCCGACATGCCCAGGGCACTCATGCCGTGGTTCAACACTTGGTCAATGGCGCTGTTGCCGAAGATCGACATCCACGCCAGGGTGAAACCCAGGGGAATCAGCAGCACGCCAAACACGAATTCGCGGATGGTGCGGCCACGGGAAATCCGTGCGATGAACAGCCCCACGAACGGCGACCACGCGATCCACCAGGCCCAATAGAACACCGTCCAGCCGCCCAGCCAGTCGCTAGGTTCGTTGTAGGCGTACAGGTCGAAGCTCTTCATCGGCAGGGCGCCGAGATAATCGCCGATGTTCTGGATCAAGGTGTTGAGCAAATGCTGGGTGGGCCCGGCGAACAGCACGAACAGCAACAACGCGCAGGCCAGCAGCATGTTGATGTCGGACATGACCCGCACGCCCTTGTCGACACCGGCCACCGCCACGATGATCGCCGCGCCCATCATCAGCACGATCAGGCCAACCTGAATCCACTGGGTGTGGGCGATGCCGAACAGGTAGTCGAGCCCGGAATTGAGGTGCAGCACACCAAAGCCCATGTCCGCGCCAAGGCCGAACACCGTGGCGATAATGCCGAAGCCGTCCACGGCGTAGCCGATGGGGCCGTTGATGCGTTTGCCGATCAGCGGGTACAGCGCCGAACGCAGGGCCAGCGGCAAATTGTGCCGGTAGGCGAAGTACGCCAGGGCCATGCCGACGAATGCGAAAACGCCCCAGCCGTGCAGCCCCCAGTGCAAGAACAGGATCTGCATGGCCTGGCGCGCCGCCTCGGCGGTACCCGCCTCGCCCTGGGGCGGCTGCACCATGTGGGTCAGCGGCTCGGACACGCAGAAGAAAAACAGCGTGATGCTGATGCCGGCGGCGAACAGCATGCCGGCCCAGGACAGATAACTGAATTCGGGTTCGTCGTGGTCGGCACCGAGCTTGATCTTGCCGTAGCCGGACAAGGCGGTGACCACCACGAAGACCAGATACAGCGTCATCGCCAGCATGTAGTACCAGCCGACCGTATTGGCCGCCCAGTTCTGCGCGGCCAGCAACCAGGCGCCGGCCTGCGCGGGCATGGCAATCACCACCAGGCCGAACAGCAGGATAAAGGTCGCGGCGAAGTAAAAGACCGGCGGGTTCATGCGGACCAGGCCGCTGGGTGGAAGGGACGAGGCACTCATGAAACAAGCTCCTCGGGAAAAAGAATCGGGGTGGTCGAAAACGGACTCGGCAAAGGCAAGCCTCCTGTTGTGAGCGGGCAGCAAACCGACGGTTTAACTTGAATGAACGTTCAAGTTAAACATAAATAGCTAGCTAAGGACTAATCGCAGGGCTCGACGGCACGCTTCCTACACTAGCCTCCGAGAGGGTATGACGTTGCCAGGAGAGCATTCGTTCACTGGCGCCAAGCCCCTGTGGGAGCGAGCTTGCTCGCGATGGCGGCCCGTCATTCAACATCTTCATGAGCCTGCTACACCGCTATCGCGAGCAAGCTCGCTCCCACATGCCGGTTGCCCATGAATATCGGCGTGCCTATAGTCCAGGCATCGCCTACAACCAGTACGGACCCATGATCAAACAACAGCTGTCTCGCTTTAACCGTCTCGACCTGCTCGGCCATCCGACACCGCTGGAAAAACTCGACCGCCTCTCCACCTGGCTCGGCCGGGACATCTATATCAAGCGTGACGACCTGACGCCCCTGGCCATGGGCGGCAACAAACTGCGCAAGCTCGAATACCTGGCCGCCGATGCCATCGCCCAAGGCGCCGATACCCTCATCACCGCCGGGGCGATCCAGTCCAACCATGTACGCCAGACCGCTGCCCTCGCCGCAAAGCTGGGCCTGGGCTGCGTGGCCTTGCTGGAAAACCCTATCGGCACCGAAGACAGCAATTACCTGGGCAACGGCAACCGGCTGCTGCTGGAATTGTTCGACGCCAAGGTCGAGCTGGTGGACAACCTGGACAACGCCGATGAGCAGCTACAGGCCCTGGCCGGTCGCCTGCGCAGCAACGGGAAAAAACCCTACCTGGTGCCGATTGGTGGTTCGAACGCCTTGGGCGCGCTGGGTTATGTGCGCGCCGGTCTGGAACTGGCCGAGCAGATCAAGGACACCGGGATTGAATTCGCCGCCGTGGTACTGGCCTCGGGCAGTGCCGGCACCCACAGCGGCCTGGCGCTGGCGCTGAGCGAAGCCCTGCCGGCGCTGCCTGTCATCGGTGTCACGGTTTCGCGCAGCGAGGAGGACCAGTTTCCGAAGGTCCAGGGCCTGGCCGAGCGCACGGCAGCGTTGCTCGAAGTCGCCCTTCCAGAGGCGTTCAAAGTGAACCTGTGGGACGAATATTTCGCCCCCCGCTATGGTGAACCCAACGCCGGGACACTGGCGGCGGTCAAGCTGCTGGCCAGCCAGGAAGGGCTGCTGCTCGATCCGGTCTACACCGGCAAGGCCATGGCCGGCCTGCTCGACGGCATGGGTCGCGACCGTTTCGACGAAGGGCCGATCATCTTCCTGCACACCGGTGGCGCGCCGGCGTTGTTTGCCTACAGCGCGGCGTTCTGAGATGTAGGGGGAACCTCTATGTGGGAGCGAGCCTGCTCGCGATAGCGGTGGATCAGCCAAGATCAATTTGGCTGACAGACCATCGCGAGCAGGCTCGCTCCCACAGAAGAATTCCATTACATATTGGAATATGTGGGTAATTTAATATTATTTTCCAATCTATAAAAGCCATCCTATAGTCTCGCCGCAGGCGCATTTGCCGCGAGACGCACAGGCGGCTTTAAGGCAGGATGTGGCAATCTTTTCGGATCGCGGCTACGCCTTATCTCAGCCAAAATAACCTCTTCATAAGAAAACACAGGGGCTTGTCATGAATTTTTCCGCATTACGTCGCAACCTGTTGGTAGGTTCGCTGGGCCTGGCATTGAGCGCCGGCTTGTTGGGGCAAGCGGTTGCCGGTGAGCAACTGCAGAAAATCAAGGACGCCGGCGAAATCAAGATCGGCTTGGAAGGCACTTATCCACCGTTCAGTTTCGTTGATGAGAGCGGCAAACTGACCGGCTTCGAAGTGGAGTTCTCCGAAGCCCTGGCCAGGGAGCTGGGTGTGAAGGTCAAGCTGCAGACGACCCCATGGGCCGGCATCCTCGCGGCTTTGGAATCCAAGCGTCTGGACGCAGTGGTCAACCAGGTGACCATCTCCGAGGAGCGTAAGAAAAAGTACGATTTCTCCGAGCCGTACACCATTTCCGGGATTCAAGCGCTGGTACTGACCAAGAAAGCCGACGAGCTGAACATCAAGAAGGCCGCTGACCTGGACGGTAAAAAAGTCGGCGTGGGCCTGGGCACCAACTACGAACAGTGGGTCAAGGCAGAAGTACCGGGTGCCCAAGTCAAAACCTACGATGACGACCCAACCAAGTTCCAGGACCTGCGCGTCGGTCGTATCGACACCATCCTGATCGACCGCCTGGCCGCACTGGAATACGCCAAGAAAGCCAAGGACACCACCGTCACCAGCGAAGCCTTTTCGCGCCAGGAGTCCGGTATTGCCCTGCGCAAAGGCGAGCCTGAGCTGCTGGCAGCCGTAAACAAGGCCATCGAAAAACTGCGCGCCGACGGTACGCTGAAAAAGCTTTCGGAAAAATACTTCAGCGCTGACGTTACCCAATAATGGAAGCAGCTCTTCAACTCGCACTGGACTCCGCACCCTTCCTGCTCAAGGGCGCGTATTACACGGTCATCCTCAGCCTGGGCGGCATGTTTTTCGGCTTGCTGCTGGGGTTCGGCCTGGCGCTGATGCGTCTGTCGCGCTTCAAACTGGTGAACTGGATCGCCCGCATCTACGTGTCGTTCTTTCGCGGCACGCCGTTGCTGGTGCAGCTGTTCGTGATCTATTACGGGTTGCCACAACTGGGCATCGAGCTGGATCCGCTACCGGCGGCCCTGATCGGTTTCTCGCTGAACATGGCCGCCTACGCGTGTGAAATCCTGCGGGCCGCCATCAGCTCCATCGAGCGTGGCCAGTGGGAAGCGGCGGCAAGCATCGGCATGACCCGCGCCCAGACCCTGCGCCGGGCCATCCTGCCGCAAGCCGCACGCACGGCCCTGCCACCGTTGGGCAACAGCTTCATTTCCCTGGTCAAGGACACCGCGCTGGCGGCGACCATCCAGGTACCGGAGCTGTTCCGCCAGGCGCAATTGATCACCGCGCGAACCTTCGAAATTTTCACCATGTACCTTGCCGCCGCGCTGATCTATTGGGTTCTGGCTAGCGTGCTCTCGCACCTGCAGAACGTCCTGGAAGCCCGGGTCAATCGGCATGACCAGGAGTCCTGACCCATGATTGTCGTGGAAAAACTGACAAAGCAGTTCAAGGGTCAGGTGGTGCTCAACGGCATCGACTTGAAGATCGAAGAAGGCGAAGTGGTTGCGATCATCGGCCCCAGCGGCTCGGGCAAGACCACCTTCCTGCGCTGCTTGAACTTCCTCGAAGAGCCCAACAGCGGTCGGATCAAGGTCGGCGACATCGAGATCGATGGCAGTCGCCCGCTGAACCAACAGCAGAACCTGGTGCGCCGTTTGCGCCAGCAGGTGGGCTTTGTGTTCCAGAACTTCAATCTGTTTCCCCATCGCACCGCGCTGGAGAACGTGATCGAAGGCCCGCTGGTGGTGAAAAAGATTCCGCGCGCAGAAGCCGAAGCCCTGGGGCGCAAGCTCTTGGCCAAGGTCGGCTTGGCCGGCAAGGAAGACGCCTACCCTCGGCGCCTTTCCGGCGGCCAGCAACAGCGCGTGGCGATTGCCCGGGCGTTGGCGATGGAGCCGGCGGTGATTCTGTTCGACGAGCCGACCTCGGCCCTGGATCCGGAACTGGTGGGCGAGGTGCTGGCAACCATTCGCGGCTTGGCCGAAGAAAAACGCACCATGGTCATCGTGACCCACGAAATGGGCTTCGCCCGGGACGTGGCCAACCGCGTGGTGTTTTTCGACAAAGGCGTGATCGTCGAACAAGGCGAAGCCAAGGCCTTGTTTGCAGCACCCAAGGAAGAACGCACGCGACAGTTCCTCAGCAAGTTCCTCTCCGCCGGACACGGCGCCCAGTAAGTTATGGACAGCGTCATCACTTCCAGGGATGGAAGTGAGGCCGTTGCAACACACTCAAGACACTGCCGCCATAAACTTGGCTGTAACGAAACAACTTGCAACTTGCGCCCCACTCAACATCCTCGACCGTTTTATGTACGGCAAGGACAGACCTCTCGTAACACTCCCCTTCAGCCCAGCGCTTTCCTGCTTAGTCTCAAGACGCTCTTTCGAGCATTTTTCAGAAACCTGCGGGCCTGGGAAAAGGGCTTGTGAAGCCGCGCATTATTAACATGAATGCGTAGGATATTTCTGAAGCCTTTCACAATGAACTATTAAGCAAGTGCCTCTATTGACACTGAAACTATTGAGCCCTTATCTAGTGTCCTGTATCACAAATACTGTTCCTTTTTGACGGCGTCTGTTGTCGTCATGCTGCGTTGCCGCTCCTCGCCATAGCGGGCTATGACTCGTCGCGGCGCCTTGCCTGACGACAACAGCCACTCGCCAAAAAAGAAACGTATTTGCGAAACAGGACACTAGTGACCAACAGGCGATGCACATTATTTATTTTCTGCACAGTGACTAGGCGCAGCCTAGCCTATATGGCTGCACACATAAGATAGGTCGCGATTAGTCATCGCCGTTGATCTTCCCGAAACGGACTTAGTTTTCAAGCATCAAGGAGAACACCATGACATGTAAGTCGAAGAGTCCTGAACTGGCCGCCCCCTCCCTGGCCAACGCCCACCCTACCGGCATCAATATCGCCAACGCCGCTCACCTGAAGGTTGCCATTGCGCCCTACCCTGGTATGGATGCAGGTGACCTGATCGAACTGTTCTGGGACAACTGCTACGTCGGCTCGCGCTTGCTGTCGCAGGCCGATGTACAAGACAGCGTCACCCTGCGAGTCCCGGAGAGTTTCATCGTCGATGGGACTTCGCGCATCCACTATCGGGTGATGCAGGTCGGGCGTGGGCCGGCGCTATCCGCCAAGCAACGGGTACACGCGAAGCTCGATTGCCCCGGCGGGCAGCCGTCGGCCCTGAGCGGCGATGAAAACCAGGGCCTGGCACCAGTGCGCATTCCCGGCACTATCCGACGCCAGGGCGTGAACCCCAACCAGATCAAGCGCGGCGTACCGCTGACCATCGAACCCTACCTGAACATGGCCGCCGGCGATGCCGTGACCCTGCGCTGGGGTGATGTACGCATGGACTTGCCAGCGATCACCGCCAGCGAAGTCGGCCAGCCAATCAATATCTGGGTCCCGCCGCAGATCATCCTGGAGGCAGGAGAAGACCTGCGCCTGGAAGTGACCTACTGCATCCTCGACCGCGTGGGCAACAACTCCCACTGGGCACCGCCACGGACATTGAAGATCGGTTGCGCCAATCCGTACCTGAAAAAACCATTGACAGAGAGTCTCATGGCGGCCGAACCGAGTCGCCGAAAGTGAACCCTATGGGGGAGCTTTTGTGGCGAGGGGCGGTGCGACGTTTCGCTAAATCCCCTCGCCACAACATCGCTCGGCAAAAGCCCTCTATTTATATTCCTAAAAGTTAGTTCAAAAATAATCTATACACGCTTAGGGTATATGCACCGGACCACCGGACATTCTTGATTTTCGCTCGCCGCATTCATCGCGGCGTTTCTTGAGATGTGAGGTGGGTATGGAACGAAACACAATCACCCCAGTGCAATATGCCCAGGCACTGCCTGCAGCCACGGAGTGGCTGTAATGTCGGATCTGGCGCAAGCAAAAGTCCAGAGCGACCTGGATATCGCACCGCTGTTGTTGCCCGCAAAGGTGTTGCGCAACGATGCCGAGGCCATCAAAGCGGCCCATGAACTGGCGCAGGTCGCCCGTCAGCAGGCCGCGCGGCGTGACCAGCAACGCAAGCTGCCTTGGGCAGAAATCGAGCAATTCACCCGCAGCGGACTGGGCAGCATCGCCATTCCCCGGGCATACGGCGGTCCACAGGTTTCGTTCGTCACCCTGGCCGACGTGTTCGCGATCATTTCCGCCGCTGACCCGGCCCTCGGGCAGATCCCGCAAAACCAGTTCGGCGTACTCCAGCTGATTCTCGGCACCGGCACCGAACGGCAGAAAAAAATCCTCTTGCAGAGCGTGCTCGAAGGCTGGCGCATCGGCAACGCCGGGCCGGAACGCGGCACTCGCAATACCCTTGAGCTGAAGGCTCGGATCACCGCCGACGGTGACGGGTTTGTCATCAATGGCCAGAAGTTCTATTCCACCGGCGCGCTGTTTGCCCACTGGGTCGCGGTCAAGGCGCTGAATGACGAGGGCCGCCAGGTGCTGGCGTTCGTGCGGCGCGGCACCCCGGGCTTGCGGATCGTCGACGACTGGTCGGGCTTCGGCCAGCGCACCACCGCCAGCGGCACCGTGCTGCTGAACAATGTGCGGGTGGATGCCGACTTGGTTCTGGATAACTGGCGCATCAACGAAACACCCGGCGTGCAAGGCGCGATTTCCCAACTGATCCAGGCCGCCATCGATGCAGGCATAGCCCGTGGTGCCATCGACGACGCCATCGCCTTCGTTCGCGAACGGGCCCGGCCCTGGATCGATGCCAAGGTCGACCGAGCCAGTGACGACCTCTACGTGATCGCCGACATCGGCAAACTGAAAATCGAACTGCACGCCGCCGAAGCGTTGCTGCGCAAGGCCGGACAGGTGTTGGATCAGGTCAGTGCCGCCCCCATCACGGCGCAATCGGCCGCCCGCGCCTCGATTGCCGTGGCCGAGGCCAAAGTGCTCACCACCGAGATCGCCCTGCAAGCCAGCGAAAAACTCTTCGAGCTGGCCGGCAGCCGCGCCACCCTCGCCGAATTCAACCTCGATCGCCATTGGCGCAACGCACGGGTCCACACCCTGCACGACCCGGTGCGCTGGAAGTATCACGCGGTAGGCGCCTACCACCTGAACGACACCTTGCCGGCCCGGCATTCCTGGATCTGACGACCCGAGCTCTGGAGCAGTACATGACGTTTTCTCAACACGTCGCGGTGATCACCAGCGATGAACAAGCCCTGATCGTGGCCAGCGACCTGGCCGATGACTTCAAGCGCGACAGCGCCCTGCGCGACAGCGAGCGCCGTCTGCCATACCCGGAACTGGAGGCCTTCTCCCGCTCGGGCCTGTGGGGCATCAGCGTGCCCAAGGTCTATGGCGGTGCCGGTGTTTCCAACGTCACCCTGGCCAAGGTCATCGCACTGATTTCTCAGGCCGACGGCTCGCTGGGGCAGATCCCACAAAATCATTTCTACGCCCTGGAAGTACTGCGGGTAAACGGCAGCGAAGCGCAAAAACAACGCCTGTATGCCGAAGTGCTCGCCGGCCAGCGCTTTGGTAACGCCCTGGCCGAACTTGGCACCAAGACTGCCCATGACCGCATCACCCAACTGCGCCGCGACGGCGAGGGCTATCGCATCAACGGTCGCAAGTTCTACGCCACGGGTGCGATCTACGCCCAGCGCATCCCCACATCGGTGGTGGATGAAAATGGCGTGCAACAACTGGCGTTCGTTCCTCGCAACAGCCAGGGCCTGACGGTGATCGACGATTGGAGCGGTTTTGGCCAACGCACCACGGGCAGTGGTTCGGTGGTGTTCGAAGACGTGTATGTCGCCGCCGCCGACATCGTGCCCTTCCAGAGCGCCTTCGAACGCCCCACACCGGTAGGGCCGCTGGCGCAGATTCTCCACGCCGCCATCGACACCGGCATCGCTCGCGCCGCCTATGAAGACGCCCTGCATTTTGTCCGCAATAAAACCCGCCCCTGGATCGACGCCACCAGCGACGTCGCCACCGAAGACCCGCACACCCTCAAGAGTTTCGGCCAACTGAGCATCCGCCTGCACGCCGCCGAAGCCCTGCTGGAGCGCGCCGGTGAGTTTCTCGACCGAGCCCAGGCCGACACCCGGGCCGACACAGTCGCCGCTGCCTCGGTGGCCGTGGCCGAAGCCCGTGCCATCAGCACCGAAATTTCCCTGGCCGCCAGCAGCACGCTGTTCGAATTGGCCGGCAGCCAGGCGACCCTGGCCGAACATGGCCTTGACCGCCATTGGCGCAACGCCCGGGTGCACACCCTGCATGACCCGATGCGCTGGAAATACCACGCGGTGGGCAACTTCTACCTCAACGATGAAAAACCGCCGCTGCGGGGGACTATCTGATGGCGGCCGGCAAGAAAAAGATCCTGCTCAACGCGTTCAACATGAACTGCATCGGGCACATCAATCACGGCCTGTGGACCCACCCCCAGGACACCTCGACCCAGTTCAACACGATCGAATACTGGACCGCCCTCGCGCAATTGCTCGAGCGCGGATTGTTCGACGGGCTGTTCATCGCCGACATCGTCGGGGTCTATGACGTGTACCAACAGTCGGTGGATGTCACGCTCAAGGAGTCGATCCAGCTACCAGTCAACGACCCGTTGCTGCTGGTGTCCGCGATGGCCGCCGTGACGAAAAACCTCGGCTTCGGCCTCACCGCCAACCTGACCTACGAACCGCCCTACCTGTTCGCCCGACGCATGAGCACCCTCGACCACCTGAGCCGTGGTCGGGTCGGCTGGAACATCGTCACCGGCTACCTGGACAGCGCCGCCAAGGCCATGGGCCTGACCGCGCAAGTCGAGCATGACCGCCGCTACGACCAGGCCGACGAATACCTGCAAGTGCTCTACAAACTGTGGGAGGGCAGTTGGGAAAACGACGCGGTGCTCAACGACCGCGAGCAGCGGATCTATGCCCGACCGGAGAAAGTGCACAAGGTCCGGCACCAGGGCGAGTTCTACCAGGTCGAGGGCTATCACCTGTGCGAACCCTCGCCCCAGCGCACGCCGGTGCTGTTCCAGGCCGGCAGTTCCGAGCGCGGCCTGTTGTTCGCCGGGCGGCATGCCGAGTGCGTATTCATCAGCGGCCAGAACAAACCAGCGACCAAGGCCCAGCTGGACAAGGTCCGCGCCAGCGCCGTAGAGGCCGGGCGCAACCCTGGGGACATCAAGGTGTTCATGGGCCTGAACGTGATTGTCGGCGAGACCGAAGCGGCCGCCTGGGCCAAGCATGCCGAGTACCTGAGCTACGCCAGCGCCGAGGCCGGGGTGGCGCATTTTTCCGCGTCGACGGGGATCGATTTTTCCCAGTACGAACTGGATGAGCCGATCCAGTACGTGAAGAGCAACGCCATCCAGTCCGCCACCAAGACCTTGCAGAACAACGACTGGACCCGGCGCAAATTGCTTGAGCAACACGCCCTGGGCGGTCGCTACATCACGGTGGTTGGCTCGCCCGAACAGGTGGCCGACGAGCTGGAGTCCTGGATCGGCGAAACCGGCCTTGATGGCTTCAACCTGACCCGCATCGTCACGCCGCAAAGCTACGTGGACTTCATCGACCTGGTGATCCCCGAGTTGCAGAGACGCGGCTCGTACAAGACCGAATACGACAACGGCACCCTGCGTGAAAAGCTGTTTCACGCAGAGGCCCATCTACCCAAGCAACACATCGGTTCGACTTACCGGCACTGACCCTGTAGCGAGGGGGCTTGCTCGTGCTTGGTTCTGTAGGAGCTGGCGAAGCCTGCGATCTTTTGATCTTTTGATCTTTTGATCTTTCGCTTGAGATTCAAGTGTTCTTGGGAAGATCGCAGCCTCGTTGCACTCGACAGCTCCTACATAGCTCCTACACAGCTCCTACACAGCTCCTACAGGCGCGGAGGGGACATGCTCCCTTGCCACAAAGGCACATGGCTCAATTAATCAATGACTGGAATACCCGACATGACCAAGCACTTCCTGACCCTGCCAGTCAAAACCCTGGCCCTGGCCCTCGGCCTGTTCAGCTCGGCGCTGTTTGCCGCCGATGCGCCGTTGAAAATCGGCACCACCGCCGCGTTCGCCATTCCCCTGGAGGCGGCCGTCGAAGAAGCCGGCAAGCAAGGCTTGAAGGTCGAGCTGGTGGAGTTCAGCGACTGGATCGCGCCCAACGTCAGCCTGGCCTCCGGCGATATCGACGTGAATTACTTCCAGCACATTCCATTCCTGGAAAATGCCAAGGCCGCCGCCGGGTTCGACCTGGTGCCCTTTGCGCCGGGGATCATCAACAACGTCGGCCTCTATTCGAAAAAATACAAAAGCTTCGACGAACTGCCAGAAGGCGCCAGCGTCGCCATTGCCAACGACCCGATCAACAGCGGTCGCGGCCTGCAACTGTTGGCCAAGGCCGGGCTGATCAGCCTCAAGCCGGGCGTCGGCTACAAGGCCACCGAAGACGACATCGTCGCCAACCCGAAGCAGCTCAAGATCCTGCAAGTCGAAGCCGTGCAGTTGGTGCGCGCTTATGAAGACGCCGACCTGGTGCAGGGTTATCCCGCCTACATCCGCCTGGCCAAGACCTTCGATGCCAGCTCCGCCTTGCTGTTCGACGGCCTCGATCACAAGGAATACGTGATTCAGTTCGTGATCCAGCCCAAGAGCAAGAACGACCCGCGGCTGATCAAGTTCGTCGACATCTACCAACACTCGCCAGCCGTGCGCGCCGCCCTGGACAAGGCCCACGGCAAGCTCTACCAAGCCGGTTGGGAAGGCTGACATGAACGCCGTCAACGCTCGATTCCGACACGAAGCCCCCACGCCCCAGAGCGCCGAACACACCGAACTGCATCCGGAGCTCAACCGTGCCCATGTGCGCTTCATCGGCCTGGGCAAGACCTACAACGGCGCCCAGGGTCCGGTCGCCGCGCTGCAAGGCATCGACCTGGCGATCCAGCGCGGCGAGGTGTTCGGCATCATCGGCCGCAGCGGCGCCGGCAAGTCGTCGCTGATCCGCACCATCAACCGCCTCGAACAACCCACCAGTGGCCGGGTGTTGATCGATCAGATAGACATCGGCGAGTTCGATGAAGACCGCCTGGTGGAACTGCGCCGGCGCATCGGCATGATCTTCCAGCACTTCAACCTGATGTCGGCCAAGACCGTGTGGCAGAACGTCGAGCTGCCGCTGAAAGTCGCCGGCGTGCCCAAGGAGCAACGCCAGCGCAAAGTCCGCGAGCTGCTGGAACTGGTCGGCCTGCAAGGCAAGCACAAGGCCTATCCGGCGCAACTTTCGGGCGGGCAGAAACAGCGGGTGGGGATTGCCCGGGCGCTGGTGCATGACCCGCAGATTTTGTTGTGCGATGAAGCCACCTCGGCCCTGGACCCGGAGACCACTCAATCGATCCTCGGCCTGCTGCGCGAAATCAACCACCGGCTGGGCCTGACCATCGTGTTGATCACCCATGAAATGGCGGTGATTCGCGAAGTCTGCGACCGGGTGGTGGTGCTCGAACAGGGGCGGATCGTCGAACAGGGGCCGGTCTGGGAAGTCTTTGGCAATCCGCAACACGAGGTCAGTCGGACGCTGCTGGCGCCGTTGCAACACGCCATCCCGGAAGAACTGCAAAACCGCTTGCAGGTGCAGCCGGCGTCGGCGAATGCGGCGACCGTGCTGCGGCTGCAATTCACCGGCATCGATCGTGAAGAGCCAGATCTCGCCGCCTTGTTCAGCGCCCTCGGTGGACAGGTGCGGCTGCTGCACGGCGGCATCGAGCGAATTCAGGGCCACGGGCTGGGGCAATTGCTGCTGGCGGTGAGCGGTTCGTCGTGGGGCGCCGAGGAACTGCGGCAACGGGCGGGCAATTGGGCGCAACGGGTAGAGGTGCTGGGTCATGTGGTTTGATCGGTTGTTGCAGGGTTTCATCGACACGTTCCTGATGGTCGGCGTGTCGTCGCTGATTGCGTTGTTGGCGGGCATCCCGCTGGCGGTGATCCTGGTGACCAGCGACAAGGGCGGGATCTATGAAGCGCCGGTCTTGAACCGAGCCCTGGGCGCGTTCGTGAACCTGTTCCGCTCGATACCGTTCCTGATTCTGATGGTGGCATTGATCCCGTTCACCCGGCTGATCGTCGGCACCACCTATGGCGTCTGGGCCGCAGTGGTACCGCTGACCATCGCCGCCACACCGTTCTTTGCCCGCATCGCCGAAGTCAGCCTGCGGGAGGTCGACCATGGCCTGATCGAAGCGGCCCAGGCCATGGGTTGCCGGCGCTGGCACATTGTCTGGCATGTGTTGCTGCCCGAAGCGCTGCCGGGCATCGTCGGCGGTTTTACCATCACCTTGGTGACCATGATCAACTCTTCGGCCATGGCCGGAGCGATCGGTGCTGGCGGCCTGGGCGACATCGCCTATCGGTACGGCTACCAGCGTTTCGACAGCCAGATCATGCTCACGGTGATCGTGTTGCTGGTGGCGTTGGTGGCGGTGATCCAGTTGGGCGGCGACCGCTTGGCGCGCGGCTTGAACAAGCGCTGACCCGGGGGAGCAGTGACCTGTGGGAGCAAAGCTTGCTCCCACAGGTAGACCAATGATCTTGCGGTATAGTCACCTGACGCTCCCCACTCAAGCCCCCAATCATGAAGCACACCACCGAAGACCTGCACGCCATCACCGCCACGACCCTGGGCCATTACAACGCCGTGGCAGAAAGCTTTCGCGAAGGCACCCGCGATCACGATGTGAGCCAGAACATCGACGCCTTGCTGCGCCATATCCAGGGCCAGGCACCGTTGCACATCCTGGATTTCGGCTGCGGCCCGGGGCGCGACTTGCGCACGTTTACCGGCCTGGGCCATGTGGCGGTCGGCCTCGACGGTTCAGAAGAGTTTGCCCGGATGGCGCGCCAGGACAGCGGCTGCGAGGTGTGGCAGCAGGACTTCCTGGAACTCGACCTGCCGGCCGAGCGTTTTGACGGGATTTTCGCCAACGCGGTGCTGTTTCATGTGCCCGTCCAGGAACTGCCTCGGGTGCTCAAGCAACTGCACGCCACGCTCAAGCCCGGCGGCGTGTTGTTCAGCTCAAACCCGCGAGGCGAAAACCAGGAGGGCTGGAACGGCCAGCGTTTCGGCGCCTACCACGACCTCGCGGCCTGGCGCACGCTGCTTGGCGACGCAGGCTTCGTGGAACTGGAGCATTACTACCGACCGGCTGGGCTGCCGCGGGAGCAACAGCCTTGGTTGGCGAGTGTCTGGCGTAAGGTTTGAAGACCAATCCCCGTAGGAGCTGGCGAAGCCTGCGATCTTTTGATCTTTCGATCTTTCGCTTGAGATTCAAGCGTCCTTGGAAAGATCGCAGCCTCGTTGCACTCGTCAGCTCCTACCGACCCAACCACTTCTGCGACAACTTCTCCAACCGCCCGTCATCCTTGATACGCGTCAGGGCGTTGTCCAGGCTGGCCTTGAACGCCGGGTTGCCCTTCTGGAACGGAATCACCAGGCTCGGCGCCGGCTCGATCTTTTTTTCTGGCTGGAATGACTGCGCCATGACCAACGGGCGTGGCGTCTCATCCTTGCTCGCCAGCAGTTGTGCATCCGGTTGGCTGTAAACGGCGCTGGTGTCGAAACGTTCCGCCAGTTCCGGGGTCATTGCTATGTGGTTGATGGCGACGTCGTACTTGCCGCTCTCCACCCCGCTCAGCAGGTCCCCGGCATCGGTGACCACGAAGTCGGGGCGTACATCGAGTTCACTGGCAAGCATTTCGCCCAGCTCCACTTCGAAACCAGTGAGTTTGCCGTCTTCCTTGAAGTTGAAGGGCGCGGTGTTGGCCTCGAGGGCAATGCGCAGTTCGCCACGGTCATTGATGTCATCGATCAGTTCGGCATGAGCCAGTGGACTCAAAAGGGGTAGCAGGCAAATCAGGCCAGGCAGAAAGCGCATGGTCACTCCTTTGTATTTATACAAGCGACGCTCGTTTCAGGCTCGCTTTGCTATGGTTGTTGCAGGCTTCGACAACGATTGGTCATGAAGTTGTCATGGCCAGGCGGATTTCATGGAAAAACTGGAGAAAAAAATGAAAAGCTTTATGTCTCGTGCTGCGTTGGCCGGCCTGTTACTGGGCGCTTCGATGCTGGCAACCGCCGCGACCCCGGCGCCCAAAGGTGCAGAAGTGTTCATCGTTTCCCCGGCAGACGGGGCCACCGTCGCCCAAGAGTTCAAGGTCAAGTTCGGCGTCAAGAACATCGCCCTGGCTCCGGCGGGCGATGTGACCAAGAATACTGGCCATCACCATTTGCTCATCGATGTCGATGAACTGCCTGCCGCCGGCGCGCCGATTCCGACCGACGCGCATCACATGCACTTCGGCAAGGCACAAACCGAAACCACCATCAAACTGGCCCCGGGCAAGCACACCCTGCAATTGATCCTGGGCGACAGCGGCCACATGCCGTTCGATCCGTCGATCGTGTCCGAGAAAATCACGGTGGATGTGAAGTAACAGCACCGGCTGATACAACACAAACACCTGTGGGAGCAAAGCTTGCTCGCGATAGCAGTGTTCCATCAAACATGGATGCCAACTGGACGACCGCTATCGCGAGCAAGCTTTGCTCCCACAGGGTTTCATGTTGCCCCCAGTGTCAGGCAATAAAAAACGGGAGCCTCTTGCGAGGCTCCCGTTTTTTTATTGCAAGCCAGGCCTGCTTAGAACAACACGCGGCAACGAATGGTGCCGTTGATGTGCTGCAGCTTCTCTTGCGCCAGGTCCGAGTATTCGGCGTCGACGTCGATCACGACGTAGCCGACTTTCTCGTTGGTCTGCAGGAACTGACCGGAAATGTTGATGCCGTTTTCGGCGAAGACCTTGTTGATCTCGCTCATCACACCCGGGATGTTTTCGTGGATGTGCAGCAAACGGTGCTTGCCAGGGTGTGCCGGCAAAGCCACTTCCGGGAAGTTCACGGACGATACCGAAGTACCGTTGTCGCTGTACTTGACCAGTTTTTCCGCCACTTCCAGACCGATGTTGGCCTGGGCTTCAGCGGTTGAACCGCCGATGTGCGGAGTCAGGATCACGTTGTCCAGGCCACGCAGCGGGCTTTCGAAGATGTCGTCGTTGGAGCGTGGCTCCACCGGGAACACGTCGATGGCGGCGCCGATCAGGTGCTTGTCCTTGATCGCGTCGGCCAGGGCGTCGAGCTTGACCACGGTGCCACGCGCGGCGTTGATCAGGATCCCGCCCTTCTTGATGGCGCGGATTTCCTTCTCGCCGATCATCCACTGGGTGGCAGCGGTTTCCGGCACGTGCAGGGTCACGATGTCGGACATGCCCAGCAACTCGTGCAGGTTGTTGACCTGGGTGGCGTTGCCCAGGGGCAGCTTGGTCACGGTGTCGTAGAAGAACACCTGCATGCCAAGGCCTTCAGCCAATACCGACAACTGGGTGCCGATCGAGCCGTAGCCAACGATACCCAGCTTCTTGCCGCGGATTTCGAAGGAGTTGGCCGCGCTCTTGATCCAGCCACCACGGTGGCAGGAAGCGTTCTTCTCAGGGATGCCGCGCAGCAGCAGGATCGCTTCGGCCAGCACCAGTTCGGCAACGGAACGGGTGTTGGAGTACGGCGCGTTGAACACCGCGATACCGCGCTCGCGCGCCGCGTTGAGGTCAACCTGGTTGGTGCCGATGCAGAAGCAACCGACCGCCACCAGTTTCTTGGCGTGGTCGAAGATCTCTTCGGTCAATTGGGTACGGGAGCGAATGCCGATGAAGTGAGCATCGGCGATCTTTTCCTTGAGCTGGGCTTCCGGCAGAGAACTGGTGATGTACTCGATGCTGGTATAGCCCGCCGACTTGAGGACGTCGACAGCCGATTGGTGGACGCCTTCGAGAAGAAGGAACTTGATCTTGCTCTTATCGAGAGAAGTCTTGCTCATCTGCGTAAACCTGTGTCCCGGAGAAAAATGGCAGGGAATCGGACAGCGCATGCTGGCCCGACCGGCGTGACAGCCGTCGCCGCAGAACAGCCGTTGGGCACTACGCTGCGGGGTCGGTATGCTAGCATATGCACCCCGCTAAACACTCATTCCTGCGACGTGAAGCGTTCTCAGGATGACCATGAATTGTTCGAGAGTTCTGTCGATGACCAATCCTGCCGTGATAGATGAGCTGAAGACCCTGGTTGAGCCTGGCAAGGTCTTGACCGATGCCGACTCCCTGAACGCTTACGGCAAGGATTGGACCAAGCATTTTGCCCCTGCGCCTTCGGCCATCGTCTTTCCCAAGACTACCGAACAGGTCCAGGCCATCGTGCGCTGGGCCAACGCGCACAAAATCGCCCTGGTGCCATCGGGCGGACGTACCGGGCTTTCCGCCGCCGCCGTGGCGGCCAACGGCGAAGTGGTCGTGTCGTTCGACTACATGAACCAGGTGCTCGACGTGAACCTCACCGACCGCACCGCGGTCTGCCAGCCTGGCGTGGTCACCGAACAACTGCAGAACAAGGCCGAAGAACATGGCCTGTACTACCCGGTAGACTTCGCGTCGGCCGGTTCCAGCCAGATTGGCGGCAACATCGGCACCAATGCCGGCGGGATCAAGGTCATTCGCTACGGCATGACCCGCAACTGGGTGGCGGGCATGAAGGTCGTCACCGGCAAGGGTGACCTGCTGGAGCTGAACAAGGACCTGATCAAGAACGCCACCGGCTACGACTTGCGGCAGCTGTTCATCGGCGCCGAGGGCACCCTGGGCTTCGTGGTCGAAGCCACCATGCGCCTGGACCGTGCGCCGAAAAACCTCACCGCCATGGTGCTCGGCACGCCGGACTTCGATTCGATCATGCCAGTGCTGCACGCCTTCCAGGGCAAGCTGGACCTGACCGCCTTCGAGTTTTTCTCCGACAAGGCCCTGGCCAAGGTCCTCGGTCGCGGCGACGTGCCAGCACCGTTCGAAACCGAGTGCCCGTTCTACGCTCTGCTGGAATTCGAAGCCACCACTGAAGAAGTCGCCAACCACGCCCTGGAAACCTTCGAGCATTGCGTGGAGCAAGGCTGGGTGCTGGACGGCGTGATGAGCCAGAGCGAAACCCAGCTGCAGAACCTGTGGAAGCTGCGCGAATACATCTCCGAAACCATCTCCCACTGGACGCCGTACAAGAACGACATCTCGGTGACCGTCTCCAAGGTTCCGGGCTTCTTGCGGGAAATCGACGCGATCGTCGGCGAACACTACCCGGATTTCGAAATCGTCTGGTTCGGCCACATCGGCGACGGCAACCTGCACCTGAACATTCTCAAGCCGGAAAACCTGAGCAAGGATGAGTTCTTCGCCAAGTGCGCGACCGTGAACAAATGGGTCTTTGAAACCGTCGAGAAGTACAACGGCTCGATTTCCGCCGAACACGGCGTGGGCATGACCAAGCGCGACTACCTGACCTATAGTCGTTCGCCAGTGGAAATCGAATACATGAAAGCGGTGAAGGCGGTATTCGACCCGAACGGCATCATGAACCCGGGCAAGATTTTCGCGGTTTGACGCCTAAAAACACCTGATGAATCCCAGAAGCAGGAGTCGGTAATGAGCTATCAGCACCAGTATGTCGACGGTACACGTATTCATTTCCCGGTAGGGAAAGTGGTGTGCATTGGCCGTAACTACGCCGAACATGCAAAGGAACTGGATAACCCGGTGCCCACCGAACCCTTGCTGTTCATCAAGCCGGGCAGTTGCGTGGTGCCGCTGGAAGGCGGTTTCAGCATTCCTGCCGACCGTGGCTCGGTGCACTACGAGGCGGAAATCGCCGTACTGATCGGCAAGCCGCTGTCCACCAAGCCCAGCGTTGAAGAAGTACTGGACGCGATCTCCGGCTTCGCCCCGGCCCTGGACCTGACCCTGCGGGACAAGCAGGCCGAACTCAAGGCCAAGGGCCTGCCGTGGGAGGTTGCCAAGTCCTTCGACGGCGCAGCGGTGCTCGCACCGTTCGTGTCGAGCGGCACCTTTGCCGACCTGACCGACATCCCCGTTCGCCTGACCATCAACGGTGAAGTGCGCCAGGACGGCAACAGCAGCCTGATGCTCAACCCCATCGTGCCGATGATCCAGTACATGGCCGGCTGCTTCTCGCTGCAGGCCGGCGACGTGATCCTCACCGGCACCCCGGCGGGCGTCGGGCCGTTGAATGCAGGCGATGAACTGGTACTGGAGTTGCCGGGGGCGAGCCGCTTCGAAAGCAGCGTTCGTTAACGGCTACACCTGCGCCCCCCCCTGTGGGAGCGAGCTTGCTCGCGATGAGGCCATCACATCCAGCATTGATGTTGGCTGATACACCGCTATCGCGAGCAAGCTCGGCTCCCACAGGGGATGGGTTGAGTTCTACCCCATCATTTACCGTTTTTTTCACATGCCATCCGGATAATTCCGGGGAATGCGGCATCTGAGCCAGCCACTCCCCTAGCCGAATTTTCTGGAACGCATTCCCCGATGGCCAAAACCCAAGCACTGCCTGCCACCAAACCTGCCCGCCGCTCCCGCTTCGCCCTGCCCTGGTATGCCTGGTCGCTGCTGGCGGTGGTCGCTGCCTATGGCCTGGCGTTTGCGATGCATTGGGATGACCGCGGCCTGCTTTGGCTATCGGAACACTTCCAGAGCCCAGTCCAGCGCCAGGAGAGCATCTGGCTGCCGGACTACCACGCCGTGATCGACGCCAAGCCACTACCCGGCATGGAGAAGGACGAGGCGTCCGATGTGACCTACAACCCGCAGACCAAGACCTTGTTCGCCGTCATGGGCAAGCACCCGTTCCTGGTGGAACTGACCCTGCAAGGCGACGTGCTGCGCAAGATGCCCTTGGTGGGTTGGAGCAACCCCGAGGGCGTGGCTTATATGGAAAACGGCCTGCTGGCCATCACCGACGAACGCAATCACACGCTGACCATCGTCCACGTTGGTGCCGATACCCGCGAACTGAACAATGCCGACTTCCCTCACTATGATCTCGGCCCATCCAAGAACCAGAACAAAGGGTTCGAAGCGATCGTCTGGGATCCGCGCAACCAGCAACTGGTGCTCGGAGAAGAACGCCCGCCAGCGCTGTTCACCTGGAAAAGCGATGGCAGCCAGTCGCTCAAGGGCGACAAGCAGATCCATGTCAGCAATGAACTGGACCTGCGCAACCTATCGGCACTGGCGATCGATCCGCGCACCGGGCACATGCTGGTGCTTTCGGCCGACTCGCATCTGTTGCTGGAACTGGACGAAAAAGGCGAGCAGGTCAGCTTCATGACCTTGCTGGGCGGCTTCAACGGCTTGAAAGACACAATCCCTCGTGCCGAAGGCGTCACCGTCGATGAGACCGGCAATCTGTACATGGTCAGCGAGCCGAATCTGTTCTATCGTTTCGAAAAACAGCGCTGACAGCACTAACTCTGTAGGGTAAATCTTCCTTCGTTGTAGGGTGTGGCACACAGCCATTAAGCTTCAGTTCAGGCAGCCGTGGTATTCCACGCACCTGTTCTTATTCGAGCCACCCAACATGCGTCGACTCGCCCGCCCAAAACCCTTGATCCTGATACTGCTGGCGCTGGTGCTGATCTTCCTGATCGCCGCCGGCCAGCACCTGCGCCTGTTCGAACGCGCCTGGTTCAACCTCAACACTCTCTGGCAAACCACCAGCGAACAGGCCATCGCCCTGGACCAATACCGGGTCACGGTCGAGGCGCAGGTGATCGACGGCCTGGACGATGACGTTTCAGCGCTGACGTTCGATCCGATCCGCAAGAGCCTGTTCACCGTCACCAATAAAAATGCCGAGCTGGTCGAGTTGTCGCTGGACGGCAAGATTTTGCGGCGTATCGCCCTGATCGGCTTTGGCGATCCGGAGGCGGTGGAATTCATCAGCGAAGACATCTACGTCATCACCGATGAGCGCCAGCAGCGCCTGATCAAGATTCGCCTGGAAGACGACACCCAATTCCTCGACGCCGCCGAAGCCGAACAGATGACCCTGGGCGTGCACATGAGCGGCAACAAGGGCTTCGAAGGACTGGCCTACGATTCGGTGGGCAAACGCCTGTTCGTGGCGAAGGAACGCGACCCGATGCTGATTTATGAAGTGCATGGGTTTCCTCACCACAATCCGGAAAAGTCCTACGCAGTCCATGTGATCAACAACCCCAAGCGCGATGCCGGGCTGTTCGTACGCGACCTCTCAAGCCTGCAATACGACGAACGCAGCGGCCATTTGCTGGCGCTGTCCGAGGAGTCGCGGTTGATTATCGAATTGGATATCGACGGCCGGCCGTTGAGCACGCTGTCGTTGAGCAAGGGCCGCCAGGGCCTGCAAAAAACCGTGCCCCAGGCCGAAGGCCTCGCCATGGACGATGATGGCAACCTGTATCTGGTGAGCGAGCCGAATCTGTTCTACGTGTTCAAGAAGCCATAGCCTTGATCCACTTACCCTGAACTACCACAAAAACCCAATGTGGGAGATTCTATGTTGCAGGGCAACCCTGCAACATAGGCTTCGGCTGGTATTCGCTCTGATTTTTCATCAAGGCAAATGCCACCCGGCAGAG
>NZ_LMDO01000032.1:0-47016 GCF_001425105.1 Pseudomonas sp. Root401 | reverse complement strand
TACGTTCGCGTGAATAGTACGTCACAACCTGTCTCTTTCCGCCCTCGGTGTGCTTTTGGGGGTAAATCCGGAGAGGCGACAACTATCCTGACACCGGGGGAGCATTACGGGCGTTCTTAGCTTTTTTAAAGACTGCGGATTTTGGCGATGCTTCCAGATAAAGCCGGCCTTCATCTGGAAGCAGAAAAATAGGTAAGGACGACCTGTTGATTCGAGCAGAATTATCTTGACTGTCTTGCCTGAGGCTTCAGGCAACAATGTTAATTTTCGATAGGCTATGAGCGATGCAAGTGGAAACTATAGCCACGAAGCGGCCTTGGTCAGCACAGTAGCTGTAACTTCGATCTTCAGTTAGCAAGGATATCTCATTGAACGACTCTGAACATGTGAAAGAACTGTGCGCCCGTTTCAACTCTGGAGAACATCTGAAATTTACGTTTTTCTGGGGGCACCAGCGCAACAAAATTGCCGTTACGGCTTCGTGCTTCAGCCAATGGTTCGAGGCCGGGTTCATTGTCGAGGGGCAACATTACCCGACAGCCGAACACTTCATGATGGCCGAGAAAGCGGCCTTGTTCGACGATCAGGAAATTCGTGCGCAGGTGCTTCACGCCCCTACACCTAATGCCGCCAAAGCACTTGGCCGCAACGTGCGCGGATTCGATGATCAGGTTTGGCTGCAACACCGATACGACATCGTCGTTCGAGCGAACCAGGCCAAATTCTCTCAGAATCCGCAGTTGAACGAATATCTTCTACAAACCGGTTCGAGCGTTATTGTCGAAGCCAGCCCGGTTGATAACATCTGGGGTATAGGGCTCGCACAGCACAACGCGGATGCGAACAATCCGAATCTGTGGAAAGGCTTGAATCTGCTGGGATTTGCGCTGATGCAGGTGCGGGACGGGGAGTAAGTTATCCCTTCGCCGCTTGAATCCAGTCCTCAGTCGAGACGCTCGATGGCGCGTGCAAGATTTGCGCGTGCCTGCCGCTCGAATGCGTCGAAGTACGCTGCGGTCGTATAGATCCGCCCGCGCGCCAGGAATCCCTCCAGGACCTGACGCCGCTTTTGGCGGTACACAGGCAGAGGCACAAACTGATACTCGCTTCGAATTTGCTGGTCATACTCCTCGAACCGTTCGAACGACGCGCCAAGGATCGCCAGATCCGTGTCCACCAACACCGCTTCGTCTGCCGACGCCGGGTCGCCGTCGTGTCGCGTCACCATGATCAGGTCGTAGAGCCTGCGTCGCATTTCATCGCCCAGGCCGCTATCACGTGCCACGTCGTCCAACCATTGCGCACTGCGCAGCTCGTTGTCGCTGCGAAGGGGGTCGTAGATCGCGTCATGGAACCACAGCGCGAGGTCGATTTCGGCGGGGGCCTGGCAGGCAGCGTTGACGAATCGGCGCACTTGAAGACATTCCTTCAGGTGCTGGAGGTTGTGGTAGGTGCGGTGCGGCTCGCAGTAGTGTCGAATGAGTTCTTCGTACGTCTCTCGTGACGCGCATCCGACGCCAAGCTCCGCCCAGACGCGAGCCCAGGCGTCGAAACCCGTGACGTCAGCTGCGTCGAGGTCGCCCTGTGGGCTGGCCGGGAATAGACCGTTCTCTTCTGGCGAACCCGTCATCGTTTCTCCTGCGCTTCAAAAATGAAAAAGTGAAGAAGGGCCGCAACCCGATTTATGGTGGTTATTACAGTCGCTAAGTCGCACGTTGCTCATTGGGGTGCCCATCTGCCAATACCCCGCTATCCAAACCATCCACTCAGCAACGCCGCGCCCAACGCGACTAACGCGGTATTGAGACAGACCAGCGTGAAGCCAAACCTTACCAGTTCGCCTTCCTCCTTGGCCTGGGTCTTGGCAAGTCCCAGGATCAGCATGACCACCGACAGCGAGCCCAGAGCTGCATGCCCTGCCGAGCTGTTCTGGACGGCAGCCAACAACAGGCGAGAGGATTCGGGCAGCATCGCGATGGCCGGCATGAAGATCGCGTTGCCGCCAACATTCGACCCCGTCATGTAGCCTGACAGCGCGCCAAACAGGGCCACCAGCGACGTCGCGGCGGCGGGCGACAGGCCCGCCAGCATTTGCATCAAACCCGCGAGGAAGCCGGCCTTCACCATCATTTGCGACATCGCGAGGAAGAAGAAAATGGTCAACAGTGGTCGCTTCGCCCGCGCCACCAGCGCAGCAGGCATGCTGACGTCGAGTGCTGTCTGGCGTTGTGTGTGGCGCGTGTGAAACCCTAGCCCGATCAGCACCAGAACCAGTGCCAGGCCGGGTGAGGCGAGTGGCTTCCAGGTGACCTGGGCGCCCTGTACAACCCAGTGATCCTGCCAGGAGGTGATCGCCCACACCATCTTCAACGCGACTATGCAGACAATCAGCATCAGATACGGCCATGCCTGACGCGGCCATTGCACCGCACCGCGCTCGCTATCGTTACGGTGCAGGCGCCACAGCCCAGCAGAGAGTACCGCTGCGGCCGTCACCAGGCCCGCGGCCACGCCGGCCACTTCCGGCCCCAGCCACCGACTGGCACCGTAAAGCACGCCCACAAACAGCAGCCAAAACGCGCCCAACGCCCTCCATTCCAGCGAGTCACGAACGCCTGCAAGAAATAGCGCGATTGCACTGAGGGCCAAAAAAACCGGTGCGCTGGTCAGTGCCGAGGTCGATGCCAGCGCGGTTGCGTCCAGGTGAACCAACGACGCACCAATGACCGATGCCAGGCCCAGCGTTCCCCAGGGCATGATTGCCATGCCGGTCAGTGCTATTCGTAGCGCGACCCGACGTTCGAAGAGACTGAGCAGCAGGGGCACCGTGGCGATCAACGACACGCCGAAGCCGGTCATCGCTTCGAGCAACGGTGCCAGTCCAAGAACGATAAACACTACTTGATCGCCGCGTCCAAGCCCCAGTGACTGCACCCATTGGCTAAGCGCCAGGTTGACGCCCATGCGCTCGATGAAAATCACGAAGACCAGACCTGGAACAATCACGGAAGCCGTACTTGCAAACAGCACGGCCGTATCTTGAGCGGCGGCCACCATGCTGCCTAGGCGCCATGCGTCTGCAGCGCCGGCGAGCCAGAGCACCAAGACTAATGCAGTGCCTGCAATGGCGGCGTGCATAGGGGGCCGGCGCAGCACGACAAGCATGGCTGTAACTAACAGGACAGGGGAAAGATGGAACAGTGCGAGCATGCCAATAATATCCTGTGTGTGTTCCCGACTAAGGCTGCGTACGCAGACTGCTGGCAAGATAATATTTCTCTTGGCTAGATAAAGGGGCGCGGTTTTCTGTTAGTTTTCGAGAAAATTTCTCACAGGCTTACCATGGCAAAAAACGATGCTGCACTTGAATCGTTGGACAAATTCGACCGTGCCATCCTGGACCTCGTCCAGCGCGACAACACGATGCCGCTGCGCCTCATGGCCGAGCAGGTCAATCTTTCCACGGCCGCCGTTCAGCGCCGCATCAAGCGGATGGAAGCGGGGGGCGTCATCACGGGCAACGTAGCCATCGTGGATCCCACCGCCGTAGGGCGGCCGATCACGATCATTGTGGAAGTGATGGCAGAGCGCACCAGCATCGAGGCACTGGAGGCGATGAAGGCACACTTCGCGGTGCCCGAAGTTCAGCAGTGCTACTACGTCACCGGCGAAGTGGATTTCGTCCTGGTATTAACCGTTGCCAGCATGAACGAATACCAGGCGTTGGCGCGGCGATTGTTTGCCGAAAATTCCAACGTTACCTGGTTCAAGACAATCGTTGCGCTGGACCGGGTGAAAGTCGGGCTTAATGTGCCGAGCATGCCTGTGGGGATCGTCATCTAGCCTACTTCTCAAGCTCTGCAGGTGGTTGCGCCAGAAACTCCGCGATCAGCGATGCAACCTGCTGCTGAATCACTCCACGAGCACGACCGCCATCACCATCCCGACAAATGATCCCATCCCCCGGTACATCCTCTTCGAGCATCCCCTCCGCACCAGTTTTGCACATCGACATAAAGCTGAAATGGCTCGCGTCTTTGATCTCAACGTAACGGCTTGATGCTTGGGGTAGACGTTTTGCCAGGTTGGCAGATTCCAACTCGGCGGGAAGCTCTCGCGACGGTACACCGGCAGCGATCACCAAGGCAGGGACAGGCAGCGCGACCAAGCTTTTATCGGTCATGCCCCGTGAAAGGCCGAGGTCCAATGTCACCACCGCCGTGACACGTTTATCGCGCCAATCGGCGGCCAGTTCGGCCTTTGATTCAGCGGTGCTGGCGGGGTTCATCTGTTCGTAAACGGTGCAGCTGGCTAGCTGCGGGTGGGTTTTGCAGTCTTGGGCGAAGCGCTCTGGGTCGAAGCGCGCGCCGGCGATTTCCAGGGCGGTCCAGCCGCCGAGTGAATGGCCCACGGCTGCAATTCGGCCATTGGCGACCCGGCCAAATTTTTCAGGTTGAGTCGTGACCGCATCAATGGCTCGACGCAGGTCAACGGGCCTCTGCCATAACTGCGCCGCTGCTTGCGGGCTGCGGTCATGGGTGGTGCTGCCGGGGTGGTTGATGGCGGCGACGATGTAACCCTTCTGGGCCAAGGAACTGGCCAGCCAGATCTGGTTGCTCCAGTTGCCCCGGTAGCCGTGGGAGAGCACTACCAATGGATGTTCGCCGGCAGTGGGCTGCGCGTTACGCACGGCAGCGGCGCCGACAAACACCGCGTTATCGGCGATCAGTTGCGCGGTTTCGGTGGTTGCGCTGGGGTACCAAACGACCATCTCCAGTGCGCGGCCATTGTGCGGATCCGGCAGGATGGAAGTTTGGAAACCGACGGGGTTTTCGCTAGCAAATGCAGTGGTCGTCAGGCAAGCCAACAATAGGGCGCCGAAAGCTGTTTTCAATGTCGTTTCTTCCTTGATTAGACGAATAGGGTGTCGATAAGCACGGGCATTAAAGCTCAGATTCGAACCGTTGCGCATAACTTTTATCGACTAAAAACCTAGCCTCCGAAAGCAAACTCCGAGGGGGCGAAGCGGTCGCTGGTGTCCATACGAATATTGCGCAGCGCCACGGTTTCCAGGTGTGACGCGTAGAGCGACTCAGAGAAATAGCTGATCAGAATGGAACGACGGCGTGCGCCGATCACGTTCAGGCTGCCCGCGTGTACCAGGTCGACATCGAACACCAGGATGTCACCGGCAGAGCCTGAAAGCTGTACGGCGCGTGACTCGTCATTGAAGTCGAAGGGTGGGGCGCCCGGCTCAGGTCGATGGCTGCCGGGGACGATCCGTGTCGCGCCGTTCTCGGGGCCGTAATCGTCGAAAAAAGCCAGGGCGATGGCGATGTCGCCTGGCCGTTGGGCCGACAAGTCGCGGTGCAATTGTTGGTGGCCGTTACCCGCCAGGGGCTCGCGCCCTTCCACTTGGGAGAGGAAGAATCGCTCGCCGATCAACTCACCTGCCACCGACAGTAGCTGGGGTAGACGACATACGGCTTGAATCTTTGAATCATCGTCCAGCATCGAATAACGCCAGTCCATGCCGCGGGGCACTGGCCATTGGTCCGACGGCCGCACACCTGCATCGAACACGGCACGAAGGTCGGCCAGCCACTCGGTCGGGATCGTTTGACGGAGCAGGGCGTAGCCGTCTTGGTGGAGTTGTTTGCGGTCAGGCATGGTTTTTTTGACTTCCTTGTGCGGACCTTTGGAAGGCTAGTATGCAAACCAAAAGTGGGACTACCGTAATGCTACTCCCGCAAGAAAAACGATGGACCGTGGCGAGGGAGCTTGCTCCCGCTTGAGTGCGAAGCGCTCACAAAAGGGGCCGCTGCGCAGCCCAGCGGGAGCGAGCTCCCTCGCCACAGGTTGTCGGTTGGCAGGCTTATAGAGTGGAACCTGCCGGTGCCGCATCCAATCGTCGTGCAATCACATCCATCACATCGCACCCATCACGCAGTGGGATGCAGCAAAGCTGCGCCAGATCTTGCAAGGTCGCGGGGTCGATGGTCTGTCCATCGCGCATCGCCAAATTCTCCAGGAACTGGGTAGCGGCACGGATTCGGTAGGAGGCTGAGTCGAGCAGGATGTGTAGTGGGGCGGTGGTATCGACGTAAAAGGGTTGATCGTCGGCGTTGCTGGTAAGGCCCATATATCGGTTCATAAGTAAGCTCCACTGGATAGTTTTGCCCACTGCGGGTCGCCAAACCCGGTCGCCATCTGGGCGACGGCAAAACTATAGACGCCCCCACAAAAACGACGCAATAGATGGATAGGCAGGCCAATTCCCAACGATATGTAGGACCTTTCTGTAGCCCCACCCCCCATTTTCGCCTTTCATCCCCCATTTGCCCCTCGACGCATCCCACAATCCAATCGCGCATTCCCACCCGGCGCGGGATAATACGGCCCTGCTTGGGGTCACAAGCTTTTCCCCTCGTTGGTATTGGCGGCTCAGAAGGATCGAACGCAATGACAGATTGGCTCCAGAGCTATGGAGAAATGGCTGAGCGGGTTCGCCGCCATCCTTGGGAGGACACGCCGCTCGGGCCGCCTGCGCAGTGGCCTGATGTATTGAAGACCACCGTGGCGCTGAGCCTCGCCTCGCATTTTCCCCAGGCCATCGTATGGGGGCCGGACCTGATTACGTTGTACAACGATGCGTTCCTGCCGATCCTTGGCAGCAAGCCCGAGGCGCTGGGCCGGCCGTTCAATGAGGTGTGGCAGGAGGTCTGGAGCGATATCGGGCCGATCGTGCACGCGACTTTCGAAGGGCAAGCAACCTTTATAGAAAACTTCCTCTTGGTCATCGAGCGCGGCGCTGGCCCAGAGCAGGCTTATTTCACCTTCTGCTACAGCCCCATCCGTGACCAGTTCGGCAAGGTCGTGGGCATGCTGGATACGGTCACCGAGACCACGTCCACGGTGTTCATGACCCAGCGCCTGGCCGTGCTCGATGCCATCGGCAATGCCGTGGCGAACGCCGCCGACCCGCAGAGCATCATGGCAGCCACCACTCGGATCCTGGCGGCGCACCTGAACCTGTCCAATTGTGCCTACGCGGACATGGATGAGGACGAGGACGGCTTCACCATTCGTGGTGATTGGGCCAGGGCGGGCTCGCCCCATATCCTCGGACATTATCGACTGGCTGATTTCGGTCGGCTGGCCGTCGCCAATCTGCGGACCGGCAAGCCGCTGGTGATCAACGATAACCTCAAGGAGCTGGCGCCGGAGGAAGCGGCGACGTTCCAGGCCATTGGCATCGCGGCCACCATCTGCGTGCCGTTGATCAAGGGCGGGCGATTGACCGCGCTGATGGCGATCCACGATAAAACGCCGCGGGTCTGGTCATCCTACGACCTGGCGCTGCTGATGGAGGTCACCGAGCGATCTTGGGCCCACATCGAGCGCGCCCGTGCCGACGCGGCCGTGCGCGAAGGCCTGGCGGCCCTGGCCGAATTGAACGCGACGCTGGAAGAACGGGTCGAGGAGCGCACCACGCGCTTGAAACAGACCGAAGCGGCGCTGCGCCAATCGCAAAAACTCGAAGCCATCGGCCAGCTTACCGGCGGCGTGGCCCATGACTTCAACAACCTGCTGACGATCATTCGTTCTTCAGTCGACTTCCTGCGCATGCCCAGCCTGTCCGAGGAGCGTCGGCAACGCTACATGACGGCGGTGTCCGAAACCGTTGAGCGCGCCTCCAAGTTGACCAGCCAGTTGCTCGCGTTTGCCCGGCGCCAGCCGTTGAAGCCGCAAGTCATCGATGTGGGCAAGCAAGTGCAGAGCCTGGGGGACATGCTGCAAACCGTCACCGGGGCGCGGATCCAGGTCAACGTCGAGTTGTGCGACCGACCTTGTTACATCCGGGCGGACCTGAGCCAGTTCGAGACCGCGCTGATCAATATGGCCCTCAATGCCCGGGATGCCATGAATGGCCAGGGCACGTTGTGGCTTCGGCTCAGTTGTGGCGGTGGCATGCCGCCGATTCGTGGTCATGCCGGGGCCGGACAATCCTTTGCTGCCATTGCCCTGGCGGATACCGGTACCGGTATTGATTCGCCGGTGCTCGAGCACATCTTCGAACCCTTTTTCACCACCAAGGAAGTGGGCAAGGGCACGGGGCTGGGCTTGTCCCAGGTGTTTGGCTTTGCCAAGCAGTCTGGCGGCAACGTCGATGTTTCGACCGTGGTGGGCGAGGGCACGGTGTTCACCTTGTACCTGCCGGAAGTGGCGCCCGAGAAAACACACGAGCCGGTCAAGGAAGAACTCACCCACCTGCTGCCGGAAAAGGGCAAGTGTCGGGTGTTGATCGTGGAAGACAACCTGGAGGTGGGGCGTTTTGCCAACCAGATCCTCCAGGACCTGGGCTACGAAACCGCCTGGGCGACCAACGCCGAGGAGGCGCTGGAAATGGTCGGCCCGGATGCGATGGCATTCGACGCGGTATTTTCTGACGTGGTGATGCCGGGGATCAGCGGCATTGCCCTGGCCAGGGAGCTGCGCCGGCGACGCCCGGATTTGCCGGTGGTGCTGACTTCTGGTTACAGCGAAGAACTGGCCCACAGCGGCCACGAGGGCTTTGAATTCTTGTCCAAACCCTATTCGGCCGATCAGGTTTCCAGGGTTCTAAACCGGACGATATTGGGGGCTGAATGAGTGTTTCCTTTTTGAAACAGTGAGTTCCATTCGTCGGCCAAGGGCTTTGTTGAATAAACAGTCTGTTGATGACCGACTAGTCTCATTGTCGTGAAGGTCGATATTGTCAGGCAACCGGTTGTTGCCGGTATGGGCCTCGATGAAAGGGGAAAGGCAATGGGAGCACCGTACAGCGAGGAGAACACTGCCGCGTATCCGATCAATGAAGGGTTGCAGTGCGGCCAGTCGGCCTATCATGCGGACTTCGGTGACGAGCCGATCAAGTCCATCAGGACGAAGGTGGCCAAAGTGCAGCGAGGGGAGAAGGCCAAGTTCTTGCCCAGGGTCCCGGTCAGAAAGTGACGGCGGATCGTGGTAGGGGAGCTTGCTCCCGCCGGGCTGCATAGCAGCCCTTTTTTTTGATCGTTCCCACGCTCCTGCGTGGGAACGTCGCCAGGGACGCTCCGCGTTCCGTCTTTGGGATGTGACGCAGAGCGTCACGGGATGCATTCCCACGCAGGAGCGGGGGAACGATCAAAAGATCGCAGCCTTCGGCAGCTCCTACAGGGCGATTTCGGCTTTTGCGTAAATATTTTTCATCTTTTCTCAACTGGCGTTTTCTTTCACGTTTCTTTCACAAGCAGGTACGTACTCTCAGCTCATCCGTTAGAAAGCAGTACCTGCCCGTTTCCCCAGCGGGCTTTTTTTTGCCTGTCATAAAATAATCCCCCGTTTCGTTGTCCAACCGTTATGGCTGACGCTGTCTGGCGTAAACTCGCGCCCGCGCGCACCGGCCATTTCTCCCCGATGCGGCATTTTTGAGGTTTCTATCATGCGTTTGACTTTGTCCACCTTGGTACTGGGGTTGGTGGTTGCCCAGGGCGCGATGGCTGCCGGCGACGGTACCGCCGCGGTCGGCGGTGGTCTGGGCGGTGTGTTGGGCAACGTGGTCGGCCAGCAGATGGGCGGCAGCACTGGCGCCGCGATTGGCGCGGGCGTTGGCGGCGCAGCCGGCAGTGCCGTAGGCGCTCGCAAGGGCAGCCGCACCGAAGCGGCCATTGGCGGTGGCTTGGGTTCGGCCGGTGGTTCGATTGTCGGTAACCGTTTGGGCGGCTCCACTGGCTCCACCATCGGCGCAGGCATCGGCGGCGCGGCGGGCGGCGCGTTGGGCAGCAACCTATCCAATGACAACGACGGCCACTCCGGTGGCAAGAAGCACAAGCACAAGAAAAAGCATCGCTAAGCCCATGCTTGGATGAATAGACCTGGCCTTGTGCCGTGATGCTGTTCACTTGGTAAAAACGGCGCTTCTTTCAGAAATGGGAAGCGCCGTTTTTTTGGGGCTTCTTTTGATGCCCAAAGCAAGCGCAACAGACAGCTCCAGCCGCTATGCAACCGCACCACCGCCATCGCGAGCAAGCTCGCTCCCACATTGGGCCGCAGTGAACACAGAACTCATGAACACCCAAGATCACCTGTGGGAGCAAAGCTTGCTCGCGATGAGGCCAGCAACCCCAACATCCATGTGACTGAGCCACCGCCATCGCGAGCAAGCTTTGCTCCCACAGATGTGATGGGTGTATGACCGGGAGAACCAGGTCGGCTATCAGGCCGCCACGCGGTGGCCCACGGAGCAATGCTTGTGTTCAGGCACACCGAGCCTAGGCGAGGCACCGAGTGGTGGGGCAAAAGCTTTTTGCTTACTTTTGACTGGGCCGGCTTCCGGGCTTCTCAAAAGTGAGCCGCTGGAAGAGCGGAACCATAAGCGGCCGTTACTACAAAAACGGATATACACTCCACCTGACCCCCCCAAAAAAAACGGCAAATCAAAATCCCCGGAACGATTGCCACCCCCCCGCTTCGAACTCATACATCCATCAAAATTGCGAGGTGTACCATGACGCCGCAAACGCAAGACAAGGACGAGAACGACTCCTCGGGCACCCCTGTCGTCAATGACCCGGGCAATGAAGACCCCGGTTCCCTGATGGATGACGCCCAGGTCCCCTTGATCGAGGAGGATGAAACCCCGGAATACCCGCTGCCTTCGCCCACCAACTCCCTGAGCCGCGACCAGCGTCCACCCGATGACGATGCCGGCGTCGAGCAGGTCCCCAGCGACGATGAGGGTGTCGAGGCGACCCCGGATGATCCGGACATCGCCGGTGACGATGCCTCCGGCAAGCCGAGCTGATCGCAGGCCCGTCCGTCGATTCAGCGGCACCATCGTCCCGCCACGCGTGCCACACATCAGGTAAGGATCTTGAAAAGGAGACTCACCATGATGAAGTCCAACATGACAGCGCTGACACTCGCCGGGATTCTTTCGCTCAGTTCACTGGCTGCCTTGGCAGAATCTTCGGGCGGCGCGCCCCCCGTGGACAAGGGCGGGATGCCCCCTTCCACAGAAATGGAGGCCGGCTCCAATTCCGGTGCCAACGGTAACGCCTTGCCCCCGGGCTCCGTGAGCGGCGGGAACGGCGGCGATGCCAATGGCAGCAGCACCAGCCCCGGTACGGGCAGCGGTTCGATGAGTGGCGGCAGCACGATGGGCGGTGCCGACGCCGGCGGTGGAACCAACGGAGGAACCGGTACCCGCGACAGCGGCGACAGCTCGGGCGGCTCCGGCAGCTCAGGTCAATAACCGTCCCTTCACACCCATCCGCTTTCTGTGGCGAGGGCGCTTGCTCCCGCTGGGTTGCGTAGGAGCTGTGTAGGAGCTGTGTAGGAGCTGTCGAGTGCAACGAGGCTGCGATCTTTCCCCTGTCAATTGAGTCCTGAGCGAAAGATCAAAAGATCGCAGCCTCCGGCAGCTCCTACAGAGCGCAACCCAGCGGGAACAAGCGCCCTCGCCACAAACCCCCGTCCATAGATTTCCCATTGCCGGTGCCAAGCCCCCTTCGTTATCCTGCTGAATCCTTTAAGGCGAACACGCTGCCCTGGCCGCACCTGAGCCATCCCTGGAATGTTGTGTTGATAACGGATCAGATGCGATGAATGCACCCCTGAAAGAGTTTGGCCCGATCAAGGCTGTGATTTTCGACATGGATGGGCTGTTGCTGGACACCGAGGGGATCTACACCGAGGTCACGTCCATCATCGCCGAGCGCTACGGGCGCACGTTCGATTGGAGCGTCAAGCAGAACATCATCGGGCGCGGGGCCACGGATCTGGCCAACTACGTCGTCCAGGCGCTGGAATTGCCGATCACCCCCGAAGAGTTCCTGGTCATCCGCGAGCCCTTGATGCGCGAGCGTTTTCCTCATGCCCTGGGGATGCCCGGCGCCGAGGAGCTGGTGCGGCATTTGAAGGCCCACAACGTTCCGATTGCGGTGGGCACCAGTTCGTCGAGCCCGACCTTCGCACTGAAAACCACCTTGCACCGGGACTGGTTCGCACTGTTCGACTTCATCGTGACGGCGGATGACCCAGAGGTCGGCGCGGCGAAACCAGCGCCGGATATCTTCCTCACCGCTGCCCGGCGCCTGGGTGTCGAGCCGCGCGACTGCCTGGTGTTCGAGGATTCGCCGTTCGGCGTGACGGCCGCGAAAGCCGCCGGCATGACCGCCATTGCCATTCCGGACTCGGCCATGGCGGACGAAAAATATGCCCACGCCGACGGAATCATCCGCTCCTTGAAAATGTTCCAGCCGAGCCTTTGCGGTCTGCCGGAGTTGGAGTGGGCCTGACAGCCTGACGTCGCGCTACACAGCAAAACGCCGGTCATGGTTAAAGCCATGACCGGCGTTTTTTCATGCCTGGATCAGGCGCCGAAACCACCGTCGATGGTCAGGCTGGCACCGGTAATGTAACCGGCTTCCGGCCCTGCCAGGTAGGCGACGAAGCTGGCGATTTCATCGACGTTGCCGTAGCGCCCGATGGCCATCAGCGACAACAGGCTGGAGGCGAAGTCGCTATCGGCCGGGTTCATGTCGGTGTCCACCGGGCCGGGCTGCACGTTGTTGACGGTGATGCCGCGTGGGCCGAGGTCACGGGCCAGGCCTTTGGTCAGGCCCACCAGCGCGGCCTTGCTCATGGCATAGGGCCCGCCGCCGGCGAAGGGCATGCGGTCGGCGTTGGTGCTGCCGATGTTGATGATCCGGCCCCCTTCGCCCATGTGCCGTGCTGCCGCCTGGGTGGCGATGAACACGCTGCGCACGTTGATGGCCAGGGTCTGGTCGAAATCTTCAAGTTTGAATTCATCCAGCGGCCCCATCGCCAGCACGCCAGCATTGTTGACCAGGATGTCCAACCGGCCAAAAGCCTCGACGGTGGCCGCGACGGCGTTACGGATGGCCTCGGCGTCGGCGCTGTCGGCCTTGATCGCCAGGGCCTTGCCGCCTGCCGCGGTGATGCTGTTCTGCAGTTCTTCAGATTTTGCGCCAGAGCTGACGTAGGTGAAGGCCACGGCGGCGCCTTCTGCTGCCAGGCGTTTGACGATGGCGGCGCCGATGCCGCGAGAACCGCCCTGGATCAAGGCGACTTTACCGCTCAGTGCTGGGTTACTCATGATGTTCTCCAAAAAGTGCCGGGGCGAGATGCCGCGGTGATGGAGCGAGTATCAAGAAGGTGCGGTGGGCTGTGTAGACCGCCATTGCTATAGTCTGTCTAAACCAAAAGTTTAGAGTGAGGCTCATGGAGACCTTCAACAGTATCGAATGCTTCGTACGCAGCGCCGAAGTCGGCAGCTTTGCCGAGGCGGCGCGACGTCTGAGCGTGACCCCGGCCGCGGTGGGTAAAAGCGTCGCCAAGCTGGAGGCGCGAATGGGCGTACGCCTGTTCCAGCGTAGCACCCGAAGCCTGAGGCTGACCGAGGCCGGCCAGTTGTTCTTGGGGGAAGTCGGCAGCAGCTTCAACACCATCCAGAACGCCGTCGCCAACCTGGCCAGCGCCGGTGGGCAACCGGCGGGGACGCTGAAGGTGAGCATGGGCACGGCGTTCGGTCGATTGTATGTCGTGCCGTTGCTGGGGGAATTTTTGCGACGTTACCCGGCGATCAACCCGGACTGGCATTTCGATAATCGTCAGGTGGACCTGATCGGCCAGGGCTTCGATGCCGCCATCGGCGGCGGTTTCGAACTGCCCCAGGGGGTGGTGGCGCGCAAATTGACGGTGGCCCATCGGGTGCTGGTCGCCTCGACCGAGTACCTGCAAGCGCATGCCGCCGTGACAGGGCCGGAAGATCTGTCACAGCATCAGGGCATCCTGATTCGTTCACCACAAACCGGGCGCGTGCGTTCCTGGCAACTGACCAGCCGCAATCGGGAACACAGCCCGCTGACACTCAAGACGCGCATGACCATGAGCGATTCGGAAGCCGACTGCGCGGCCGCCACCCAAGGCCTGGGCATCGGTCTGGTAAGCATGCCGATCGCCGTTCCCTTTCTGGAGTCTGGGGCGCTGCAGCGGGTGCTGCCGGACTGGTATGTCGACGATGGCAACATCTCCATCTACTACGCCGAACACAAGCTGTTGCCGGGCAAGACCCGGGCGTTTGTGGATTTCATCATCGAGCAGTTTTCCGCGCAGGGGTTGGCGCGGCGGTTTAGTGCGGTTTGAGCTGGGCTTGGAATCGAGTTGGCCCCAATCGCGAGCAAGCTCGCTCCCACATGGGTTTACGGGTGTTCACAACATGTGCACACGACACAAAAACCTGTGGGAGCGAGCTTGCTCGCGATTCGGGACACCTCGGTCTAAAGCCGTGAACTCACCGCCCAAACCGCCCCGGCCAGCCAATGATGGTCTTGGGCCGAGGCGTCGCGTAGGTGCGCACTTTCGACGTCGACAACCCCAGCCGCACCAGCGCTTCGGCAATGGTCACCGCCGCAGTCACGCCATCGACCACCGGTACCCCGGTGCGCTGGCGGATCTGCTCGTCGAGCCCGGCCATGCCGCCGCAGCCCAGGCAGATCACTTCGGCCTTGTCCTGGCTGACTGCCAGTTCAGCCTGTTGGACGATGGCTTCAATCGCCCGTTGCGGATCCTGCTCCAGTTCCAGTACCGCCAGGCCGCTGGCCCGTACCGAGGCGCAGCGGTCGAACAGGCCGGACAGCTTGAGCCGGTCTTCGATCAGCGGCACGGTGCGGTCCAGGGTGGTGACCACCGAATAAGCGTGACCGAGGAACATGGCGGTGCTGGCGCCGGCGTCGGTGATGTCCACCACCGGCACGTTGAGCAGTTCCTGCAGACCTTCACGACCGTGTTCGCCATAGCCGGCCTGGATCACCGCGTCGAACGGCTGGTCGTAGGACATTACCCGGTCCATCACCGCGATGGCCGCCAGGTAACTTTCAAAATTGCCCTCGATGGAGTCGGCGCCGAAATGCGGCGTGAGCCCGACGATCTCGGTGCCCGGCGCGGCGACGGCCTGGGCCTGGCGGGCGATGGCCTGGGTGATGGATTCGGTGGTGTTGACGTTGACCACGAGAATTCGCATGAGCTGTCCTCCTTAACACATAAAAGTAAGCGGCCCGAACCTGGCGGGCCGTTCGAGCGATCAATGATTGACGTTATCCACAGCGATGGATTCGCCGCTGACGTCCTCGTAATACGGCTGACGCTTGGCGATGATCAGGTACAGCAGCCCTGCAATCGAAGCGCCAATCAGCCAGGAGAATGGTGAAACGCTGTCAAAACCAGGCACCAGCGCCAGGATAATCGCGATCAGCGCCGCCGGAATGAACGCCGCCACCGCGCGCAGGTTGACCCCGTTGCTGTAGAAATACGCACCGTTTGGGTCCTCGCTATACAGTTGCGGCACGTTGATGCGACCTTTTCGCAGCAGCCAGTAGTCGACCATGATCACCCCGTACAGCGGCCCGAGCAGGGCACCGAGGCCGGACAGGAAATACACGATCACCAGCGGGCTGTTGTAGAGGTTCCACGGCAGGATCAGCACGGCAATGGCGGCGCTGATCAGCCCGGCGCGGCGGAAGGTCAGGTATTTGGGCGCCAGGTTGCTGAGCACGAAGGCCGGGGCGACGAAGTTGGCCATGATGTTTACCGCCACGGTGACGATCAGGAAGGCCAGGCAGCCCAATACGAGGAAGAAGGTGTTGGGGATCGAGGCAATCACCTGGGTCGGGCTTTCAATGATTTGCCCATTGATCTGGAACTGCGCCCCGCAAAGCAGGATGGTAATTGCGGCAAACACCAGGATGTTCACCGGCAGGCCCCAGAAATTGCCGACGACGATGGTCCGGCGGCACGGCGAGGAGCGGGCGAAGTCACAGAAATTGAGAATCAAGGTGCCGTAGATCGACAGCCACAGCGCGCCACCGGCAAAGATATTGCGCCACATCTCGCCACCGGTCAGCGGCTCGCGGATCGACCAGGCAATGGTGGCGTCGGCCTGGGTGTACATCCAACCGGCCAGAGCCGCGACAGTCACCAAGATCACCGGGCCGGCAAAACCTTCGTAGCGGCGCACCGTTTCCATGCCGTAGGCCAGGATCACCAGTTGCACGAACCAGATCGCCACGAAACACACCCAGCCCAGGCTCGACAGGCCGAGGATCGAATCGTGATCGTAGTCGGCGAAGCCCGGGTGGATCGCCACCAGCAACACCCGGAACACCACCGACGCCAGGTAGGTCTGGATGCCGAACCAGGCAATGGCGATGACCGCCCTGATCAAGGCCGGAATCTGCGCGCCATGGATCCCGAAGCTGATCCGGCTGATCACCGGGAACGGCACCCCGGTTTTCTGGCCCATGTAGCCGGACAGGTTCATGAAGCCATACACCAGCGCCGCGCCTATCCCCAGGGACAGCAAGATCTGCCAGCCACCCAGGCCCAGGGCATAGAGGCCGATGGCGAAGGAATAGTTGGCGATGTTATGCACGTCGTTGGTCCACAGGGCAAAGATGCTGTAGCGACCCCAGCGTCGACCTTCGGCCTTGGTCGGCGCCAGGTCCTTGTTGTGCAGCCTCGGGCTCAGGGCCAGGGACGCAGCAGTGTTGTCGTCGAGGGCCGTGGTGGTGGAGGGCAGATCCAGCGCGATGTTATTGGAGAGACTTGTACGCATTCCGGCAGGCTCCTGATTCTCGGCGCAGCGATGACTGTGCATGAGCGCGGGGCTCGACAAATCTTCGTCGCGGCGGGCGAGCATCATTGATTACGGGGCATCTGCAGCCTGTACGGGATAGGGCGCTTCAGGCTTGCGGATCTAAAGTGTGTGTATGTTTTATATAAGTTGTATACAAAACATGTGTCGACTCAAGCCAGATCTATGCCACTTACGGATCTATTCGAAGAAGCGCTAATTTCGTTTCGTTATGATCTTTGAATAACTAACTGAAATACCGTGATTTAAAACTGACCGTTTAAACAGGTATTTATTTTTTGGCGAACGCCAGTGGAGTTGGAAGGGTAGGCAAGACGGGAAGGCGTGTGTAACCTTTGGGGGCATTAACGTAATAAATGCACACAAAAATGCCACTTGCAGTGACATTTTTGTGTACAGGGTGTGGCGGACGCTTAGACGGTCTTGGATTTGGCGATGATGTTCCCGGCGTGCAGCCCGCATTCTTTCTGCGTGGCTTCTTCCCACCACCAACGGCCTTCGCGCTCGTGCTGGTTTGGCAGCACCGGGCGGGTGCAGGGCTCGCAGCCGATGCTGATGAAACCGCGTTCATGCAGGCTGTTGTAAGGCAGTTCCAGCATGCGGATGTAACCCCAGACTTCTTCGCTGGTCATCTGCGACAGGGGGTTGAACTTGTACAAAGTGCGCTCCGGGGTGGAAAACGCCGTGTCGATTTCCAACACCGCCACCTGGCTGCGGGTGCCGGGGCTCTGGTCGCGGCGCTGGCCGGTGGCCCAGGCGCGGACATCGGTCAGTTTGCGTCGCAGGGGCTCGATCTTGCGGATGCCGCAGCACTCGCCGTGACCGTCCTTGTAGAAGCTGAACAGGCCTTTTTCCTTCACGAAGGGTTCAAGTTTCGTGTAGTCCGGCGAAACCAGCTCGATGTCGATCTTGTAGTGCTCGCGCACCTGGTCGATGAAACGATAGGTTTCCGGGTGCAGGCGGCCGGTGTCGAGGCTGAACACCTTGACGTTCTTGTTCAGTTTCCAGGCCATGTCCACCAGCACCACGTCTTCGGCGCCGCTGAAGGATATCCACAGCTCGTCGCCGAATTCGGCGAAGGCCAGTTTGAGGATGTCCTGCGGGGACTTGTTGGCATAGGTCGTGGCGAGTTCCACGACGTCAAACGATGGGCTCATCAGGGCGGTTTCCTACAGGTCGGTGGCGCTGGGCGCTCTATATGGGGCTGATGGTAACAAAAGCTGTCGGGGCTGGCGCGTTCCTGTGCGTTGCGCAGGCTTCGACGAATGGCTAGAGTCGGCAAGCCTTTTGTTCGCTCAACCGATAAACATCAGAAAAAATGGGAGTGTCTTGTGGAAATTGCCTGTCTCGACCTGGAAGGTGTACTGGTCCCGGAGATCTGGATCGCCTTCGCTGAAAAAACCGGGATTGACTCCCTCAGGGCAACCACTCGGGACATTCCCGACTACGACGTGCTGATGAAGCAACGGTTGCGCATCCTTGATGAGCACGGCCTCAAGCTTTCCGATATCCAGGAAGTCATCGCCACCCTCAAGCCGCTGGATGGCGCCATCGAATTCGTCGACTGGCTGCGCGAGCGCTTCCAGGTGGTGATTCTGTCCGACACGTTCTACGAATTTTCCCAGCCGTTGATGCGCCAGTTGGGCTTCCCGACATTGCTCTGCCATCGGCTGATTACTGATGACAGCGGGCGGGTGACCGGCTACCAGTTGCGTCAGAAAGATCCCAAGCGTCAGTCGGTTTTGGCTTTCAAGAGCCTGTACTACCGGGTGATTGCGGCGGGGGATTCCTACAACGACACCACGATGCTGGGCGAAGCCGACGCCGGGATTCTGTTCCATGCGCCTGAAAACGTGATCCGCGAATTCCCGCAATTCCCGGCGGTGCATAGCTTTGCCGAGTTGAAGCAGGAGTTTCTCAAGGCTTCGAACCGCAGCCTCAACCTGTAAACCCCCAATCCTTAATGTGGGAGCGAGCCTGCTCGCGATAACGGTGGTTCAGCCGGCATTGGTGTCGACTGACACACTGTCATCGCGGGCAAGCCTTGCTCCCGCAGGTTGGTGTCATGCCACCTGTGGGAGCAAGGCTTGCCCGCAATGCTTTAAAGATTCTGCAAGGTTTCCAGCAGCACCTTCACCTTAGTAATCGACTCCTGATACTCGGCCTCCCAGTCCGAGTCCGCGACAATCCCGCCGCCGCCCCAGCAGCAGACCTGCCCATCCTTGACCAGCAAACTGCGGATGGCGATGGAGCTGTCCATTTCCCCGCGCACGTCCAAGTACAGCAGTGAGCCGCAATACAGGCCGCGTCGGGTCGGTTCGAGTTCGTCGATGATTTGCATGGCGCGGATTTTCGGCGCGCCGGTGATCGAGCCGCCGGGAAAGCTACCGGCGATCAGGTCGAGGGCGTCTTTATCCACAGCCAACTCGCCGGTCACGCTGCTGACCAGGTGGTGCACGTTCGGGTAGCTTTCCAGGCTGAACAACTCCGGCACCCGCACCGAGCCGATGCGGCAGGTGCGGCCCAGGTCATTGCGCAGCAGGTCGACGATCATCAGGTTTTCCGCCCGGTCCTTGGGGCTGGCCAGCAGCTCGGCGGCGTGGGCCGCGTCTTCGCTGGGTGTTGTGCCGCGGGGCCGGGTGCCCTTGATCGGCCGGGTTTCCACCTGGCCTTCGCTGACCTTGACGAAGCGCTCGGGGGACAGGCTCAGCACCGCGCCGCCATCGGGCAGGCTCTGGAAGCCGGAAAACGGCGTCGGGCACGCCGCCCGCAGTGCCTGGTACGCGGCCCAGGCGTCGCCCTGGCAGGGCGCGCGAAAGCGCTGGGCAAAATTGACCTGGTAGCAGTCGCCCGCCTGGATATACGCCTGGATACGCTCGAAGGCCTGTCGATAGGCTTCGGCGCTGAGGTCGGGGGTCATCGGTCCTTCGAGGCTGAAGACGCCAACGGATGCCGCGGTCGGTTGGCTGAACAGCGCGATCAGGCGTTGGCGTTCGTCTTCGCCGCAATGGGGGTGGAACACCAATTGGCTGGTGCCGGCCTGGTGATCGCTGACCAGCGCCCAGTCGTACACACCAAAACGCGCGTCGGGCAGTTGCAAGTCGTCCTTGGCGTGGGATGGCAGGGTTTCGAGGTGTCGGCCGAAGTCGTAGCTCAAGTAGCCGATCAGCCCTCCGGCAAAGGGCAATTGCACCGTGGCCGGCAGTACCGCGTCGCCCAGTTGTGTCAGTTGAATGCGCAGGCGTTGCAGGAAATCGCTGCCGCTCTCGTCCGGCAACACCGCCAGTTGCGCCAGCGGCCAGGCGCTGAGCAGGTCGTAACGCCCGCGCTCGGCACTCGGCCGGCCGCTGTCGAGCAGCACGCTGCCAGGGGCATGACGGATCGCCGCGAAATACTCGGCGGGGTTGGCGCGGTAGGGCAGCGGGTGTACGGAGCAGGTTGGCATGGGCGGGGCAGGTCAGCCGTTCAGGCGGGGGTGCGATTGTAATCCCTCTGTAGGATTTGCTCCTAGAGGGATGTCGGAGATGGGCACATCTGTGGCTATCGAAGCTATTTGTGGCAAGGGCGCTTGCTCCCGCAGGATTGCGCCCGTAGGAGCTGTCGAGTGCAACGAGGCTGCGATCTTTCCACAGACGGTTGAATCTCAAGCGAAAGATCGCAGGCTTCGCCAGCTCCTACAGAACCCGGCGGGAGCAAGGTTCAATTTTCAACCCTCAACCGGCGGAATATGCCCAAACAACGCCTGGGCAAACGCCACGCGCTCCTCCACGGTTTCGGTAACGCCGCGGGCCTGGAGTTCTTCCAGGTGGGCTTCCACCGCGTGGGTGCGCAAGGTTAGGCCGCAGTCGTTGGCGATCTGGATGTTCAGCCCCGGCCGGGCGTTCAATTCCAGGATCAACGGGCCTTTTTCCTGGTCCAGCACCATGTCGACGCCGATGTAGCCCAGCCCGCACAGTTCATAGCAACCGGCGGCCAGCTTCATGAAACCGTCCCAGTAGGGCAGTTGCACGCCGTCCACCGCGTTGGTGGTGTCGGGGTGTTTGGTGATGATGTTGTTCAGCCAGGTGCCGCGCAGGGTCAGGCCGGTGGCGAGGTCGACACCCACGCCGATGGCGCCCTGGTGCAGGTTGGCCTTGCCGCCGGACTGGCGTGTTGGCAAGCGCAGCATGGCCATCACCGGATAGCCCATCAGCACGATGATGCGGATGTCCGGCACGCCTTCGTAACTGATGCTCTTGAAGATCTGGTCCGGCGTCACGCGGTACTCGATCAGCGCCCGGTCACGGTGCCCACCCAAGGAGTACAGGCCGGTGAGGATGCTGGAGACATGGTGCTCGATCTCCTCATGGCTGATGATCTTGCCGGACACCGTGCGATAGCGGCCTTCGAAGCGGTCGGCGATGACGATGATGCCGTCGCCGCCAGCGCCCTGGGCCGGCTTGATCACGAAGTCGGTGCGCCCGCCGATGATCTCGTCGAGCTTGTCGATTTCCTTTTCGGTGGAGATCACCCCGTACAGCTCCGGCACATGAATGCCGGCGGCGATGGCCCGTTCCTTGGTGATGATCTTGTCATCGACGATGGGGTACAGGCTGCGCTTGTTGTACTTGAGCACGTAGTCGGCGTTACGCCGGTTGATGCCCATGATGCCCCGGGCTTCCAGGGCCTTCCAGGTCTTCCAGAAGCCGAACATCAGGAGTCTGCCTTGAGGAAGGCCTTGAACCGTACCAGCTCGGTCAGGCGGTAGCCGCGATAGCGACCCATGGCCAGCATGAAGCCCACCAGGATCAGCAGGATCGCCGGGAAAGTGAACACGAAGTACACCAGTTCCGGCACGCTCATGATCAGGTGCGCCAGGGACGCGGCGAACAGGGTGCCGATGGCGACTTTCATCGCGTGGCCGGCGCCGCGTTCTTCCCAGGTGATGGACAGGCGTTCGATGGTCATGGTCAGGATCACCATCGGGAACAGCGCCACCGACAGGCCGCGTTCCAGGCCCAGCTTATGGCTGAACAGGCTGATGGCGGCGATCAGCACCACCACGAACGTCAGCACCACCGAGAGTCTCGGCAACATTTGCAGCTTGAGGTGCTCCAGGTAGGAGCGCAGCGACAGGCCCAGCGTGGTGATCACCGTGAACAGGATGATGCCAAAACCCAGTTGGGTCTCGCGAAAGGCCAGGGCGATCAGCACCGGGGTGAAAGTCCCGAGGGTCTGCAGGCCGATCAGGTTGCGCAGGATCAGGATGACCAGCACGCCGATCGGGATCATCACCATGATCATGAAGGTTTGCTGGGTCTGCAGCGGCAGGCCGTAGAGCGAGTATTCGAGGAAGTTGGCGTCGGTGTTCTCGTCGGTCAGCTTGGCCAGGCGAATGGCGTTCATTTCGCTGTTGTTCATGCTGAAGGTGACGGTGGCTTTCTTGCCGCCATCGACGGTGATCAGGTTTTCATCGCCGGTCCACCACAGCAGGCGGTCGGTGGGCAGGCCTTGTTCGCCGGTGTCCGGGTTGAAATACAGCCAGTCGGTGCCGTTGAAGCTGCGCAGCCACAGCTCAGGTGTCTGCGGTTGGTCGGTCACCAGGCGGATGGTATGGACCTTTTCCACCGGCACATGGGCGATGGACAGCACCAGTTCGACGATGCGCGCCTTGTTGGCCGAGGACGGGTCGCCGGCCAGCAACAGCTTGACGTTGTCGTCGTTGAGGTTGTTGACCCGCTTGATCGCTTCGCTGATGAACGTCTCGACGTCGGCCGAATGCTGGCGGATCGGCGCGAGCAGGGCTTCGGCGGCCAGTTTCTCCGGGCCTTCGACGGCGATGCTGTCGCGGAAGGTCGGGCCCTTGACCTTGGTTTTCTCGGCGCTGTAGCGCTTGGTCAGCACCAGACGGTAATACAGAGTCTGGTTGCCTTTGGCGCGACGGGCCGACCACGTCACCTTGCGATTACCGTCGACCCGGTTCACCGCCACGCCGTAATTATTGGAAATGAAACTCTCGTTGAGGCTCACGTAGTCGCGGCTAAGCGGCGGCACGAACATCTGGATCTTGACCGGGTCCTTGGCATTGGGCACGAACTCGACCTTGGCGTCGATGTTCCACAAGTCGTCGGTGGCGTCTTCGGTGACCGGGATGCCGAGCACGAAAATCTGATAGGCCGTCACCGACAGGCCCAGCACCACCAGGATGGCGATCAGCATTTTCAGATGGAGGGTAAGGGAGCGCATTGGAATTACTCTGCGGTTTGAGCGGCATTGGCGCAGGCGGGTTTGCCGGCAGCGTATTTAAGACTGGGGTCGACCAGCGCGTCGAAGCGCTTGAGCGCCTCGGAACCGATCAGCAACGGGTATTGGAAAGCGCTGCGGTCGGTCAGGTTCACTTCGATGCTGCGCAGGGCCGAGCCCATGCAGATGTCCAGTTCGATGACCGGTCGGGCCGTGTATTTCTTGCCTTCTTCCGGGTCGTAGTCACCGGCGCGGCGCTTGATCTTGCTGACCCGGGCCAGCGGACGCTCGATGGGGTGCGAGTGGGCCGCGTCGATGGCCAGGTAAAAGCGCACCCAGGATTCGCCATTGCGCTTGAAACGCTTGATGTCCCGGGCGCTGAGGGACGCGGTCTTGGCGCCGGTGTCCAGCTTGGCGGCGACCTCCAGGTCGATGCCCTGCAGGGCGGCATATTCGTTGAGGCCGTACACGGTTTTTTCACCCGCCACGGCAAGCCCCGGCAGGCACATGAAATAAAGAACAGCGGTGAAGGGCTTGAGTGTCATAGATCCTGGTGCGCAGCGTTCCGTTTATCGGTTCAGGCCCTGGCATTACTGCACAAGCTCCCTGGGCAGCCTTCCCTATAAAAGGAGAGCGGCAAATCGCGCGGCATTCTAGCACGGTGGTTTTCTGACGCCACCGCTGGCCGGACGCTACGACGCATTCAAACGGGCGGTTATGGCAGTTGAGCTTATTAGACGATTGTCGACAATATTGATTTTTTCTTTGACCTTGACGCTGCTATTGGTTAGTTTTTGCCGTATTGATTTGCAAGGTGTCGACAATATGCTCGATCAGCTCGAAACCCCGGTGATGGTCCAGGACGATTCGGAGACCCTCTCCGAGAACGTCTTCCGACGTATCCAGGCCGCCATCGTCAAAGGTGATATCGCCCCCGGCAGCAAGATCTCCGAGCCCGAGCTGGCGCGCACCTACGGCATCAGCCGCGGGCCGCTGCGTGAGGCGATCCATCGCCTGGAAGGCCAGCGCCTGCTGGTGCGGGTGCCCCACGTCGGTGCCCGGGTGGTGTCGCTGAGCCACGCCGAGCTGCTGGAACTCTACGAAATCCGTGAATCCCTCGAAGGCATGGCTTGCCGCCTGGCGGCCGAACGCATGACCCTGGAAGAAATCGACGAGCTGCGCCGGGTGCTGGAAACCCACGAACGCGATGCGGCGTTCCAGGCCGGTGTCGGTTATTACCAGCAGGAAGGCGATTTCGACTTCCATTACCGGATCATCCAGGGCAGCGGCAACCGCACCCTGACGCAAATGCTGTGCGGCGAGCTGTACCAACTGGTGCGCATGTACCGCATCCAGTTTTCCACCACGCCCAACCGTCCGCGCCAGGCCTTTGCCGAGCACCACCGGATTCTAGACGCCATCGCCGACCGTGACGGCGAACTGGCTGAATTATTGATGCGCCGGCACATCGGTGCGTCCAAACGCAACATTGCGCGTCATTTCCAGGACAGCGCCGCCACTGAACGAGGTGAGTCATGAGTTCCAGCAAGAGCACGCCAGGCCAGCGTTTCCGCGATGCGGTCGCCACCGAGCATCCGCTGCAAGTGGTGGGCACGATCAACGCCAACCACGCGCTGCTGGCCAAACGCGCCGGTTTCAAGGCGATCTACCTGTCGGGCGGCGGCGTGGCGGCCGGCTCCCTCGGCGTGCCGGACCTGGGCATCACCGGCCTGGATGACGTGCTGACCGATGTGCGCCGTATCACCGACGTCTGTGATCTGCCGCTGCTGGTGGACGTGGACACCGGTTTCGGTTCCTCGGCGTTCAACGTGGCGCGCACGGTCAAGTCGATGATCAAGTTCGGCGCGGCGGCCATCCATATCGAGGACCAGGTCGGCGCCAAGCGTTGCGGCCATCGCCCGAACAAGGAAATCGTCTCGCAGCAAGAGATGGTCGACCGCATCAAGGCCGCCGTCGATGCCCGTACCGATGACAGCTTCGTGATCATGGCCCGTACCGATGCCCTGGCGGTGGAAGGCTTGGAATCGGCCCTGGACCGCGCCGCGGCCTGTATCGAGGCCGGTGCCGACATGATTTTCCCCGAGGCCATCACCGAGCTTGAAATGTACAAGCTGTTCGCCAGCCGCGTGAAAGCGCCGATCCTGGCCAATATCACCGAATTCGGCGCGACCCCGCTGTACACCACCGAACAGTTGGCCGGTGCCGACGTGTCCCTGGTGCTGTACCCGCTGTCGGCGTTCCGTGCCATGAACAAAGCCGCCGAGAACGTCTATACCGCGATCCGCCGCGATGGCACGCAACAGAATGTCATCGACACCATGCAGACCCGCATGGAGCTTTATGATCGCATCGACTACCACACCTTCGAGCAGAAGCTCGACGCGTTGTTCGCGGCGAAAAAATGAAAAGATCGCAGCCTCGCTTCGCTCGACAGCTCCTGCATTATTGGGCCGAGCATTGTTCCGTAGGAGCTGTCGAGTGCAACGAGGCTGCGATCTGTTTCCCCAAATCTCTACAAATCTAAAAACTGGAGACAGCAAATGGCCGAAGCAAAAGTACTCAGTGGCGCCGGGCTCCGCGGCCAGGTGGCCGGGCAAACCGCATTGTCCACCGTAGGCCAGTCGGGCGCCGGCCTGACCTATCGCGGCTACGACGTTCGCGACCTGGCGGCAGATGCGCAATTTGAAGAAGTGGCCTACCTGCTGCTGTACGGCGAGCTGCCGACCCAGGCACAGCTGGACGCCTACACCGGTAAACTGCGCCAGTTGCGGGACTTGCCCCAAGCCTTGAAAGAAGTGCTGGAGCGCATTCCCGCCGACGCCCACCCGATGGATGTGATGCGCACCGGCTGCTCGTTCCTGGGCAACCTGGAACCGGAGAACGATTTCTCCGAACAGCACGACAAGACCGACCGCCTGCTGGCCGCGTTCCCGGCCATCATGTGCTACTGGTATCGCTTCAGCCACCAAGGCCAGCGCATCGAATGCATGACCGACGAAGTGTCCATCGGCGGCCATTTCCTGCACCTGCTGCACGGCAAGAAGCCGAGCGAGCTGCACGTCAAGGTGATGAATGTTTCGCTGATCCTCTACGCCGAACACGAATTCAACGCCTCGACCTTCACCGCCCGGGTCTGCGCCTCCACGCTGTCGGACCTGTTCTCCTGCATCACCGCCGCCATCGGCTCGTTGCGCGGCCCGCTGCACGGCGGTGCCAACGAAGCGGCGATGGAAATGATCGAGCGCTTCAGCTCACCGCAGGAAGCCATCGAAGGCACCCTCGGCATGCTGGCGCGCAAGGACAAGATCATGGGCTTCGGTCATGCGATCTATAAGGACAACGACCCGCGCAACGAGGTGATCAAGGGCTGGTCGAAAAAACTCGCCGATGAAGTGGGCGATACGGTGCTGTTCCCGGTTTCCGAAGCCATCGACAAGACCATGTGGGAACAGAAGAAACTGTTCCCCAACGCCGATTTCTACCATGCCTCGGCGTACCACTTCATGGGCATCCCGACCAAGCTGTTCACGCCGATCTTCGTTTGCTCGCGCCTGACCGGGTGGGCCGCCCACGTGTTCGAACAACGCGCCAACAACCGCATCATCCGACCGAGCGCCGAATACACCGGCGTTGAACAGCGCAAGTTCGTGCCAATCGAACAACGCTGAGCTGGAGGGTTCTAGCCGCAGGAACTGGATACCCCCGCAACCCTGTGGGAGCGAGCTTGCTCGCGATTGCGTACTGACATTCAACATTAATGTCGACTGATACACCGCTATCGCGAGCAAGCTCGCTCCCACAGTGGCCAGGGTCGCTTCAAGTCCGGCGCCAACCCTTCTGAAACCACCGTGACCCGAGTCCTGACGATGAACACAGAATTTCGCAAACCGCTACCCGGCACTTCGCTGGATTATTTCGACGTTCGCGAGGCCGTGGATGCCATTCGCCCCGGCGCCTACGACGGCCTGCCGTACACCTCCCGCGTGCTGGCGGAGAACCTGGTACGTCGCTGCGACCCGGCCACGCTGGGCGAGTCGCTGCTGCAACTGATCGAGCGCAAGCGCGACCTGGACTTCCCGTGGTTCCCGGCCCGCGTGGTGTGCCATGACATCCTCGGCCAGACCGCGCTGGTGGACCTGGCTGGTCTGCGCGACGCCATCGCCTTGCAGGGCGGTGACCCGGCGCAGGTCAACCCGGTGGTGCCGACCCAACTGATCGTCGACCACTCCCTGGCGGTGGAAAGCGGTGGTTCCGACCCGCAAGCCTTCGCCAAGAACCGCGCCATCGAAGACCGGCGCAACGAAGACCGCTTCCACTTCATCAACTGGACCAAGAAGGCCTTCAAGAACGTCGACGTGATTCCGCCGGGCAACGGGATCATGCACCAGATCAACCTGGAAAAAATGTCCCCGGTGATCCAGCAGCGTGACGGCGTGGCGTTCCCCGACACCTGCGTGGGCACCGACAGCCACACGCCCCACGTCGATGCCCTGGGCGTGATCGCCATCGGCGTCGGTGGCCTGGAGGCCGAAAGCGTCATGCTCGGCCGCGCCTCGTGGATGCGCCTGCCGGAAATCATCGGCGTCGAGCTGACCGGCAAGCTGCAACCGGGTATCACCGCCACCGACATGGTGCTGGCGCTGACCGAATTCCTGCGCAAGCAAAAAGTCGTCGGTGCCTGGCTGGAGTTTTTCGGCGAAGGCGCCAGTGCCCTGACCTTGGGCGACCGCGCGACCATTTCCAACATGGCCCCGGAATATGGCGCCACGGCAGCGATGTTCTACATCGACCAGCAAACCATCGATTACTTGAAGCTCACCGGGCGCGAAGACGACCAGGTGCGACTGGTCGAGACCTACGCCAAACAGGCCGGCCTGTGGGCCGACAAGCTCAAGGGCGCGCAATACGAGCGAGGCCTGACCTTCGACCTGTCGTCGGTGGTGCGCAACATGGCCGGTCCGAGCAACCCGCACGCCCGCGTCGCGGTGTCGGATCTGGCTGCCAAAGGCATTTCCGGGCAGTGGGACGATGTGCCGGGGCAAATGCCTGACGGTGCGGTGATCATCGCCGCCATCACCAGTTGCACCAATACCAGCAACCCGCGCAACGTGATCGCCGCCGGCCTGCTGGCGCGCAACGCCAACCGCCTGGGCCTGGTGCGCAAGCCGTGGGTCAAGTCGTCCCTGGCGCCGGGTTCGAAAACCGTGGCGCTGTACCTGGATGAAGCCGGCCTGACGTCCGAACTCGAGAAGCTGGGCTTCGGCGTGGTGGCGTTCGCCTGCACCACTTGCAACGGTATGTCCGGCGCGCTGGACCCGGTGATCCAACAGGAAATCATCGACCGCGACCTGTACGCCACCGCCGTGTTGTCGGGCAACCGCAACTTCGACGGGCGTATCCATCCGTACGCCAAGCAGGCGTTCCTCGCCTCGCCACCGCTGGTGGTCGCTTATGCCATCGCCGGGACCATCCGCTTCGACATCGAGAAGGATGTACTGGGCGTGGTGGACGGTCGGGAAATCCGCCTCAAGGACATCTGGCCGAGCGACGAAGAAATCGACGCGGTGGTCAAGGCCTCGGTGAAACCGGAGCAGTTCCGCCAGGTGTACATCCCGATGTTCGCCATCCAGGAAGACACCGGGCCGAAAGTGACGCCGCTGTACGACTGGCGCCCACAAAGCACCTACATTCGTCGTCCGCCGTATTGGGAAGGCGCGCTGGCCGGTGCGCGGCCGCTCAAGGGCATGCGCCCGCTGGCGGTGCTGCCGGACAACATCACCACCGATCACCTGTCGCCGTCCAACGCCATCATGCTGGACAGCGCCGCGGGTGAATACCTGGCGAAAATGGGCCTGCCGGAAGAAGATTTCAACTCCTACGCGACCCACCGCGGCGACCACCTGACCGCGCAACGCGCCACCTTCGCCAACCCGAAACTGTTCAACGAAATGGTCCAGGAAAACGGCAAGGTCAAGCAGGGCTCCCTGGCCCGGGTCGAGCCGGAAGGCAAGGTCATGCGCATGTGGGAAGCCATCGAGACCTACATGGAGCGCAAGCAGCCACTGATCATCATTGCCGGCGCCGACTACGGCCAGGGTTCGTCGCGGGACTGGGCGGCCAAGGGCGTGCGCCTGGCCGGTGTCGAGGCGATCGCCGCCGAAGGTTTCGAGCGCATCCACCGCACCAACCTGGTGGGCATGGGCGTGTTGCCGCTGGAGTTCAAGCCCGGCACCGATCGCAAGACCCTGGGCATCGATGGCAGCGAAATCTATGACGTGATCGGCGAGCGCACCCCGCGTGCGACGCTGACGTTGGTCATCACTCGCAAGAACGGCGAGCGCGTCGAAGTGCCGGTGACCTGCCGCCTCGATACCGCTGAAGAAGTGTCGATCTATGAAGCCGGGGGCGTGCTGCAACGCTTTGCCCAGGACTTCCTTGAATCGGCGGTTGCCGTCTAAATCACAGCTGCGGACACCCGGCGTGTCCGCTTGAGGAGCATCATGGCTCACGCACCGCAAATCAAAATTCCCGCTACCTATATGCGTGGCGGCACCAGCAAAGGCGTGTTCTTCAGCCTGCAAGACCTGCCCGAAGCGGCCCGCGTCCCAGGCGCCGCACGGGATGCCTTGTTGCTGCGGGTGATCGGCAGCCCCGACCCGTACGAGAAGCAGATCGATGGCATGGGCGGCGCGACGTCCAGCACCAGCAAGACCGTGATCCTGTCCAAGAGCACCCGGGCCGACCACGATGTCGATTACCTGTTCGGTCAGGTGTCCATCGACAAGCCGTTCGTGGACTGGAGTGGCAACTGCGGCAACCTGTCGGCGGCGGTCGGTTCATTCGCTATCAGCAGTGGCTTGGTGGAGCCTGGCCGTATCCCGCAAAACGGCGTGGCCGTGGTGCGGATCTGGCAGGCCAACATCGGCAAGACCATCATCGCCCATGTGCCGATCACCGACGGTGCGGTGCAGGAAACCGGGGACTTCGAACTCGACGGCGTAACCTTTCCGGCGGCCGAAGTGCAATTGGAATTCATGGACCCGGCGGCAGAAGAAGAGGGCGGTGGCGGTTCGATGTTTCCCACCGGCAACCTGGTGGACGACTTGGAAGTGCCCGGTGTGGGTACCTTCAAAGCGACGCTGATCAACGCTGGGATCCCGACGATTTTCATCAATGCCCGGGACGTCGGTTACACCGGCACCGAACTGCAGGGCGCCATCAACGGCGATCCCAAGGCGTTGGCCATGTTCGAAACCATCCGCGCCCACGGCGCCTTGCGCATGGGCTTGATCAAACACCTGGACGAAGCCGCCCAGCGCCAGCACACCCCGAAAGTGGCGTTCGTCGCGCCGCCGGCGGACTACGTTTCATCCAGCGGAAAAGCCGTGGCGGCCGGGGACGTTGACCTGTTGGTGCGGGCGCTGTCCATGGGCAAGCTGCACCACGCCATGATGGGCACTGCAGCGGTAGCCATCGGCACCGCCGCGGCGATTTCCGGCACCGTGGTCAACCTCGCGGCCGGCGGCATCGAACGCAACGCGGTGCGTTTCGGCCACCCCTCCGGCACCCTGCGCGTCGGCGCCGAGGCCAGCCAGGTCAACGGCGAATGGACCGTGAAAAAAGCCATCATGAGCCGCAGCGCGCGGGTGTTGATGGAAGGGTTTGTGCGGGTGCCAGGGGATGTCCTGAACTGAGTTGAACCCTGTGTGGGGGCGGGCTTGCTCGCGATGGCGGTGTGTCAGCCGACATCAATGTTGGATGTGCCGGCCTCTTCGCGAGCAGGCTCGCTCCCACAGGGGATGGCTGTCAGCCTCCTGTCAGCGCTGTGACGACCAGCCCTACATTACTTTCCAGCTCCGCCACCGGATCGGCGCCATCGGTGCTCAACACCAGCAGCCGGCTACCTCCTTCGGTGATGGCTGCCTTCAGCGCATCCGAGGGCTGGCGATGATGCAGCACCAGCGCCACGTCATTGTCTTTCAACGTCGCGCTCAACTGTTTGAGGGCTTCGGCTGTCCATTCGGCGTCGGGCCGGGTATCGGTGCTGATTGCGTCCAGGTTGAGCCCGCTGATCAGGTAGCCGAAATGCTCGCTCAGGCTGATCACGCTCAGGTTATCGGCGCTGGCGAGGCGTTTTTCGCTGTCGGCGCTGAGTTTGAGCAGGCGCTGCTTGAGGGCCGCCAGGTTGGCGTCGATCTTCGGTTTGTCCGCCGGGGCCAGGCGCACCAGGTCGGCGGCGATCACGTCGGCCATGCGCCCCAGGTTATGGCTGGCCATCCACGGCTGGCTCGCCAGGCCGTCGGTCATGCCCGGTTGCACGGCGATACCGGGCAGGGCACCGTCCACCGGGCGCGCGGCATCGACTTCGACGATGCGGATATTGCTGCGTCGCGCCATGGGGTACAGCGGATCGTCCGGCCATAGCGAACGCAGCCCGATCACCCCGTCAGCAGCGCTGGCCAGTTTGCTCAAGGCCGGCGCGCCACGGCCGCTGAAGTAGGCGCTCTGCCGGGTGCCGGGCAGATTGGCGGGCGCGGCCCGCTCCAGGCTGACCTCGGTGCCCTTGAGCAAGGCCTCGCCCAATCCGTAGGTGACCGGCAACGACGCCAGCAGACGGACCTTTTCGCTGGCAAATGATGAGGTGACGGCCACGCCGCATAACGCGACGGCCAGGGTCAGTTGTCGCAATGAAAAAACCATTTATCCAAGATTCCCTTTGAGGCTGGGGACGACACCGCGGGCGATGGCGCTCAGGGCGAAGGCGATGCCGGCCACCAGGATGATCGCAGCGCCGGACGGGATCGGCAGGTCGAACACAATTGGCGCGAGAATCCCGCACAAGGTGCTGGCGGTGGCGATCAGCACTGAACACCAGAAAAAGCCTTTCAATGATTGGCTGAGCAGGCGCGCCGCCGCAGCCGGGATCACCAGCAACGCGCCCACCAGAATGGCGCCGATGACTTTCACCGCCGCCACGGTGATCAGCGTTACCAGGATCACGAACAAGTAGTCCAGCGTCTTGACCGCCACCCCGCGCACCGCCGCCAGTTGCGGGTTGAAGCTGGCGAGCATGATGCGGTTGTACAGCGGCAAGGCCAGGGCCATCACCAATGAGCCGACCACCGCCAGCACCAGCAGGTCATTGCCATTGACCGTCAGCACCGAACCAAACAGCACGTTCTCCAGGATGTGCACGTTGATCTTGCCCGCCAGGATCAACAGCAGGCTGGCGCCCAGGGCCAGGGACACCGACAGGAAGACGCCGATCAACGTGTCGGGCGCCAGGCCGGTGCGGTTGCGCAGGTAATTGAGCAGGATGCCGAACAACAGGCAGTAGCCGAACAGGCTGCCGTAAGGCCCGGTGTAGGGTTCGCCGAGCAGGATGCCGATGGCCACGCCGGTCAGCGCCGCATGGCCCACCGCCTCGGAGAAAAACGCGAAACGCTTGACCACCACCAGCGTGCCGAGACCGCCCAGCACCGGGCCAATCAACAACCCGGCCAGCAACGCATTGACCACGAATCCATAGGCCAGCGCTTCGGGCAGGTAACCGGCCGAAGCCCAGCCCTGGACCATCAGACGAAAGGCTTCATAACTCATCAGGCAGCGCTCCCGTTCGTGCGCGGATGGGTGGAAAACAGCGTCAGCAGCCGTTCTGGAGTCAGGGTCTGGCGGGGTGGGCCGTCGAACAGCACCCGGCGGTTCAGGCCGGTGACACGGTCGGCCAGACGCCCGACGGCTTCCAGGTCATGTTCGATCCACAGCACGGTGATCCCGGCTTGGCGCCAGTCCTGCAGCAACTGCTCGAACACCTGGATGCCGGCCTCATCCAGGGCCGACATCGGTTCATCCAGCACCAGCAATTGCGGCGCGGGAATCAACCCCTGGGCCAGCAATACCCGTTGGCGCTCGCCACCGGACAGTGCGCCCATGCGCCGCTTGCGCTTGTCCTGCATGCCGACCCGCTCCAGGGCCTGGCCAATGGCGCCGGCGTAATGTTTGCTCAAGCCGAGAAAGGCGGGGCGCCGCTGACACATCGCCGCCATGAAATCGTCCACTGTCATGGGCAGGCCCCGGTCGAACTCCAGCGCCTGGGGCACGTAGCCGATCACCCCGGGCTCGCCTGGCCATTGAAGGCTCAAGTGGCCCTGGTGCGGCATCTGCCCGAGCAACGTCTTGATCAGCGAACTCTTGCCGCCACCATTGGGGCCCACCAAGGCATGGATGCTGCCGGGCTCCACCTGGAATGCCACGCTGTCGAGAATGGTGGTGCGGCCCAGGTTCAGGCTGACGTCGGCGAACTCAATCAAGGGGCCAACGTGCTGCAGGGTGAGGGTTTCCTGGACGGTCATGCGCCAGACTCCTGGATGGCCCGGACCACGGTGTCGAGGTTGCCGGCCATTTCCTTTTCGTACTTCTCGGGGCTGTAGTCGCCGTAGGAAATGTGCGAGAGCGGGTACAGCTTCACGCCCGATTCACGCTGGATGGTGTCGACGTAGGTGGACGGGAAATCCATCTCCGAGAAGATCACCTTCACGTCCAGCTCGCGCAGTTGGTCGATGGTTTTCTTCAACTGGCTGGGGCTCGGTTCGATGCCATGGGCCGGTTCGACCACGGCAGTCACTTCCAGGCCGAATTCGCGCAACAGGTAGTCGTAGGCGGCATGCACCGTGGCGACCCGCAACTCGGCATTGGGGGCCTGGGTCAGCTTCGCCAGGGCGGCGGCGCGCATCTGCCGCAGGCGCTTGCCATAGGCGCGGGCGTTCTGGGTGTAGGCCTTGGCATTGTCCGGGTCGAGCTTGCCCAACTCCCGGGCGATGTTATTGACCTGGGCAATGGAGGCGCTGATGGACAGGAAAGTGTGCGGGTTCACCACCTTGCCCGCGCCACGGGCCGCCGTGCCGGTGGCGGCCAGCAGAGGCACGTTTTCATTGGCCTCGATCACTTTCACGTTCGGGGTTTCGCTGGCGGCGATCATGCGGTCGGCGAAGTCGTCGTGGCCCACACCGTTGAGCACGATCACGTCGAGGCCGCTGATGCGCTTGATGTCTTCGGCTCGCGGTTCATAGGCATGGGGGTTGAAACCGGCCGGGATCAGCGGCACGACCTCGGCCTTGTCGCCGACGATGTTGGCCACGTAGCTGTAATAAGGGTGCAGGGTGATGCCGATGCGCAGGCGCTTGGCTGTTTCGGCGTACGCCTGTGAGGTGAACAGGCAGGCCAGCAGGCCGATCAGCAGCAGGCGCAGCAAGGGGCGGCGTTGGGGTGCAATAGGCATGGGCAAACGGTCTTCTCTCGAATGAAGGCGTGGGGTCAGTGCCGGTGCTGGCGGGTCACGCCGGCATCGAATTGCGCGACGATCTGTTGCCAGCCGGCGGCGGACAAAGCGGCGTCGTCCAGCGCGGTAGGTGTAGCGAGGCCATTGCTGCGGTTGAGCCAGATGTCCGGCGCGGCGTCGGACGCTTCGCCGATGCGCATCAGAAACGAACCTGCGACGGAAGAGTTGGCACTGGCGCCGAAGTAAGCCTGGTCCTGCAGCTGTTGCCAGGCGTGGCCGCCCCGGCTGACAGCGCTGGCGTCCTGGGCGAACGGCGCGAAGCCTTCTTCGGCCAGGGTTTGCGGGCCGGGCAGGGTGGGTTGGTCTTCGCGCAGCAAGCGGATTTCATCCAGGGTCACCCGCAGGTCGGCGTAGATGCCCTGCTCGGCGGCGCTGAGGTCGCGGCGGGCGTCGAGTTGGTTCGAGGCCAGGTGCGTGGTGTCTTCGGCTTTGCCATGCCAGGCCACCACAGACCCGGCGACCAGTACGATGACCAGGCACAACAGCAACACATACAGGGTTTCATGGCCCGCGCCAGCGGGGCGGATGACTTGAGTCGTGGTGTTGGTCATGGGGCCTCGATGTCGGCTTGGTCGATTTCCACAACGTGGCCGGGGCCGGCGTCGAAGAGCACGTAGAACTCAGCGTCCGGCTTCTTGAAGGTCAGCTTCGAATCGGCGCCGAGCTTGCCCGGGACGAGGATGGTCTCGTCATAGCCGATTACGTCCAGGGTCACGCCGGGCGCGCCGCTGCCGTCGGAAAAACCGCCGGTGCATTGGATCTGCTCGGCGTCGATGGCCTTGCATTCGCACATCGGGTTGTGGGCCAGGGCGCTGGTGCTTGCACCGGCGCAGAACAGCAACGCCAGGCCGTTGAATAAGGCGCGGAGGGTCATGGTTTGGGTCCTTGGTTCTTCAGCCAGGCGACGGTGGCCGGGGAGGCCTGGCTCAGGGGAATGGAGGCCTGGTGCATCGAACCGTCCCAACCCTCGAGGGTTATCCACAGTTCGGCATCGGGCTGGGTCTTTGGCGGGACCGGCAACAAGGCGCTCATGCGATAGGGCGAGCCGAAGAAAATCACCCCGGCGGCCCTTAGGCTGCGAGGTTTGCCGACCCGCAGGTAGGTGGCCTTGACCTCGCCGATACAGCGTTCGCACAGGGCCGCGTTGAAATGCTTCATGGGCCCGGCAGGCCCTTGGATGCGTGGGGCTTCGTTGCGAAATTCCGCCAGGCGCAGGCTCCAGGGGCCGACCTGGACTTCGCCGGCTTCCCGCTCGCCAAGCCCGGCGTCCCCGCGAAACAGTGCGGCTTCGGACAAATACTTGGGCATGAACCCCAGGGGGATCAGCAGCAACAGCACGTTGAGGTGGAAGCGCCATTTATGCCAGAACAGGCTCAGGCGTGACGGTGATGAAGTGGTATTGGACGGATTCACAGGCTGCCCTCCGACGACTCACGGCGGACCGACGGCTGCAATGCCGGCGCGATGCGGGTTTCACGGGAGGGTTTCTGGCTACGCTTGAGGGCGTTGGCGGTGGCCAGGGCCGTGCGTTTGGTCCAGATCAGCAGCCCGCTGAGAACCATCATGCTCAGGACCAGACCGAAGAAAAACCAGATGAGCTTGATCCACAGGCCGCCGAAGTCGCCGGTGTGCAACGGGCGCATGGATTCGGTGACGAACTCCAGCGTCGTGCGGTCGGACAGCAGCCGCGAGGCGGCGACGTCACCGTTGTAGGGATTGATGGTGGCGGTCTGGAACATCAGTGGATACCAACCGCGGCCGCCGATTTCCAGATGGCTGTAGGCATTGCCGGGCAGGCTGACGAAACTCGCCTCCAGGCCCGGGATGCGTTGCTGGGCGATTTCAATGGCCCGGTCCAGGTTCAACTGCGGCGGTGCCAGGCCGTCGGCTGACAACGGAACGTTTTCACGGGCCACCACCGGGATGACCGGTTCGCTGGAAATGGATATCTGGTTGTCGGATAGCAAGGCTTCGATCAGAAACCAGAGGCCGGTAACGGAAATCACCGCGATGAACCAGATCGACCAGATACCACTGAGTCGGTGGAAATCCCCCCAGAAAATTCGTGCGCCGTGGCGGATCCGCAGCGTCGGGCGGAAAAAGCCTTTCCAGAAACGCTTGTAGACCACCAGCCCGGTCACCAACGAGGCCAGCAACGGCAGCCCCAACAAGGACACCAGGTACCAGCCCCAGCTGTAGCCGTTGGTGAACGGCACTAGCCACCAGCCATGCAGGGCACGGGTAAACCCCCTGAAGTTGAACGTCGGCGCCGAGCCTTGGATGACGCCGCTGTAGGGGTTGACGTAGACCTTGTCGGGGCGGCCGTCGGGGTAGGTCACGTTGACCTCCAGCGCAAAATGCGACTCGTCCGGGCGGACAATGCTTTGCACCTGGGTTTGCGGCTGGGCGTGCTTGATCGCGGCGATCACCTGGTCATAGCTGAGCAGTTGGGCATCGTCCGAGGGCTTGCTGGCGCGCATTTCCGGGTTGACCAGCCAGACAATCTCCTGGCTGACCACCGCGAGGGTGCCAGTGACGCAAACGATGAGCACGAAAAACCAGATGGGCAATGCCAGCCAGCTATGGACCAGGAACCAGAGTTTGGAGCGGGACTTCTTCGACATGATTGAACGTCTTGATTCGATGAAAGGTTCGGTATTACGGGCTTCGCAATACCGTGAACCGTAAAAAGCAGACCGTGGCTTTTGCCGACGCGGTCTGCTGCATCTAATTAAGACGAACGAGCGATCGCAATCCTGAAGGGGAAGATGAAAGAAAATGTTTCGCGTGGTAGGAGCTGCCGAAGGCTGCGATCTTTTGATCTTTTGATCTTTTGATCTTTTGATCTTTCGCTTGAGATTCAAGTGGCTGGGGAAAGATCGCAGCCTCGTTGCACTCGACAGCTCCTACACAGCTCCTACGGGGTGTAACCCTGCGGGAGCAAGGGCAAGTCAGCCTTGTTGGAACATCTCCCTGGCCCGTTGCTCGATCTGTTCCTGGCTCAGATCTTCCTTGTGCGTCGCCAGGAACCACAGATGCCCATAGGGATCTTTCAAGGTGCCGGTGCGATCGCCGTAGAACTGGTCCTTGACCTCGGAAATCACTGTGCCACCGGCAGCAATAGCCTGGGCAAAGGCGCTGTCCACGTCCTCGACATATAAATGCAGGCCGACCGAGGGCGATTGGTCCGGGTTGCTCAGTGGGCCTTGGTCGCAAGGCGTGCCGAGCATGATCGGAAAACCGTTGATCCGCAGTTCGGCATGCCCGATGCCGCCGTCAGGCATGGCCAGGCGCATGACCTCGGAGGCATTGAAGGCTTTTTTGTAGAAGTCGATGGCTTCGGCAGCTTTTTGAATGCCCAGGTAGGGCGTGATGTTGTGGAAACCTTCGGGAATGGCTTTGACGCCCATGACGGTTCTCCTTGTTGTTATGGGAGGCGAAGAGAGTCTTCGTCGGTTTTGCGCCCATCCACTATAGGTCAGCCGCCGTGGGCGGGCTCATGTCCCGACGAGCGCTTCACGGCTGCTCCAACAGGTGAGCCCCTGGCCCGTGTTTGCCCAGTACATCGCCCTGATTGCGCAGCGGGCAAGCCTCCATCGACAGGCATCCGCAGCCGATGCAGCCGTTGAGTCGATCGCGCAGCGTCATCAATTGGTTGATGCGCTCGTCCAGGTCCCGGCTCCACTGCGCCGACAAGGTTTGCCAGTCGGCGGCCGTTGGGGCGCGGTTGTCCGGCAGGTTTTTCAACGCCTCGCCGATTTCCGCCAAGGGAATGCCCAGGCGCTGGGCAACCTTGATCAGCGCCACGCGGCGCAATACTGCCCGTGAGTAACGACGTTGGTTGCCTTGGTTGCGCGTGCTTTTGATCAGCCCCTTGGATTCATAGAAGTGCAGGGCGGTGACCGCCACGCCGCTGCGGGCGGCCACTTGGCCGACGGTGAGTTCCTTGTGGATATCGATCTGCGTCATCGCTTCAATTCACTGCTTGACCTCAAGTTAACTTGAGGTTTTACCCTGCACGCGTTCGGGTCGCAAGATCCGTCTTACATGCAGAGGGGACCTTTCATGCAATCACCAAGGAACAATCGCAGTTTCACCCAGTTGATGGAATTCGATATCGAACCGCAATGGCAGCAGGCGCTGGTAACCGCCTTGTCGGAACAGACCGAGCGCCTGGCTCGGGACCACCAGGGGTTCCTGAGTGCCAGTATCCAGGTCAGCGAGGATGGTCGGCGGGTGCTCAACTATTTGCAGTGGCAAACCCGCGAGGCAGGCGAGGCGGCGCTGCAAAGCTTCGAAAGTGGCGAGCAGGATTTCTGGCGGCTGATCCAGGCTCATCGAGCCAAAGCCGTGACGTTCGGCTCGTTCCAAGTGCTACGCAACATCGAACGCAGCCTGGACAACGCGCTGCATTGCCAGTTGGTCGACTGAATGCTGCGGCTGATCCGCAAAGGCAATAGCCACTATCGAGAGGGTTGATTTCTGCCGCGCAGGGCTGGCGGGTAGCCTTTGTTCATCGCCCAACTCCAGAACACCGGACACTTGCCATGAACCGTACCCTTGCTGTTTTGCTGCTGTTGACCGCCACCCTCCTGGGCGGTTGCGCCAGTTCTTCCCCGGAGCTGCGCCCCTACACCGCCGATGAGTCCCGCGAACTGGCTCTTGAAGCCTTGAATCGCCGCGGCCTCTCGTTCGATGAATACCACGCGAAAAAAGCCGAGCTGCTCGGTTCGTCGCAGAAAAACGTGGGTTTCGACGATCAGGGCCAGATGAGTGCCGAACGGGTCGTGCAACAGCCAGGCCGGTCAAGCTGAGGGACTGTACCGCTTAAAGTTTTGCCCAACTGTCCGTGGGTTTGCGCCAAGGCGTGGGGTAGGGTCATGGCTTGACTGACCTGCCCTGATGGACTGACCTGACATGACCCTTTCGCTTGACCTGCTGCTGGGCTTCGCCCTGTTTGCCCTGGTGACCTCGATCACGCCTGGCCCTAACAACACCATGTTGTTGGCCTCGGGTGTCAATTTCGGTTTCAACCGCACCATTCCTCACATGCTGGGTATTACCTGCGGCTTCTTTTCCCTGGTGCTGGCGGTGGGCCTTGGCCTCGGCGCGGTCTTCCAGACTTATCCACTGCTCTATACCGCACTGCGCTACATCGGCGCGGCGTACCTGTTGTATCTGGCGTGGAAAATCGCCCACTCCGGCCCGGTTTCGGAAAGCCAGCCGGGGGACAATACGCCGATCAGCTACTGGGGCGCCGCGGCGTTCCAATGGGTCAATCCCAAGGCCTGGATCATGGCCATCGGTGCCATCAGTACGTACACGCCACTCCAGGGTTATTTCTTCAACGTGTTGGTAATTGCGGCGGTGTTTGCCCTGATCAACCTGCCAAGCGTGAGCCTGTGGGTGGTGTGCGGCAGCCTGTTGCGCAACCTGTTGCGTGATCGTCGCTGGTTGCGCCTGTTCAACTGGGGCATGGCGTTGCTGTTGGTCGCTTCGCTGTATCCATTGTTGCTCGAAAGCATCAGTTGAGGGCTGAGCTTCGCCGCGATGCCTGCTAAGCTCGCTGTTCAGGAGCGTTCCTACGCACTTTTAAACGAAGTCCGACTTCTTTAAGGTCTTCGATCAGGTATTGCTAGTCTCGAACCCAACGAGGGCGCCTGATCCCGGAGCAGGCTCTGCGAGTTTCCTATGAAAAAACGTCCTTTGTATTTCGACTACGCCGCCACCACGCCGGTGGATGAGCGGGTCATCCGGGTCATGGTCGAGTGTCTGGGCTTTGACGGCAACTTTGGCAACCCGGCTTCCAGTTCCCATGCCTTCGGCCAGGAGGCCCGGCGCTCGGTAGAGCGCGCCCGCCAGCAGGTGGCGCAATTGGTCGGGGCTCAGCCCGAACAAATCGTCTGGACGTCCGGCGCTACCGAATCCAATAACCTGGCCCTCAAAGGGGTGGCCCAGGCGCGCGGTGGCTCCGTCGGCCATGTCATCACCAGTCTGATCGAACACAAGGCGATTCTCGACACGGCGCGCCAGCTCGAAGAGAGCGGCGTCGCGGTGACCTGGCTGGCGCCGGACGCCGAAGGCTTGATCAGTCCGCAAGCGGTTCGCGAGGCGCTGCGTGAAGACACGTTCCTGGTGTCGCTGATGCTGGTGAACAATGAGTTGGGCACCGTCAACGACGTCATCGCCATCGGCGAGATCGTTCGCGAGCACGGTGCGCTGTTTCATGTGGACGCAGCCCAGGGAGCCGGCAAGGTGCAGATCGACCTGTCTCGTTGGCCGGTGGACCTGATGTCTTTTTCCGCGCATAAGATCTACGGCCCCAAGGGCATCGGTGCGCTCTACGTCGGCGACCGTGCCCGGCCACGGCTATCGGCGCAGATTCACGGCGGTGGGCATGAAGGTGGCTTGCGCTCCGGGACCCTGGCGACCCACCAGATCGCAGCCATGGGTGCCGCATTCGAACTCGCGGCCGAGGCATTCGACGAAGAACTCGCTAAAATCGCCCGGCTGCGCAATCGTTTGCTTGAGCCGCTGCTGGCCTTGCCCGGTGTGCGTATAAACGGCAGTGCGAGCCGCCGGATTCCCCACACGCTGAGCCTGACCTTCAACGAAGGTGCGTTCAACCCGGCGACGTTGGGCGCATCGATTGCATTTTCCGCGACCTCGGCCTGCAATTCGGCGCAGAACAGCCCGTCCCACGTGTTGCTGGCCCTGGGGCACGATGCGCGTGCGGCCGGGCGGACCATTCGCTTGAGCCTGGGCCGCTTTACCACCGAGCAGGATATCGACGAGGCGGTGCGGTTGATCCAGGCGGCGTGCGCGACTGCGCCGGCGTTCTGGGCCACGACCCCATAAGCCGTCTTCGGCATCGAACAACAATATCAATGAGCAGGAGAAACAATGAGCACCGAGCCTTTGCCCCATGGACTGGTTCCCCAGCGCCTGGCCCGAATCCGCCAACTGATGAGCCGAGAGGGCGTTCATGCGCTGCTGGTGCCATCGGCCGACCCGCATCTGTCTGAATACTTGCCGGGCTATTGGCAGGGACGGCAATGGCTGTCGGGCTTCCACGGCTCGGTGGGTACCTTGATCGTGACTGGCAGTTTCGCTGGCGTCTGGGCCGATAGCCGTTATTGGGAGCAGGCCACCAAGGAGCTGGAGGGCAGTGGTATCGAGCTGGTCAAGCTGATTCCCGGCCAGCCCGGCCCCTTGGACTGGCTGGCCGAACAAACACCTGAAGGTGGGGTAGTCGCCGTTGACGGTGCGGTCATGGCCGTCGCGTCGGCTCGAACCCTGGGTGGCAAGCTTGCGGAGCGTGGCGCGCGGTTGCGTACCGACATCGATCTGCTCAAGGAGGTCTGGAGCGATCGCCCTAGCTTGCCGGATCAGCCGGTCTATGCCCATTTGCCTCCCCAGGCGACCGTCAGCCGGGTCGAGAAACTCTCCAAGCTGCGCGAATCCCTCAAGGAACGTGGTGCCGACTGGCATTTCATTGCCACGCTGGATGACATCGCCTGGTTGTTCAACCTGCGCGGCGCGGATGTGTCGTTCAACCCCGTGTTCGTCTCCTTCGCCTTGATCGGCCAGCAACAGGCAACGCTGTTCGTGGCCCTGGACAAGGTTGACGCAGCGCTGCGTGCCGTTCTTGAGCAAGACGGCGTGACCCTGCGCGATTACAGCGAAGCCGCCGCCGCGTTGCGTGAAGTGCCGGACGGCGCGAGCTTGCAGATCGATCCGGCGCGGGTGACGGTCGGCTTGCTGGATAACCTGGGCAGCGGCGTGAAGCTGGTCGAAGGTCTGAATCCAACGACGCTGGCCAAGTCCCGCAAAAGCCTGGCCGACGCCGAGCACATCCGTCGGGCCATGGAGCAGGACGGCGCGGCGCTCTGTGAGTTCTTCGCCTGGCTGGAAGGGGCCTGGGGGCGCGAGCGCATCACCGAGTTGACCATCGACGAGCACCTGACCGCCGCCCGCACGCGCCGGCCGGACTTCGTCTCCCTGAGTTTCAACACCATCGCCGCCTTTAACGCCAACGGCGCGATGCCTCATTACCACGCTACGGAAGAAGCCCATGCGGTCATCGAAGGTGATGGCCTGTTGCTGATCGATTCCGGCGGCCAGTACTTGGGGGGCACCACCGACATCACTCGCATGGTGCCGGTCGGCACACCCAACGCTGAGCAGAAACGTGATTGCACGCGCGTACTCAAGGGTGTGATTGCCCTGTCCCGGGCCAAATTCCCACGGGGCATTCTTTCGCCGTTGCTGGATGCCATCGCCCGCGCACCGATCTGGGCGGAGCAGGTGGATTACGGCCACGGCACCGGCCATGGCGTCGGCTATTTCCTCAATGTCCACGAAGGCCCGCAGGTGATTGCCTATCAAGCCGCTGCCGCGCCGCAAACGGCGATGCAGGCGGGCATGATCACCTCCATCGAACCGGGCACTTATCGTCCCGGTCGCTGGGGTGTGCGCATCGAGAACCTGGTGTTGAACCGTGAAGCCGGAAGCAGCGAGTTCGGCGAGTTCCTTGAGTTCGAAACCCTGACCCTGTGTCCGATCGACACCCGCTGCCTGGAACCTTCGCTACTGACCCAGGACGAAAAAGACTGGTTCAACGCCTACCACGCCGAGGTTCAGCGTCGCTTGAGCCCGTTGCTGGACGGCGATGCGCTTCAATGGCTCAACACGCGAACGATGGCGATTTGAAGTAGAGGATCAGGCGAGGGCTTCACGGACGAAGTCCAACCGATCCTGGCCGAAGAACAACTCGTTGCCGACAAACATGCTCGGGGCGCCGAACACGCCCCGTGCGATGGCTTCTTCAGTGGCGGTCTTGAGTGCTTGCTTGACCTGCTCGTCGTTCGTCAAGGCCAGCACATAGTCGGTATCGAAACCGCCCTCGTTCAGGACCGCTGCGACAGTCGTCGGGTCGTTGAGGTTGCGGCCATCCACCCAAAAGGCGCGGAACAGGCAATCGACGAAGGCCTCGAAGCGTTCAGGTTGGCGCAACTGCATGCCAATCACCGCACGCATCAGCTGCAGCGTGTTGATGGGGAAGTGTGGATTGAACTTGAAGGCGACGCCGTAGCGTTTGGCGAAGCGATTCAGATCCTTGAACAGGTAAGGGTTCTTGGCCGGCACTGTCGCCGGTGATGCATTGCCGGTTGCCTTGAAGACGCCGCCCAATAACATCGGACGATAGATCAACTGGCTATTTGTTTGCGCGCACAGCGCCGGCAACTGGGTGTAGGCCAGGTAAGTGGTCGGGCTGCCTAGATCGAAGTAAAACTCCACCGATTTGCTCATGGGATCTGCTCTCTTGTTGTTGTGAGGGGAGGGGTTACCAGCGTTCGCTCCAGGGCCGCAGGTCCAGTTCGAAGGTCCAGGCGTCGCGGGGTTGGCTGTGCAGGTACCAATAATTGTCGGCGATGTGTTCAGGGTTCAGGATGCCGTCCTGATCCTTGGTGGCATATTTTTCCGGGAAATTATCGCGGATGAAGTCGGTGTCGATGGCGCCGTCCACCACCACGTGGGCCACATGAATATTCAGCGGCCCCAGCTCACGGGCCATGCTCTGGGCCAGTGCCCGGATGCCATGTTTGGCGCCCGCGAATGCGGCGAAGCCCGAAGCGCCGCGCAATCCCGCCGTTGCCCCGGTAAACAGAATCGTCCCGCGCTGGCGCTTGACCATGCGCTTGGCCACTTCCCGTGCATTGAGAAAGCCTGAGAAACAGGCCATTTCCCAAATCTTGAAGTACTTGCGTGCGGTTTCTTCGAGGATGCTGCAGGGGACGTTGGCGCCGATGTTGAACACGAAGGCTTCAATGGGGCCAATCTGGTTCTCGATTTGCTCGATGAGTGCGATCACGTCGTCTTCTTTACGCGCATCACAGGAAAAACCGTGGGCTTCGCCGCCTTCGGCGCGGATTCCATCCACCAGGTGTTCGAGTTTGTCGGCGCTGCGGCGGGTAACACAGGCAACAAAACCTTCCTGTGCAAAGCGCTTGGCAATCGCGCCACCCGTGGCATCGCCCGCGCCAACAACCAGTACGACCTTCTTGTTATTCATGGTCAGCCTCATTGGTAAACGATCGTTAACTAAACGGACGTTATGCTAAGATCCGGCAAGCGTCAAGGTGAGTAATCAGGGGCAGGGCCATGCGATATTCAGCCAATCACAAAATGGAAACCCGCGAGAAACTGCTCGCCAGCAGTGCCGTCTCCGCCAAGAAGTCGGGTTTCTCCACGGTCGGTGTCGATGGCTTGATGAAAGCGATCGGGTTGAGCGGCGGCGCGTTTTATAGCCACTTTTCATCGAAGGATGAGCTTTTCAAGGCCATTGTTGAGCGGGAGTTGGCCCAAAGCCTGGATCGTCTGAGTGGCGACGGTGCCATGGACTCAATGAAGCTGGAGCGCTGCCTCAAGCAGTACTTGAGCATGAGCCATGTTGAGCAGCCCGATGCAGGGTGTGCGTTGCCAGTGCTGGGGGCCGAGATCGCGCGATCGGATGTCCAGGTGAGGGAGACAGCGCAAACGTGGATCTGTCGTTTGCACGAAAGCTGGGCGCGGATATTGGGAAGCGACAGTCTGGCCTGGGCCATCCTGTCTCAATGCGTGGGAGCATTGGTAGTTGCACGGATGCTGGTCACGCCGCAGGTCCAGCGTGACGTCCTCAAGTCCAGTCATGAGGAGATTAGGCGCCGAATGGTCGAGCAAGGGCTCGACTGACGTGGCCTATTTACAGATGACGATCATGCTGCGGCTGGTATAGCCGGCGGGATTGAGCCCGAAGGGATAATCCCCGGGTTCCTCGACGGCGTCGCCGGACTTGGCAATGACCTTGTAACCCTTGGGAGCACATGAATTGGCGGCGCTGACGGCGCACTGATCCCAGGATGAGGACAGGCCGGAGCAATTGATGTGCAGGCCTTTTTTACCGCGCTTGACTTCAGTTTTCGATGTTGCCGCACAGCCCGCTATTGCGAGTACGGCGATCATTATCAAAATTCGTTTCATTCCTGTCCTTATAATCGTCGTGAATCTTGTGTCCACGTACGATTGTGCTCGCTCTTGCTTGAAGCGTTCATGACGTCCTGTATGAAAAATCCATGTTTGACATTGGGTTACCGGTCTAAACATGGCCTAAATGCGTGGCAAATACCAGACCTTCGTTAAATCCTGCTTCAATCTGCCGCGACGGCAGGCTTCGCAGTGTTGGCCATGGTCATCGTTGCGCCAACCGACGCGAGGATGATGCAGGTAATGGCTAACCATTGGGTCAAGGACAGGTACTCCTGGAGAAAGACCAGTCCCGAGAGGGCCGCGACTGCCGGTTCGACGCTCATCAGAGTGCCGAAAGTGCGGGCTGGCATTCGGGTCAGGGAGATCATTTCCAGGGTGTAGGGCAGGGCCGTAGACAGAATGGCGACGCCGATGGCGATTGGAATCAGGCTCGGTGTGAGCAGTGCGGCGCCCGCATGCACGATACCAATCGGTGCGACGAACAGTGCGGCGATCATCACCCCCAATGCGGCTGTTTGCACACCATTGTCCGCGCCAGCCTTCTGGCCAAACAGGATGTACAGCGCCCAGCAGAAACCTGCTCCCAGCGCATAGCCAGCACCAAGCAGGTCAATACCGGCATTGGTCGCTCCGGTCGGTATAAGCAGAAGCAGGCCAGCGACTGCCAGGGCGATCCAGAGAAAGTCGATTGCCCGACGCGAGGCGTAAATGGCGACTGCCAGAGGCCCGGTGAACTCCAGTGCCACGGCAATGCCCAGTGGAACGGTACGAACCGACATATAGAAGAGAAAGTTCATGCCGCCCAATGCCATCCCATAAACGATCACGGTGCGCAGGGATTGGGCGGTGAGCTTGGCGCGCCAGGGGCGTAGCAACAACAGCATGATGAGGCTGGCAAAAATGAGTCGCAGCGTCGTAGTGCCTTGTGCGCCCACTACCGGGAACATGCTTTTGGCGAGGGAGGCTCCTGATTGGATGGAAGCCATGGCTATTAATAGCAGGGCAACCGGGTACAGGATGGAGGCCAGGCTGCGATGTGGAGGGGGCGTCATTACGAAGTGTCGTCCAGAATAAAGGCGGGGGAGGCTGTTTTGAGCAGTATATTGCGCATGTGCAGCGATTCCGTCTATATACCGGGCAGATTTAAGTGTCTTGTCGGGCTATGGATAGAAAAATCAAATTAAGGGTTGACGGCAGATTCTGGAAGTCTATAATTCGCCCCACTTCCGGCGCAGTCGAAACGGAAAACTCCTTGAGATTCAATGAGTTAAGTRAGTTTCGAAGGTGTTRGGCTTCAGTTCATCGAAGCCCGGAAGGAGCAGATAGAGCGGTGTTGTTTGGCTCTATCGRCGGTTCGATCTTCTCGGTCGAAAGCGGTGAAAAAGAGGTGTTGACAGCAGCGAGTAACGCTGTAGAATTCGCCTCCCGCTAACGAGAGATCGRAAGCGCAAGTGGTTGAAGTTGCAAAGGAAACTTTGAAAACYTCTTAAAATAACCGCTTGACARATACACGGGGCGCTGTAGAATGCGCGCCTCGGTTGAGACGAAAGACTCAGCCAACCGCTCTTTAACAACTGAATCAAGCAATTCGTGTGGGTGCTTGTGGAGTCAGACTGCTAGTCAACAGATTATCAGCATCACAAGTTACTCCGCGAGAAATCAAAGATGTAACCAACGATTGCTGAGCCAAGTTTAGGGWGATCGGAAGAGC
>NZ_LMDO01000031.1:0-49856 GCF_001425105.1 Pseudomonas sp. Root401 | reverse complement strand
CAATCTTCATCTAGTCCTGGTGTCACGCTTGCTTTCCTTGCAGCTCTTCTATCGACGATCAGTTTACTATTTTTGGGGTTTGGTTAGCGCCTATGGGATTTATCCCCGCTGGGGCGCAGAGCGCCCCCCAAAATCTGACCCCGCGTTGTGTCTTGTTAATTGTCGAGGGCCGCTTCGCAGCCCAACGGGGATAAATCCCCTCGCCACAATGTGATCTTCATCAGGCTTGTGTTGCTTCTTATTATCATCTAATAATGAATCTCATTCGCCGAGTGAGCCCCGGTCATGAGTTCTGCCCTGCACGAACAACCCTACCTTGAAAGCTGGCGCTGGATGAGTCGCCAGATCCGTTGCGCGATGAACCCGGACGAGCCGCGGTTGATCGAGCACTACCTGGCCGAGGGCCGCTATCTGGCCTGCTGCACCGCCACTTCGCCATGGATGATCTCCGAGACCGCGTTCCGGCTGCTGCTCGATACCGCCTCGGATGTCGCGCTGCCCTGGCATTGGCGCAATCTCTGCCTCGACCAGGCCTGGCGCCCTCTGCGTGAGCTCGAACAACAATCACTGTGCCGCTGCCGCCTCAAGCGCTGGCAGAGCCATGCCTGGGCGCTGGCGACCTGCGCCCTGGAACCGTCGATTCCTCTTATTGAACTGGTGCAAGGATCTCCCGATGAGTAATACCCGTATCGAACGCGACAGCATGGGCGAGCTGCAAGTCCCGGTGGATGCCCTCTATGGCGCCCAGACCCAGCGCGCAGTGGATAACTTTCCGGTCAGCGGCCAGCGTATGCCGGCGCAGTTCATCCGCGCCCTGATCCTGGCCAAGGCTGCCGCCGCCCGGGCCAACGTAGAGCTGGAACAGATCAGCGCGGCCCAGGGCAAGGCCATCGTCGATGCGTCCCTGGGGCTGCTCGAAGGTCGTTTCATGGACCATTTCCCGGTGGATATCTTCCAGACCGGCTCCGGCACCAGCTCCAACATGAACGCCAACGAAGTGATCGCCACCCTCGCCAGTCGTCTGCTGGGGGAAACGGTCAATCCGAACGACCACGTCAATTGCGGCCAGAGCAGCAACGACATCATCCCCACCAGCATTCATGTCAGCGCGGCGCTGGCCTTGCATGAGCAACTGCTGCCGGCGCTGTCGCACCTGGTGCAGGTGATCGAGCGCAAGGCCGAAGAGGTCCACCCATTCATCAAGACGGGTCGCACCCATCTGATGGATGCCATGCCGGTGCGCCTGAGCCAGGTGCTCGACGGTTGGGCGCAGCAGCTCAAGGCCAATATCGGCCATTTGCAGGATGTGCTGCCGAGCCTGCAATCCCTGGCCCAGGGCGGTACGGCGGTCGGCACCGGCGTCAATGCCCATCCACGTTTCGCCGAGCTGTTCAGCCAGCAACTGACGCAATTGACCCAGGTGCAGTTCACTCCGGGCAAGAACCTGTTCGCGCTGATCGGCTCCCAGGACACCGCCGTAGCGGTTTCCGGGCAGCTCAAGACCACCGCCGTGTCGCTGATGAAAATCGCCAACGACCTGCGCTGGATGAATTCCGGGCCGCTGGCAGGCCTGGGCGAGATCGAACTCGAAGGCTTGCAACCGGGCTCCTCGATCATGCCCGGCAAGGTCAATCCGGTCATTCCTGAAGCCACCGCGATGGTGGCGGCCCAAGTGATTGGCAACGACACGGTGATCACTATCGCCGGTCAATCGGGCAACTTCGAATTGAACGTGATGCTGCCGATCATCGCCCAGAACCTGCTGAGCAGCATCGCCTTGATGTCCACCGCCAGCCGCTTGCTGGCGGACAAGGCCATCGCCACCTTCAAGGTCAACGAGGCAAGGCTCAAGGAAGCGTTGTCGCGCAACCCGATCCTGGTGACCGCGCTGAATCCGATCATCGGTTACCAGAAGGCCGCTGAAATCGCCAAGAAGGCTTACCAGCAAGGTCGGCCGGTCATCGATGTCGCTCTGGAGCACACCGACCTGACACGCAGCGAACTCGAAGTCCTGCTGGACCCGGAGAAGCTCACCGCCGGCGGCGTGTAACCCCGACACCTGTGTGGAGGACTCATCATGGAACACTGGAAACGTACGATCGAACGGGCCAATCGCTGTTTCATGCTGGGCGAGCTGGTGGACGCCCGCGAAGCCTACCTGCAGGCCCTGGCGCTGGCCCAGGTGTTGTTCGAGCGCTGGGCGGATGCCGACGAAGCCGTGGCCGCGTGCGTCGTCTCCCATCACAACCTGGCGGACCTGCACTTGCGCCTGAACCAGCCGGAGGAGAGCGCCGAATACCTGTGCGCGATCCACCAACGGTTGTTGCAGACGATCCAGGACGAGCGGCTGGCGCCTGCCCTGCGCACCGCCGCGCTGCGCCAGAGCCACAAGACCTATGTCGAACTGCTGAATTTCATCAGCGAGTACGGTGAGTACCCACGGACCCAACGCCTGCTGCACTGCAATGCCGCTACGGCCCGGCGGCGCAATGCCCCTCTTCATCATGGAGTTCATTGAACATGGCTTTTACCTTGCCTGCATTGCCCTACGCCTACGACGCCCTGGAACCGCACATCGATGCGCAAACCATGGAGATCCACTACACCAAGCATCATCAGACCTACATCAATAACCTCAACGCGGCGGTGGACGGCACCGAATACGCCGGGTGGCCTGTCGAAAAACTGGTGTCCAGTGTCGAGCAGTTGCCGGCAAGCCTGCAGGCCGCAGTGATCAACCAGGGCGGTGGTCATGCCAACCATTCGCTGTTTTGGGAAGTGATGACGCCCCGGGGCGGCGGCCAGCCCGATGGCGCCCTGGCGGCGGCGATCGAAGCGCAGCTGGGCGGTATCGAGGGTTTCAAGGAGGCCTTTACCAAAGCGGCGCTGACTCGTTTCGGCAGCGGCTGGGCCTGGTTGAGCGTGACCCCGCAAAAGACCCTGGTGGTGGAAAGCAGCGGCAACCAGGACAGCCCGCTGATGAAGGGCAACACACCGATTCTTGGCCTGGACGTCTGGGAGCACGCCTATTACCTGCGCTACCAGAACCGTCGTCCGGAATACATCAGCGCCTTCTACAACGTGATCAACTGGCCTGAGGTCGCCCGGCGCTACCAGATTGCGCTGGCTTCGAGTCCTTCCTGAAAGCAACCCAAGGCTGATTATGGATACTCAAACACTGGCGATTGGAAGCGGACGGATGTTCCGCTATGCCTTGGGGTCGTTGTTGCTGTTGGCCGGGATGACGTTGTTGGCGGCCCAGGGCCTGGCATGGCTGGACCTGGAGCCCAGGCTGTTGCGTGCGCTCGAGGGCGGCGGGCTCTGCGCCTTGGGCACCGCGCTGGGGGCCGTGCCGGTGCTGGTCATCCGGCGCATGCCCCAGGCCGTCAGCGATTCGCTGCTGGGCTTCGGTGCCGGAGTGATGCTCGCGGCCACGGCGTTTTCGCTGATCGTGCCGGGCATTGCCGCGGCCGAACGATTGGGACTGACGCCTTGGGCGGTCAGCGGCCTCATCAGTTTCGGCATTCTATTGGGCGCGTTCGGGCTGTATCTGGTGGACCGCAAGGTCTGCGCCTGTCCCGAAAGGCTCGTCGCGGCGCCAGGCCGCCCGATCATTGCGCCGCGGATCTGGTTGTTCGTGTTTGCCATCATCGCCCACAACATTCCCGAAGGTATGGCGGTGGGGGTGTCGGCGGGCGGCGGCATGCCGGATGCCGACAGCCTGGCGATGGGCATCGCCTTGCAGGATGTACCCGAAGGGCTGGTGATCGCGCTGGTGCTGGCTACGGCGGGGATGTCGCGGGTCAAGGCGTTCCTGATTGGCGCGGCGTCAGGGCTGGTCGAACCCGTGTTCGCGCTGCTGTGCGCCTGGTTGGTGAGCCTGGCCGAGATGCTCTTGCCCCTGGGGCTCGCGTTGGCGGCCGGGGCGATGTTGCTGGTGGTGACTCACGAGGTCATTCCTGAATCCCGTCGCAATGGTCACGAGAAACTGGCGAGCCTGGGGTTGCTGGTGGGGTTTTGTCTGATGATGGTGTTGGATACGGCGTTGGCGTGACAAACGGCAGATCTGTGGTGATGTGATTTATCTGTGGCGAGGGAATCTGTGGGAGCAAAGCTTGCTCGCGATCCAGGCACCTCGGTTTTCTGAGTTACCGAGTCGCCTTCATCGCGAGCAAGCTTTGCTCCCACAAATGAATTCCCTTGCCACAATAAATCCGCCTTGGGATTTGGTCAGTTACTCGCCTTCGTCGAAGTATCTGTTTATCAGGTCCACCAGGGCATCCATTGCTTCTTGCGCCTGTTCACCTTCGGTGTGCAGGTGGATCCTGGTGCCCTTGCCAGCGGCGAGCATCATCATCGCCATGATGCTTTTACCGTCGACCGCAGTCTCGGGTGTGCGGCCAACCCTGATGGTGGTGTCCTTGAACTGGCCCGCGACTCCGACGAACTTGGCCGACGCTCGGGCATGCAAACCCAGCTTGTTGATGATTTCAATTTCCTGAGCAGGCATCGCGATGTGAATCCTTTAGCTGAGGTCGCGGTGGCGAACCTGGACGTTCTTCAGGGATTGTTGCAGGAGTTGACCCAGGCGTTCGGTCAGGTAGACGGAGCGGTGATGGCCGCCGGTACAGCCGATGGCGATCGTGACATAGGCGCGGTTGCTCGCGGCAAAGCGGGGCAGCCATTTGAGCAGGTAGCTGGAGATGTCCTGGTACATTTCCTCAACATCCGGCTGGGCGGCCAGGTAGTCGATCACCGGTTGGTCGAGCCCGGACTGCGCGCGCAATTCCGGTTTCCAATAAGGGTTGGGCAGGCAGCGCACATCGAACACCAGGTCGGCATCGACGGGCATGCCACGCTTGAAACCGAACGACTCCACCAGGAACGCCGTGCCCGGCTCAGGTTGGTTGAGCAGGCGCAGCTTGATCGTGTCGCGCAACTGATACAGGTTCAGGTGCGTGGTGTTGACCTTCAGGTCTGCCAGGTCGGCGATCGGCCCCAGTAGCTGGCTTTCATCCTCGATGGCTTCGGCCAGCGAACGGTTGGCGTTGCTCAGTGGGTGGCGCCGGCGGGTTTCGGAAAAACGCTTGAGCAGTGTCTCTTCATCGGCATCCAGGTACAGCACGTCGCACTGGATATGCCGGCTGCGCACTTCCTCGAGCAGTTCAGGAAAACGCGACAGGTGGCTTGGCAGGTTACGCGCATCGATGGACACCGCCACCAGCGGCTGCGCCAACTCGGTGTGGATCAGGGCGCGCTCGGCCAGTTCCGGCAGCAGGCCGGCGGGCAGGTTGTCAATGCAATAGTAGCCGCTGTCCTCAAGCACGTTGAGGGCCGTGCTTTTACCGGAGCCGGAGCGGCCACTGACAATGATCATGCGCATTTTTAATGACCGTTCTGCTCGTCCAGGACAACCTGGTACAAAGCTTCGTTACTCGGTGCGCTGCGCAGTTTTTCGCGCACTTCCTTGCGGTCCAGCATGCTGGCAATCTGGCGCAGCAGCTCAAGGTGCGCATCGGTCGCCGCTTCCGGTACCAGCAATACAAACAGCAGGTCGACCGGGGCGCCGTCGATGGCGTCGAAATCTATGGCGGTTTCAAGGTGCAACAGCGCGCTGATCGGCGCGGCACAACCCTTGAGACGGCAGTGGGGAATGGCGATGCCGTTGCCAAAACCGGTGGAACCGAGTTTTTCACGGGCAACGAGGGCCTCGAAGACGTCCTGCATTTCCAGATCCGGTACCTCGCGGTGGATCAGGTTGGCAATGTGTTCGAGGGCTTTCTTTTTACTGCCGCCCGGCGCGTTCACTTGGGAACGGCCGGGGGTCAGGATGGTTTCTAGTCGGATCATGGATTGGGGGGGTTAACGACCGGTTGCGCCCTGGAGGAGGCTCTGGGTCTTTTCCTTATGCTTTTTGAGTTGGCGATCCAGCTTGTCGGTCAGCAGGTCAATCGCGGCATACATGTCTGTGTGCTCTGCGTTGGCAACCACTTCTCCGCCGGGGATATGCAGCGTGGCTTCGATTTTCTGCAGCAGCTTCTCGACGTTCATCGTGACTTGCACGTTGGTGATCTTGTCGAAATGCCTCTCCAATCGGTCGAGTTTTTCGCCGATGTAGGTGCGCAGGGGTTCGGTCACTTCCAGTTGGTGTCCACTGATGTTGACTTGCATACAGCTTCTCCTTCGTTGCCAGTGCATAAAGCGGCAGGCAGAAATGCCTGCCACTGGAACGCTGTGGCGTGGCCTGTTACATCAACCGCTTGCGTTCGCTCGAAGGCGCGATCCCGAGGGATTCGCGGTATTTGGCGACGGTACGGCGGGCCACCTGAATGCCTTGTGCCTCCAGTAAACCAGCGATCTTGCTGTCACTCAACGGCTTTTTCTGATTTTCCGCGGCCACCAGTTTTTTGATGATCGCGCGGATGGCCGTGGACGAGCATTCGCCGCCTTCGGAGGTGCTGACGTGGCTGGAGAAAAAGTATTTCAATTCATAGATGCCCCGAGGGGTATGCATGAATTTCTGGGTGGTTACCCGGGAAATCGTCGACTCGTGCATGCCCACCGCCTCGGCAATGTCATGCAGGACCAACGGTTTCATCGCTTCATCGCCGTACTCCAGGAAGCCGCGCTGATGCTCGACGATCTGGGTGGCAACTTTCATCAGGGTTTCGTTGCGGCTTTGCAGGCTCTTGATGAACCAGCGCGCTTCCTGCAACTGGTTGCGCATGAAGGTGTTGTCGGCGCTGGTGTCGGCGCGCTTCACAAAGCCGGCGTACTGGGCGTTGACCCGCAGCTTGGGCACCGACTCCTGGTTGAGTTCCACCAGCCAGCGATCATTGTGCTTGCGCACGATCACGTCGGGGACCACATATTCGGGTTCGGTGGATTCGATCTGCGAGCCGGGGCGCGGGTTGAGGCTCTGCACCAGTTCGATGACCTGGCGCAGCTCATCTTCCTTGAGCTTCATGCGACGCATCAGTTGGCTGTAGTCGCGGCCGCCCAACAGATCGATGTAATCGGTGACCAGCCGCTTGGCTTCGGCCAGCCATGGTGTCTTGGCGGACAACTGGCGCAGTTGCAGCAACAAGCACTCGCCCAGGTTGCGGGCGCCGATGCCGGCCGGTTCGAATTGCTGGATGCGATGAAGGACGGCTTCGATCTCGTCCAGCTCGATGTCGAGCTCGGGGTCGAAGGCTTCCAGGATTTCTTCGAGGGTCTCGTCCAGGTAGCCCTGGTTGTTGATGCAGTCGATCAGGGTCACGGCGATCAGACGATCGGTGTCGGACATCGGCGCCAGGTTCAACTGCCACAGCAGGTGGCTTTGCAGGCTTTCGCCGGCAGAGGTACGGGTGGTGAAGTCCCACTCGTCGTCATCGCTGCTCGGCAGGCTGCTGGCGCTGGTCTGGTAAACGTCTTCCCAGGCCGTGTCCACGGGCAGTTCGTTGGGGATGCGTTCGTTCCATTCGCCATCATCGAGGTTGTCCACCGTCGGGGCGGTTTCCTGGTAGGCCGGTTCCGGGATCTCGGTGTTGGTCTTCTGCTCGACGTTGTCGGCCAGCGGGTCGGTGTTGTCGAAGTCGTCGCCTTCTTCCTGGCGTTCGAGCATCGGATTGGACTCCAGGGCCTCCTGGATTTCCTGTTGCAGGTCCAGGGTCGACAATTGGAGCAGGCGGATGGCCTGTTGCAGCTGCGGTGTCATCGTCAGCTGCTGGCCCATTCTCAAGACTAGCGATGGTTTCATGGCAGGGGCTTAACACCTTATTCGCCGGCGCACATGCGCCATCCACTACAGGGCGCCGAGGCGCCAAACTTAAGCAAATTATATGCCTGAAACTGAAGTGTTTGCCTAGAGCGTCGCCATAATAAAATTAAACGACGCTCGAGCAATTCGCCAGACACTTGTGCTTACAGGCGGAACTCATGGCCCAGATACACTTCCTTGACCAAGTCATTGGCCAGGATAGCTGCGGAGTCGCCTTCGGCGATCAGCTGGCCGTCGTTGACAATGTAGGCGGTTTCACAGATATCCAGTGTCTCGCGCACGTTGTGGTCGGTGATCAGCACGCCGATCCCCTTGGCCTTGAGGTGATGGATGATCTGCTTGATGTCGCCTACCGAGATCGGGTCCACGCCGGCGAACGGTTCGTCGAGCAGGATGAACTTCGGTGCGGTGGCCAGGGCGCGGGCGATTTCCACGCGACGCCGCTCACCGCCGGACAGGCTCATGCCCAGGTTGTCGCGAATGTGGCTGATGTGGAATTCCTGCAGCAGGCTTTCCAGCTCCTGGCGACGACCGGCCTTGTCGAGTTCCTGGCGGGTCTCGAGGATCGCCATGATGTTGTCGGCAACCGACAGTTTGCGGAAGATCGACGCTTCTTGCGGCAAATAGCCGATACCTGCCTTCGCCCGGCCGTGCATCGGCTGGTGGCTGACATCCAGGTCGTCGATCAGCACGCGACCCTGATCGGCCTGGACCAGGCCGACGATCATGTAGAAGCAGGTGGTCTTGCCCGCGCCGTTGGGGCCGAGCAGGCCGACGATCTGGCCGCTGTCGATGGACAGACTGACATCACGCACGACTTGACGGCTCTTGTAGCTCTTGGCCAGGTGCTGAGCTTTCAGAGTTGCCATTACTGGGCCTTCTGCTCGTCGGTTTTCTTTTTCGGTTGGATCACCATGTCGATCCGCGGACGCGACTCGGTCACCTTGCTACCGGTGGCGCGACCGGCGCTGGCGAGTTTCTTGTTGGTGTCGTAGACGATTTTCTCGCCTTGGGTCACGTTGTTGTCCTTGTCCACGACCTTGGCGCGGTCGATCAGGACCACGCGATCCTGGGAGGCGTGGTACTGGATGGTGACCCCGTAGCCCTGCACTGGCTTGGTATCGCCCGCGGTTTGCAGTTGCTCGAAATAGGCCAGGTTGCCCACTGAGGTCACCACGTCGATGTCGCCGGACGGGGTGCGGGTGATGGTCACGGTATTGCCGGTGACCTTCATCGAGCCCTGGGTGATGATCACGTCGCCTTTATAGGTGGCGACGCCATTCTTGTCGTCGAGCTGGGCGTCGTCAGCCTGGATGCGGATAGGCTGGTTGCGGTCGTCGGGAAGAGCCCAGGCGCTCGCGCTTCCCAGTGCTGCGCCCAGACTGAGCAAAATAGGGAGGGTTTTAGCGAGCTTCATACTGTCCTCTTACGTTCGATAGCAGGTGTATCCTGCTTTCCTTCAAATACGCTTTCATTCCCGTGCCGGTCGATACACCCCCGGCGCCGTCGATTCTAACGGGTTGCTCGGTCTGCGCATATTCTTGCTGTGGGAACACGGTCATGCGCGTGCTGGTGATGATGGTCGTACGGTTTTTCTCGTCGGTTCGGGCGACGCGCACCGAGTCGATCAGTTCCACTTCGGTGCCGCCGGAATTGACTTCGGCGTGCTCGCTCTGTACATGCCACGGAAACTCGGTGCCGCGGAACATGTTCAGGTCGGGCTTGGTGACCAGCGTAATGTCAGTGGCCTTTACGTGGTCGACCTTGTCGGACGTCATCTCGTACTGCACCTTGCCGTCGGGCAGGTACTGCAGGGTATGCGTGTTGGTCGCGTACCAGTCGATCTTTTCCTCGATCTGGGCCGCAGGCTGGTCGAGAAACCGTTCGGGGCTGATGTTCCAGTAGCCCACCGCAGCAAAAATCGCCGCGATACAGCCGAACACCACAATGGTGCGAATCTTCTTGCTCAGCATAAATGGCTCACAGGTACGCGGCGTTGGCCGCTTCGAGGCGGCCCTGGGCGCGCAGGATCAGTTCACAGAATTCGCGGGCCGCACCTTCGCCGCCTCGCGCCGTGGTGACGCCGTGGGCGTGCTCGCGGACGAAGCTGGCCGCATTGGCGACCGCCATGCCCAGGCCGACCCGGCGAATCACTGGCAGGTCTGGCAGGTCGTCACCGAGGTAGGCCACCTGTTCATAGCTTAGGTTGAGTTGACCCAGGAGCTCGTCCAGCACCACCAGCTTGTCTTCGCGCCCCTGGTAAAGGTGCGGGATGCCGAGGTTCTTGGCGCGCCGCTCGACCACCGGGGTCTTGCGGCCGCTGATGATAGCGGTCTGCACGCCGGCGGCCATCAACATCTTGATGCCTTGGCCGTCGAGGGTGTTGAACGTCTTGAACTCGCTGCCGTCTTCGAGGAAGTACAGGCGACCGTCGGTCAGCACGCCGTCCACGTCGAAAACCGCCAGCTTGATGGCTTGGCCACGTTGCAACAGGTCTGTGTTCATTTACATGACTCCCGCACGCAGCAGATCGTGCATGTTCAGGGCGCCCACCGGACGGTCTTCGTCGTCGACGACTACCAGGGCGCTGATCTTGTGGTCTTCCATGATTTTCAGGGCCTCGGCGGCGAGCATCTCGGCGCGGGCGGTCTTGCCGTGGGGCGTCATGACTTGCTCGATGGTGGCGCTGTGGATGTCGATGGTGCGGTCCAGGGTGCGGCGCAGATCGCCGTCGGTGAAGATCCCGGCGAGCTTGCCGTCGACTTCCAGGACCACCGTCATGCCCAGCCCCTTGCGGGTCATTTCCATGAGCGCGTCCTTGAGCAGCGTGCCGCGCAGCACTTGTGGCAACTCCTGGCCAGCGTGCATCACGTTTTCGACTTTCAGCAGCAGGCGACGGCCGAGGGCGCCACCGGGATGGGAAAAGGCGAAGTCTTCCGCGGTGAAGCCCCGGGCTTCCAGCAGCGCCACGGCCAGGGCATCGCCCATGACCAGGGCCGCGGTGGTGGAGGAGGTCGGTGCCAGGTTCAGCGGGCAGGCTTCGTGTTCGACATGAACATTGAGGTTCACTTCGGCGGCCTTGGCCAGCGGCGAGTCCGGGTTGCCGGTCATGCTGATCAACTGGATGCCCAGGCGCTTGATCAGCGGCAGCAGCGTGATGATCTCATTGGTGGAACCGGAGTTGGACAGGGCCAGGATGACGTCGTCCCGGGTGATCATGCCCATGTCCCCGTGGCTGGCTTCGGCCGGATGGACAAAAAAGGCCGTGGTGCCGGTGCTGGCGAGGGTGGCGGCGATCTTGTTGCCGATGTGCCCGGACTTGCCCATGCCGACCACGACCACGCGGCCTTTGCTGGCCAGAATCATCTCGCAGGCGCGTACGAAATCAGCGTCGATATGGGGCAGCAAGCCTTGCACGGCTTCGAGCTCGAGGCGGATGGTACGTTGTGCCGATTGAATCAGGTCGCTGGATTGGCTCATGTCAGAAATCGTATAGCCCGATGAAAAGGCGGCGATTATAGCGGCAATGAACAATTCCCTCACGTAAGTTCGTCATGCTTTGTTCAAGGCGTCGCAAGGTTCGACATAAAATGTGGCTTTTTACCTTAAGACAGGCTTAACAGGCGGGGCGTTGGCCTTGGGCGCTTGGCTGTTGCAGTGATATAGTTCGCCGCCGGTTCGCATGCCCGGCGGTACCGGCGCTTGTCGGCTGCCCAGGGCATTCGAATGTGAGGCTGCATCGCAAGGAGTTTAGATGAGTGCCGACAACGCCTACGCGGTCGAGCTGAAGGGACTGTCCTTCAAGCGAGGGACGCGCAGCATTTTCAATGACATCGATATTCGCATTCCGCGCGGCAAGGTCACCGGTATCATGGGGCCTTCCGGGTGTGGCAAGACCACGCTGCTGCGGCTGATCGGGGCACAATTGCGCCCCAACGCCGGCGAAGTCTGGGTCAATGGTCAGAATCTTCCCGAGTTGTCTCGCAGCGACCTGTTCGATGCGCGCAAGCACATGGGCGTGCTGTTCCAGAGTGGCGCGCTGTTTACCGATCTCGACGTGTTCGAGAACGTGGCGTTCCCGCTGCGGGTCCATACCGAGCTGCCGGAAGAGATGATCCGCGACATCGTCCTGCTCAAGTTGCAGGCCGTCGGGCTGCGGGGCGCCCTCGACCTGATGCCCGACGAGCTGTCCGGCGGCATGAAGCGTCGGGTCGCGTTGGCGCGGGCGATTGCCCTCGATCCGAAGATCCTCATGTACGACGAGCCCTTCGTCGGGCAGGACCCGATCGCCATGGGCGTGCTCGTGCGCCTGATCCGCCTGCTCAACGATGCGCTGGGCATCACCAGCATCGTGGTCTCCCACGACCTGGCCGAAACCGCGAGCATTGCCGACTACATCTATGTGGTTGGCGATAGCCAGGTGCTGGGGCAGGGCACGCCCCAGGAACTGGCGGATTCGGACAATCCGCGCATCCGCCAATTCATGAAGGGTGATCCGGACGGGCCGGTGGCGTTCCATTTTCCGGCCACGGATTACCGTACCGATCTGCTGGGGAAGCGCTGATGCGCAAGAAATCACTATTAGAAAGAATTCGCCTGTTCGGCCGCTCCGGCATCGATGTGGTGGCGGTACTGGGCCGTTCCTCGCTGTTCCTGATGCACGCCTTGCTCGGCCGCAACTCGACGGGCGGCGGTTTTGGCCTGCTGGTCAAGCAGTTGCACTCGGTTGGCGTGATGTCCCTGGTGATCATCGTGGTCTCCGGGATCTTCATTGGCATGGTGCTGGCGCTGCAAGGCTTCAGCATTTTGTCCAGCTACGGTTCGGAGCAGGCGGTCGGGCAAATGGTTGCGTTGACGCTGCTGCGTGAGCTCGGCCCCGTGGTAACGGCGCTGCTGTTCGCCGGGCGGGCCGGTTCGGCGCTGACGGCCGAAATCGGTAACATGAAGTCCACCGAGCAGTTGTCCAGCCTGGAAATGATCGGTGTCGACCCGCTCAAGTACATCATCGCCCCGCGCTTGTGGGCCGGTTTCATTTCCCTGCCGGTGCTGGCGATGATTTTCAGCGTCGTGGGGATCTGGGGCGGCTCGTGGGTGGCCGTCGACTGGCTGGGGGTCTATGAGGGTTCCTACTGGTCGAACATGCAAAACAGCGTCGACTTCCTCGACGATGTCCTCAATGGCGTGATCAAAAGTGCCGTATTCGCTTTCGTCGTGACCTGGATCGCCGTGTTTCAAGGCTATGACTGTGAGCCCACGTCAGAGGGGATCAGCCGTGCCACAACCAAGACCGTGGTGTACGCCTCGCTGGCGGTCCTGGGCCTCGACTTTATTCTGACCGCCTTGATGTTTGGAGATTTCTGATGCAAAACCGCACCCTGGAAATCGGTGTCGGCCTTTTCTTGCTGGCTGGCATCCTGGCTTTGCTGCTGCTGGCCCTGCGGGTCAGTGGACTGGCGCCGACGGCAAGCACCGATACTTATAAACTTTATGCCAACTTTGACAATATCGCCGGTTTGACGGTCAGAGCAAAGGTGACCATGGCCGGTGTCACTATCGGCAAGGTCACGGCAATCGATCTGAATCGCGAGGATTTCACCGGTCGGGTGACGCTGCAGTTGGAAAAGCGCGTGGATAACCTGCCGACTGATTCCACTGCATCTATCCTCACGGCTGGGCTGCTGGGTGAGAAATACATTGGCATCAGCGTGGGTGGGGAAGACGCCGTGCTCAAGGACGGTGGCGTCATCCACGACACGCAGTCGTCCCTGGTGCTCGAGGACCTGATCGGTAAATTCCTGCTCAATACCGTTAGCAAAGACGCCAAATGAGGAGCTTTTGAATGATCTCTATCTTGCGACGTGGCCTGTTGGTGCTGCTCGCCGCGCTGCCGTTGATGGCTAACGCCGTGGCTGCGCCTTCGGCCCATGACATCATCCAGGACACGACGACCCGGCTGTTGGCGGACCTTTCCGCCAACAAAGAGAAATACAAGCAGGACCCGAGCGCGTTCTATGACGCGCTGAACGGCATCGTCGGCCCCGTGGTGGACGCCGATGGCATCTCCAAGAGCATCATGACCGTCAAGTACTCGCGCAAGGCCAGCCCGGCGCAGATGACCCGGTTCCAGGAAAACTTCAAGCGCAGCCTGATGCAGTTCTATGGCAACGCCTTGCTTGAATACAACAACCAGGGCATCACCGTTTCGCCGGCCAAGGACGAAAGCGGCACCCGCACCAGCGTCGACATGCAGGTCAAGGGTAACAACGGCGCGATCTACCCTGTCTCCTACACACTCGAGAAAATCAACGACGAGTGGAAGGTGCGCAACGTGATCATCAATGGCATCAACATCGGCAAGCTGTTCCGTGATCAGTTCGCCGACGCGATGCAGCGCAATGGCAACGACCTGGACAAGACCATCAACGGTTGGGCCGGTGAGGTCGCCAAGGCCAAGGAAGTGGCCGAAGATGCCAAAGAGAAGCAGGCACAATGATCGAGTCGGTGAGTGAATCCGCCGTTCGTCTGGGTGAGGCTGGCGTGCTGATGCTCAGTGGCGTGCTGGATTACCGCACCGGCCCGGCCCTGCGCAAGGAGGGCCAGGCGCTGATCAAGTCCGTCAGTGCCGCCGAGGTGGTCATTGACTGCTCGGCGGTGCAGAAGTCCAGCAGCGTCGGCCTGTCGCTGCTGCTGTGCTTCATGCGGGACGCCAAGGCTGCCGGCAAAACGTGGAGCATCCGTGGGATGCCCGAAGACATGCGCGAAATAGCCCAGGTCAGCGAGCTGACCGAGTTGTTGGCGCACCCCTGACCATTGTGGCGGGGGAGCTTGTTCCCGCTGTGCCGCGTCGTAGGAGCTGTCGAGTGAGACGAGGCTGCGATCTTGTTCCAGGCAATTGAGTCGGGAGTGAAGATCAAGATCAAAAGATCGCAGCCTTCGGCAGCTCCTACGCCCGACGGGAGCAATCTCTGGCCACAATGATTCAAACACGCCCAAGCGGGCTGCGTTACTCGTCAGAGTCCTGCTTCGCGGGGTTCGCAGGCGCGGGGCTTTTTTGTATGATGTGCGACCCGCGCGCACAGGGCGCCGATTGAGGTTGAGCATGCAGGCTGTAGAAGTGAAGAGCTTCCTAGAAGGAAAGCTGCCTGGTACGCAGGTGGAAGTTGAAGGCGAAGGCTGCAACTTCCAGTTGAACGTGATCAGCGATGAACTGGCGACGTTGAGCCCAGTGAAGCGTCAGCAGAGCATCTATGCCCATTTGAACCCATGGATCGCCGATGGCAGCATCCACGCGGTCACGATGAAATTTTTCAGCCGCGCGGCCTGGGCCGAGCGCACCTGAGCCCAAGGGCCTCGAGATTCTTATGGATAAACTGATTATTACCGGCGGCGTTCGTCTTGATGGCGAAATCCGTATTTCCGGGGCAAAGAACTCCGCCCTGCCGATCCTTGCCGCGACCCTGCTGTGCGATGGCCCGGTGACCGTGGCCAACCTGCCGCACCTGCACGACATCACCACGATGATCGAGCTGTTCGGCCGCATGGGCATTGAGCCGGTGATCGACGAGAAGCTCAGCGTCGAGATCGACCCGCGCACCATCAAGACCCTGGTCGCCCCGTACGAGCTGGTGAAGACCATGCGTGCGTCGATCCTGGTATTGGGCCCGATGGTCGCCCGTTTCGGTGAAGCCGAAGTTGCCTTGCCTGGCGGTTGCGCCATTGGCTCGCGTCCGGTGGACCTGCACATCCGCGGCCTGGAAGCCATGGGCGCGGTGATCGACGTCGAAGGCGGCTACATCAAGGCCAAGGCGCCGGAAGGCGGTTTGCGCGGCGCGCACTTCTTCTTCGATACCGTCAGCGTGACCGGCACCGAGAACATCATGATGGCCGCCGCACTGGCCAAGGGCCGCAGCGTGCTGCAAAACGCCGCGCGCGAGCCTGAAGTGGTCGACCTGGCGAACTTCCTGATCGCCATGGGCGCCAAGATCAGCGGCGCTGGCACCGACACCATCACCATCGATGGCGTCGAGCGCTTGCATTCGGCCACCTACAAAGTGATGCCGGACCGGATCGAAACCGGCACCTATCTGGTGGCCGCTGCCGTCACCGGTGGCCGCGTCAAGGTCAAGGACACCGATCCGACCATCCTTGAAGCCGTCCTGGAGAAACTCAAGGAAGCCGGTGCCGAAGTCACCTGCGGCGAAGACTGGATCGAAGTGAACATGCACGGCAAGCGGCCAAAAGCCGTCAACGTGCGGACCGCTCCGTACCCGGCGTTCCCGACCGACATGCAGGCGCAGTTCATCTCCCTCAACGCCATTGCCGAAGGCACGGGTGCGGTGATCGAGACGATCTTTGAAAACCGCTTCATGCACGTCTACGAACTGCACCGCATGGGCGCCAAGATCCAGGTCGAAGGCAACACGGCCATCGTCACCGGCACCGAGAAGCTCAAGGGCGCGCCAGTGATGGCCACCGACCTGCGGGCCTCGGCCAGCCTGGTCATCTCGGCCCTGGTTGCCGAAGGCGATACCCTGATCGATCGCATCTACCACATCGACCGTGGCTATGAGTGCATCGAAGAAAAACTGCAGATGCTCGGCGCCAAGATCCGCCGCGTACCGGGCTAATTGGAAAGTGACTGCGCGGCGATCAAGCAAGGCGAAAACAGGCGAGGAAGCGGAGTTGACTGATTGTCAATGAGCATTCCGAACCTGTTTTCAACGCAGTATGATCGTCGCGCAGGCACTTTCCGTGGGCGCAGGGACGTGCCCGTTGATTTCGTTTCAGGTCGAGGGTGTTTGCACCCTCGATGTGTGTCCGGCGCCGCTTGCGACCGGGCATGAGTACCTTGATAAGGACTGACGTTTCCCATGTTGACCATCGCACTGTCCAAGGGCCGCATCCTTGACGACACCCTGCCGCTTCTGGCTGAAGCGGGCATCGTGCCGACCGAGAATCCGGACAAGAGCCGCAAGCTGATCATCCCCACGACCCAGGCCGACGTGCGCTTGCTGATCGTGCGTGCCACCGATGTGCCGACCTACGTGGAACATGGCGCCGCCGACCTGGGCGTTGCCGGCAAGGACGTGCTGATGGAATACGGCGGCCAGGGCCTGTACGAGCCCCTGGACCTGCAGATCGCCCGCTGCAAGCTGATGACCGCCGGTAAAGTCGGCGCGCCGGAGCCCAAGGGGCGTTTGCGCGTGGCGACCAAGTTCGTCAACATCGCCAAGCGTTACTACGCCGAGCAGGGCCGTCAGGTCGATATCATCAAGTTGTACGGTTCGATGGAGCTGGCGCCGCTGATCGGCCTGGCGGACAAGATCATCGACGTGGTCGACACCGGCAACACCCTGCGGGCCAACGGTCTGGAACCCCAGGACTTCATCGCTGACATCACCTCCCGGCTGATCGTCAACAAGGCTTCGATGAAAATGCAGCACGCCCGTATCCAGGCTCTGATCGATACCCTGCGCAAGGCAGTGGAATCGCGACACCGCGGCTGATTCACCTGCGCGACCTTGAGTCGCGCCCGTCTATCCGTGTCATAGCCAATTTTCTCAGGTGCCCACGCGAATGGACTGGTAGCTTAGGGCGCCTGAGCATTTGCCATTAATGAGGCCCTCGCTATGATCGCTCCCACTTCGATTCGCCGACTCAATGCTGCCGACCCGGATTTCGCACATCATCTGGATCATCTGCTGAGCTGGGAAAGCGTGTCTGACGACTCGGTCAATCAGCGGGTGCTGGACATCATCAAGGCTGTGCGCGAGCGTGGCGATGCCGCCCTGGTGGAATTCACCCAGAAGTTCGACGGCCTGCAAGTGGCGTCCATGGCCGACCTGATCCTGCCGCGCGAGCGCCTGGAACTGGCCCTGACCCGGATCACCGTGCCCCAGCGCGAAGCCCTGGAAAAAGCCGCGTCCCGGGTGCGCGACTATCACGAACGGCAGAAACAGGACTCCTGGAGCTACTCCGAAGCCGACGGCACGGTGCTGGGCCAGAAGGTCACGCCGCTGGACCGCGCCGGCCTGTACGTGCCGGGCGGCAAGGCGTCCTATCCGTCGTCGGTGCTGATGAACGCCATTCCGGCCAAGGTCGCCGGCGTGGCCGAGGTGGTCATGGTTGTCCCGACCCCGCGCGGTGAAATCAACGAACTGGTGCTGGCCGCCGCTTGCATCGCTGGCGTGGACCGGGTGTTCACCATCGGCGGTGCCCAGGCCGTGGCTGCGCTGGCCTATGGCACCGAAAGCGTGCCGCGGGTCGACAAGGTGGTCGGGCCGGGCAACATCTATGTCGCCACCGCCAAGCGCCACGTGTTTGGCCAGGTCGGCATCGACATGATCGCCGGCCCTTCGGAAATCCTCGTGGTGTGCGACGGCCAGACCGACCCGGACTGGATCGCCATGGACCTGTTTTCCCAGGCCGAGCACGACGAAGATGCCCAGGCGATCCTGGTCAGCCCGGACGCCGAGTTCCTCGACAAGGTCGCCGCCAGCATCGACAAGCTGCTGCCGACCATGGACCGCGCCGAGATCATCAACACCTCGATCAACGGTCGTGGCGCGCTGATCAAGGTCCGCGACATGGAGCAGGCCATCGAAGTCGCCAATCGTATCGCGCCGGAACACCTGGAATTGTCGGTCGCCGACCCGCAGGCCTGGTTGCCGCAGATCCGTCACGCCGGTGCGATCTTCATGGGCCGCCACACCAGTGAGGCCCTGGGCGATTACTGCGCAGGTCCCAACCACGTGCTGCCGACTTCCGGCACCGCGCGCTTCTCGTCGCCGCTGGGGGTGTATGACTTCCAGAAACGTTCGTCGATCATCTTCTGCTCCGAGCAGGGCGCATCCGAACTGGGCAAGACCGCTTCGGTGCTGGCCCGTGGCGAATCGCTGAGCGCCCACGCGCGCAGTGCCGAGTACCGCATTCTTGACGAGCCATCCATCGAAGGGCAGGGGAACTGAAATGAGTAAATTCTGGAGCCCGTTCGTCAAGAACCTGGTGCCCTACGTGCCGGGTGAACAGCCGAAGCTGACCCGGCTGGTCAAGCTCAACACCAACGAGAACCCCTACGGCCCATCGCCCAAGGCCTTGGCGGCGATGCAGACCGAGCTGAACGATAACCTGCGCCTGTATCCGGATCCCAACAGCGACCTGCTGAAAAGCGCCGTGGCCCGCTATTACGGCGTGCAGAGCAATCAGGTGTTCCTGGGTAATGGCTCGGATGAAGTGCTGGCGCACATTTTTCACGGTTTGTTGCAACACGACCAGCCGCTGTTGTTCCCGGACATCAGCTACAGCTTCTATCCGGTGTATTGCGGGCTGTACGGCATCCAGTTCGATGCGGTGCCGCTCGATGCGCAATTCCAGATCGATCCGGCAGACTACGCCAAACCCAATGGCGGGGTCATTTTCCCCAACCCGAACGCGCCGACCGGCTGCCTGCTGGCGCTGGAAGCGGTCGAGCAGATCCTCAAGGCCAGCCCGGATTCGGTGGTGGTGGTCGACGAGGCCTATATCGACTTCGGCGGCGAGACGGCCATCAGCCTGGTGGATCGCTATCCGAACCTGCTGGTGACCCAGACCCTGTCCAAGTCCCGCTCCCTGGCGGGGCTGCGCGTGGGCCTGGCGGTGGGCCATCCGGACCTGATCGAAGCGCTGGAGCGGATCAAGAACAGCTTCAACTCCTACCCGCTGGATCGCCTGGCGAATGTCGGCGGCGCGGCGGCGTTCGATGATCGCGAGCATTTCGACCGGACCTGCCAGTTGGTCATCGAGCACCGTGAATGGGTCGTGGCCCAACTGCAAGCCAAGGGCTTTGAAGTGCTGCCCTCGGCGGCCAACTTCATCTTCGCCCGCCACCCCCGGCACGATGCGGCAGGGTTGGCGGCGAAACTGCGGGAACAGGGTGTGATCGTGCGGCACTTCAAACAGGAGCGGATTGCCCAGTTCCTGCGGATCAGCATCGGCACACCGGAGCAGAACCAAGCGCTGATAGAGGCCCTCGGCGAACTCTAAACCCCTGCATTGAACCTGTGTCCCACAGTTTTTTCGGTGTTCACAAGATCGGCATGCCACCGCCAATCCCCTGTGGGAGCAAAGCTAGCTCGCGAAGGCGGTGTGTCAGTCACTTCAATATTGGCTGAACGGACGCTWTCGCGAGCAGGCTCGCTCCCACAGTTTTTTCGGTGTTCGCAAGATCGGCATGCCACCGCCAATCCCCTGTGGGAGCGGGCTTGCTCGCGAAGGCGGTGTGTCAGTCACTTCAAGGTTGGCTGAACGGACGCTWTCGCGAGCAGGCTCGCTCCCACAGTTTTTTCGGTGTTCACAAGATCGGCATGCCACCGCCAATCCCCTGTGGGAGCAAAGCTWGCTCGCGAAGGCGGTGTGTCAGTCACTTCAAGTCCCCTGTGGGAGCAAAGCTTGCTCGCGAAGGCGGTGTGTCAGTCACTTCAAGGTTGGCTGAACGGACGCTATCGCGAGCAGGCTCGCTCCCACAGTTCTTTCGGTGTTCRCAAGATCGGCATGCCACCGCCAATCCCCTGTGGGAGCAAAGCTTGCTCGCGAAGGCGGTGTGTCAGTCACTTCAAGGTTGGCTGAACGGACGCTATCGCGAGCAGGCTCGCTCCCACAGCTTGCTCGCGAAGGCGGTGTGTCAGTCACTTCAAGGTTGGCTGAACGGACGCTATCGCGAGCAGGCTCGCTCCCACAGTTTTTTCGGTGTTCACAAGATCGGCATGCCACCGCCAATCCCCTGTGGGAGCGAGCTTGCTCGCGATGGGGCCGTTGGATCAGACCCTGAATTGATTGATCAACCGTCGCTGCTGCTCCGCCAGTTTGGTCAACCCGGCGCTGGCTGCGCTGGATTCGTCGGCGCCGCTGGCCACTTCGTTCGCTACTTGCCCGATGTTGATCACGTTACGGTTGATGTCATCGGCCACGGCGCTTTGTTCTTCGGCGGCGCTGGCGATCTGGGTGTTCATGTCGTTGATCACCGACACGGCCTGGGTGATCGTCTCCAGGGCCTGGGCCGCTTTCGCCGCATGCTGCACGCTTTCGTCGGTGCGGTTCTGGCTGTCTTCCATCACCCGCACCACGTCCCGGGTGCCTTGTTGCAACTGTTGGATCATCGTCTGGATTTCTTCGGTCGCCTGTTGCGTCTTCTGCGCCAGGTTGCGCACTTCATCGGCGACTACCGCGAAACCACGGCCCTGTTCACCGGCCCGGGCGGCTTCGATGGCTGCGTTGAGGGCCAGCAGGTTGGTCTGCTCGGCGATCCCGCGGATGGCGGTGAGGATCGCGTTGATGTTCTCGCTGTCCTTGGCCAGGGTCTGCACCACACCCACCGCCTTGCCGATTTCCACGGCCAGGGCTCCGATGGAGGTGGAGGTGTCCCGCACGATCTGCATGCCCTGGCTGGCAGCCTGGTCTGCATGGCTGGCGGCCTGGGCGGCTTGGGTCGCGTTGCGGGCCACGTCCTGGGCGGTGGCGGTCATTTCGTGCACGGCAGTGGCGACCTGATCGATCTCCGACATCTGCTTGTGCACGCCCTGGTTGGTGCGGATCGCGATATCGGCGGTGTGCTCCGACGAATCGCTGACGCTCTGCACCGAGGTCACCACCTGGGTGATCATGCCCTGCAACTTGCTCAGAAAGGTATTGAAGCCCCTGGCGATCGCCCCCAGTTCATCGGCGCGGTCGCTGACCAGGCGACGGGTCAAGTCGCCTTCGCCCTGGGCGATGTCATCGAGCATCGCCACCATTTGCTTGAGCGGTCGGGCAATGCCGTGGCCCACCAACCAGATCACCAGCAGACCGATGCCGGCAATCACCAGGCCCACCATCGCCATGCCGAAGATGTCGGCCTGGCGCTGATGGTCGAGATCCTTCTGCAGCGCTTGCAGGTCGGCCATGACCGCGTTCAGCGGCAGCTGCAACATCAGCGTCCAGCGGGCGTTGGTCTCACCGATGCCGAACGGCATGTACACCTCGATATGCCCATGTTCTTCGTCGATGTCGTAGCGCACTTCGCCGGCGCCCAGCCTGGCGAGGTTATCCAGTGCACTGGCGTCCAGCAGGTCACTGGCCTTTTCCCCGAGTTTGCTCGGGTCCTTGGTGAAGGCTACCAGTCGGTCGTTGCTGGAGAGCAAGGCCATTTCCCCGGCGCCGTCGTACAACTTGCCATCGGCGGCCACGAGCATGTCCTGGATGAAGTTCACCGACAGGTCGGCACCGACGATGCCCTGGAACTTGCCATCGATCATGATCGGTTCGATGAACGAGGCGAGCATGGTCATCGTGCTGCCCACGCGATAGGGCGCCGGGTCGATCACGCAGGCTTTCTTGCTGTCCTGGGAGCACAGGTAGTACTCACTGGCGCGGATGCCGGTGGAAAGCAGTTTCTGGTCGGTCACGTCGGCGAGTTTTTCCAGGCCCAGGGAGCCGTCCTGGTTACGGAACCACCACGGCAGGAAACGTCCGTCGGTTTCCATGCCAAGCACCTGGCTGTTCACATAATTGGCGTCGTCGTGGTCGATGGCGTTCGGTTCCCAGGCGATGTAAGCACCGAGGATCTTCGGGTTGCGCACTACGGTTTCGCGCAACAGGCTGATCATTTGCTCGCGAGGCACCTTCAGTTGCGGGTTGCCGTCCGTGCCGTTCATGCCCATCAAGGCGTTGCTGGTGGCCAGGCCACGGGCGAGCAACAACGGTGCTTCCAGTTCCCGCTGGATCAGGCTCGCCTGGGTGCGGGCCAGGGCTGTGAGGCGTTGTTCGATGAGGTGTTCGAACTGCGCCTTGGTCCGCTGCTGCACCATGTCCTGGGTGCGCGCGCCGGCAAACAGTGCGTACAGCACCAGGGCTCCCACCACGCTGAGCACGATGGCACCGGCCAGGGCGGCCACGGAAAACTGGATCGATCTGAATTTCATAAAGGCTCCTGACGCGGGAATGACGTCTGGAGCCGTTATCGGCGTTTCTGTGGCGCGGCATGAGGAGCTGTTCGTCGGCTGACTGTTTTAGCTGCATGGGTGTCGCAAATGGACTGTGTAGGGTCTGTCCGAAAAACCTGTAATCCCTCGTTCTGTATCTGGCGCCGATACAAATCAAGGCCTAGGATACGCCCACGTTTCCAGGGAGCTTCTTTTACATGAACAAGACATTGATGGTGAGTGCTCTGAGCGCGGCTCTGCTGCTCACCGGTTGCCAGTCGGTCAATACCACCAGCGGCGGAGCCGTGGGCGTGGAACGCAAGCAGTACATGTTCAGCATGCTGTCGACCGATCAGGTCAACCAGATGTACGCCCAGTCCTATCAAAAGACGATGGGTGAGGCGAGCGCCCAGGGCGTGCTGGACAAGACCAGCAACGATGCCAAGCGCATCCAGGTCATTGCCGACCGCTTGATCGCCCAGGCGCCTGTGTTCCGCCCGGATTCGGCGCAGTGGAACTGGGAAGTGAACCTGATCAAGAGCGATGAGCTCAACGCCAATTGTGGTCCTGGCGGCAAGATCATGTTCTACACCGGCCTGATCGATCAGTTGAAGCTGACCGACGCTGAAATCGCCGCGATCATGGGCCACGAAATCGCCCACGCCCTGCGCGAGCACGGGCGCGAAGCGATGTCCAAGGCCTATGGCATCGAGATGGCCAAGCAAGGCGCTGGTGCCTTGTTCGGCCTGGGCCAGGACAGCCTGGCGTTGGCCGACACAGTCGCCAACTATGGCATGACCTTGCCCAACAGCCGCGGCAACGAGAACGAAGCCGACCTGATCGGTCTCGAGCTGGCCGCCCGCGCCGGCTACGACCCGAACGCGGCGATCACCTTGTGGAACAAGATGGCCAAGGCCTCGGAAGGCGCGCCACCGGAGTTCATGAGCACCCACCCGTCGTCGGGCAGCCGTATCGCTTCGTTGCAGGCGGCGATTCCGAAGGTGATGCCGCTTTATCAGCAGGCCAAGAAGTAAGCATCGTTGTGGGAGCAAAGCTTGCTCGCGACAGGGGCGACGCAGACGTCAATCAGGCCGCGTCATCGTTTATCGCGAGCAAGCTATGCTCCCACAGTTATCCTCTGCCCAAGGTGTGACACAGGGTCAAACCCACCCACTGCTCTGCATCGCCTTGTACACCGCCACGATCGCCAGGACGAAGAATGCCGAGGCGGCCAGGCGACGGATCAGGGTCAGGGGCAGCTTCTCGGCGGCGAAATTGCCCGCCAGGACCACAGGCACGTTGGCAATCAACATGCCCACGGTGGTGCCGATGATCACCAACCACAACTCCGGGTATTGCGCGGCGAGCATCACCGTGGCGATCTGCGTCTTGTCGCCGATTTCCGCCAGGAAGAACGCAATCAGCGTGGTCAGGAACGGTCCGAACTTGCGGGCCGTGCTTGCTTCCTCATCGTCCAGTTTGTCCGGGACCAGGGTCCACAGCGCCGTGGCCGTGAAGCTTGCCGCCAGTATCCAGTGCAACACCGCATTGGAGAAAAATCCGCTGACCCAGGCCCCGACTGCCCCGGCGGCTGCGTGGTTGGCGAGTGTTGCGGCAATGATGCCGGCGATGATCGGCCAGGGTTTGCGAAAGCGAGCGGCCAGGATAAGCGCGAGCAATTGCGTCTTGTCGCCGATTTCGGCCAGCGCAACGATAGCGGTAGGTACGAGGAGTGAGTCCAGCATCAGGAATTCCTAAAGGGGCGGGTCGACACGGCTATGACACGTACAGCCTTCCCGCCCCGGGTAAGGTGTGCGTGTCATAGGTCTTGTCAAACCCAGCGACCATCTGCGTGGACGCTTGGGCCGCATACGCCATGGTCTGCTGACCAAGTATGTTGACGTATGCCGGGCGAGCATGGCGCTCGCGGGAGACTACTCCCCTAGGACGGAGCGGATTTTGCCTAGGCAAATCCGATAGAGCAAGTGCTGTTGCCTAAAAGATTTCAACCGCGCTTGGCCCGGTAGATGCGAAAGCCCTGGCCTTCGGCCTTGATGGCGCAGACGCCCAGATGCTCCTCGATCAGCGGTTGGTACTTGAGGAAGCTATTGGCGACAAGCCGCAGTTCGCCGCCATTTTTCAGATGTTTGGCTGCTTTTCGCAGCAGGTTTTCCGTTGCGTGGTAGTCGGTATGCACACCGACATGGAACGGCGGGTTGCTCAGGATCGCGCTCAAGCCCATCGGCGCGGCGTCGATGCCGTCACCGGTCAGCACCTCGGCCTCCAGGCCGTTGGCGGCCAGGGTCAGGCGACTGCTGGCGGTGGCGAATGCGTCCACGTCCAACAGGGTGACGGTGTTGTGCGGATAGCGCCGCTTGACCGCCGCCCCCAGCACCCCGGCACCGCAGCCGAAGTCCAGCAAATGCCCGCTGGGCAGTTTATCCAGGTGTTCCAACAGCAGCGCACTGCCGCGGTCCAGGCGACCATGGCTGAACACCCCTGGCAGGCTGATGACCTTCAACGGGCCTTCGGCCAGGGGCAATTCGTAGGTATGGGCCAGGCTTTCCAGAGGCGTGGCCTCGGGCGCGTTGGCGACGGTGACCTGCCACAGTTGGCAATGCCGCGCGCTGTCGAGCTTGCGTGGCTTGCCGAACGGGTTGAGCTGTTTGGACGCGCCTTCGATGCCGCTGCGTTTTTCCCCCACCAGGTACACCTCGCGACCGGCCAGGCGCGCCGCCACGGCATTGAGGATGTAGTCGGTCAGGTCCTTGGCCTTGGGCAGGAACACCACGGCCGTGTCGAACCCACGCTCGGGTACGTTCACGCCAAAGTGGCTGCGCTCGGGGAAGCGAGTCTCCAGCGCGGCCTGATCGCCGGCATGCCAGCACCAGCCATGGGCCTCTGGCAAACGGCCGAGCAGGTCATCGGCGGGCAGGCCGGCCAACAACACCGAGCCCTGGAATAACTCGGCCTGACGAAGCAGTACTTCACTGCGCGGATCCATGGTCTGCTCCTTGAAAAAAAGTGCGGCAGTTTATCAACTGACGACACGCCGCGCTGTACCGCTGAAAAAGCCCTGGGCGTTTTCGCTCATTTGCCCGACGATCCGTTGTCGCGCTTCGCGGCTGCCCCAGGCGTTGTGCGGTGTGACGATCAAACGTGGAATATCGCCGGCCAGTAGCGGGTTGCCTTGGGTCGGCGGCTCCACGCTGAGCACGTCGGTGGCGGCGCCTCCCAAGTGACCGCTGCGCAGGGCTTCGGCCAGGGCCTGTTCATCGATCAGGCCGCCACGGGCGGTGTTGACCACGAATGCGCCGGGCTTGAGCAGCGCCAGTTCGCGGGCGCCGATGAAGTTGCGGGTGTGCTCGTTGAGCGGGCAGTGCAGGGTCAGCGCATCGACTTGTGGCAATAACTGCTCCAGCGGCAAGCGGTCGGGGCGGGCCGGGCGACCGGGGATCTGCCCCAGCAGTACACGCATGCCAAAGGCTTCGGCCAGCCGCCCGACGGCGCTGCCCAATTCGCCATGGCCGAGCAAGCCCAGGGTCTTGCCTTCCAGTTCGACAATCGGGTAGTCCAACAGGCAGAACTGTGAAGCCTGCTGCCAGCGACCTTCACCCACCGCTTTTTGGTAATCGGCCAGGCGCGTCGCCAGGTTCAGCAGCAGCATGATCGTGTGCTGCGCTACCGACGGCGTGCCGTAGCCCTGGCAATTGCACACCGTGATGCCATGGCTGCGGGCGGCGGCCAGGTCGACATTGTTGGTGCCGGTGGCGCTGATCAGGATCAGCTTCAGTTCGGGGCTGGCCGCCATGGCCTGTGCATCGATCACGATCTTGTTGGTGATCGCCACGGTGGCGCCCTTGAGCCGCTCGATGACCTGGTCCGGCGTGGTCCGGGCGAACAGTTGCAGGTCGCTGAAGCAGTTGCGCAGCGGGCCCAGGTCCAGATCACCGAGGTCCAGGGAAGGGTGGTCGAGGAAGACTGCGCGGGCGGTGTTCGTCATCAGCTGTACCTTTTATGTCAAGAACCGAAGGCGTAATGTGGCGAGCCTATCAGATGAAATGTGGCTGTGGCGGTGTGTACTTGTGGCGAGGGAGCTGGCGAAGCCTGCGATCTTTTGATCTTTTGATCTTTTGATCTTTCGCTTGAGATTCAAGTGTCTGGGGAAAGATCGCAGCCTCGTTGCACTCGGCAGCTCCTACACAGCTCCTACACAGTTCCTGCGGCGCAATCGAGCGGGAGCAAGCTCCCTCGCCACGGGATTTCATCCAACAAAAGATTGTCGCAAGGAGCTCCACCATGTACCTCACCGAATTCCTCACCGTCGCCCTGATCCACCTGTTGGCCGTTGCCAGCCCCGGGCCGGATTTTGCCGTGGTGGTGCGTGAAAGCGTGACCCATGGCCGGCGTGCCGGGACCTGGACGGCGCTGGGCGTCGGCACGGCGATTTTCCTGCACGTGGGGTATTCGTTGCTGGGTATCGGCCTGATCGTGTCGCAATCGATCGTGCTGTTCAACGCGCTGAAATGGGCCGCCGCCGCGTACCTGCTGTACATCGGCTTCAAGGCACTGCGGGCGCAACCGGCCAAGCCCGCCGAGGACAACCTGCACAAGGAGGCCGGTGAGCGTACCCCTCGCGGCGCGTTCACCTCGGGCTTCGTCACCAATGGCCTGAACCCCAAGGCCACCCTGTTTTTCCTGTCGCTGTTCACCGTGGTGATCAACCCACACACGCCGTTGGCCGTCCAGGCCGGTTACGGCGTGTACCTGGCGGTTGCGACGGCCGCCTGGTTCTGCCTGGTGGCGCTGCTGTTCAGCCAGCAACGGGTGCGCGCCGGTTTTGCGCGCATGGGCCACTGGTTCGACCGGACCATGGGCGCGGTGCTCGTCGCCATTGGGGTGAAGCTGGCGTTTACCGAGGCGCACTGATCCACCTTAAGCTCGCTTTGTGTAGGAGCTGCCGAAGGCTGCGATCTTTTGATCTTTTGTTTTTTCGCTCTGGATTCAATTGGCAGGGGAAAGATCGCAGCCTCGTTGCACTCGGCAGCTCCTACAGTCCTGGGCATGGCTCAAGGCTAGTATTTGCGCACCGATCAAATCATTCCTTTGGCTGATTTGATCGGTGTATAAGCGCTCTAGAGTGCTTACTTCCAGCCAAGACCGTGCAGTCAGAAAAGGGACTCTTATGTTGCAGACTCGCGTTATTCCTCCAGCCGAAGGCGCTTATCAATACCCGCTGCTGATCAAGCGGCTGCTGATGTCCGGCACGCGTTACGAGAAAACCCGCGAGATCATCTACCGTGACCAGTTGCGCTACAGCTATCCGACGCTGATAGAGCGGGTCGCGCGCCTGGCCAACGTGTTGACCGAGGCGGGGGTCAAGGCCGGTGATACCGTGGCGGTGATGGACTGGGACAGCCATCGCTACCTGGAATGCATGTTCGCGATCCCGATGATCGGCGCGGTGATCCACACCATCAACGTGCGCCTGTCACCGGAGCAGATCCTCTACACCATGAACCACGCCGAGGACCGCTTCGTGCTGGTCAACAGCGAGTTCGTCGGCTTGTACCAGGCGATTGCCGGGCACCTGACCACGGTGGACAAGACCCTGCTGTTGACCGACCTGCCGGAGAAAACCGCCGACCTGCCGAACCTGGTGGGTGAATACGAGCAACTGCTGGCCGCCGCCGCCCCCACCTACGACTTCCAGGATTTCGACGAAAACTCCGTCGCCACCACGTTCTATACCACCGGCACCACGGGCAACCCCAAGGGCGTGTACTTCACCCATCGGCAACTGGTGCTGCACACCATGGGCGTGGCGACCATCATGGGGTCTATCGACAGCGTGCGGCTGCTGGGCACCAACGACGTGTACATGCCCATCACGCCGATGTTCCATGTCCACGCCTGGGGCCTGCCCTATGTCGCGACCATGCTCGGGCTCAAGCAGGTCTACCCGGGTCGCTACGATCCCGAATTCCTGGTCCAGCTGTGGCGCAAGGAAAAGGTCACCTTTTCCCATTGCGTGCCGACCATCCTGCAAATGGTCCTCAACGCCAAGGGCGCCCAGGACACCGATTTCGGCGGTTGGAAAATCGTCATCGGTGGCAGCGCCCTGAATCGCAGCCTGTACGAAGCGGCCAAGGCGCGGGGCATCCAGCTCACTGCCGCCTATGGCATGTCGGAAACCGGCCCGCTGGTGTCCTGCGCCCACCTCAACGATGAACTGATGGCCGGCAGCGAAGACGAACGCACCACCTATCGGATCAAGGCCGGCGTGCCGGGCCCGCTGGTGGAAGCGGCGATCGTCGACACCGAGGGGCGCTTCCTGCCGGCCGACGGCGAGACCCAGGGCGAACTGGTGCTGCGCGCGCCGTGGCTCACCGAGGGCTATTTCAACGAGCCGCAGAAGGGCGCCGAGCTCTGGGCCGGCGGCTGGCTGCACACCGGTGACGTCGCCACGCTGGACAACATGGGCTTCATCGACATCCGTGATCGCATCAAGGACGTGATCAAGACCGGTGGCGAATGGATTTCCTCCCTGGACCTGGAAGACCTCATCAGCCGTCACGTGGCGGTACGCGAAGTAGCAGTGGTCGGCATTCCCGATCCGCAGTGGGGCGAACGGCCATTTGCCTTGCTGGTGATTCGTGAAGGGCATCAGCTCGGGGCTCGCGAACTCAAGGAACACCTCAAGCCGTTCGTCGAACTGGGGCACTTGAGCAAGTGGGCGATCCCGAGCCAGATCGCCCTTGTTACTGAAATTCCCAAGACCAGCGTCGGCAAGCTCGACAAGAAGCGCATCCGCGTCGACATCACCGAATGGCAGAGCAACAACAGCACCTTCCTGTCCACGCTTTAGGCCTTTTTGCCGTGCCCGAAAGGGCACGGCAGCCCCACCAAGCAAGCGCTTGCCTTGTCAAACTGAAAATTTCAGCCATCCTTGCCGTGCCGACATCTGTCGGCCTGGCGAAAGGACTGTTCCAGAGTGGTTGAGGGCTGCAAATCACACTTTAGAGGGATCAAGCCGTACTACCTGCTGGCTATAGTCCGCTCACGGATTCTCAGGAACGGGGCGCATGCACGAAAGGGCGATGCGACCTTGATGGATGTCGGGACGCTGCCGCTCCCGGCCATCGAGGTGTTCTTGAAATGTCCACTGCCATAACAATAATGCACATGGAGTAGCGTCGATGACCTCAGCAACCACGTTCTGGCGCCGGGCAAAACTGCCTCTGGCGGTCAGTCTCGCCTCTTCGCTCGCCGGGCCAGCATTCGGCGTCAGTTTCAACATCGGTGAAATCGAAGGCCAGTTCGACTCGTCCCTGTCGGTCGGTGCGAGCTGGTCCACGGCCAAAGCCAACAAGGACCTGATCGGTGTCAACAATGGCGGCAAGGGTTTGTCGCAGACCTCCGATGACGGCCACTTGAACTTCAAGCGAGGGGAAACCTTCTCGAAGATCTTCAAGGGCATCCATGACCTGGAACTGAAGTACGGCGATACCGGCGTGTTTGTGCGCGGCAAGTACTGGTACGACTTCGAACTCAAGGACGAACACCGCCTGTACAAGGACATCAGCGACAACAACCGCAAGGAAGGTGCCCAGTCCTCCGGCGGGCAGATTCTCGATGCATTCGTCTACCACAACTACGCCATTGCCGATCAGCCGGGCTCGGTCCGCCTGGGCAAACAAGTGGTCAGTTGGGGGGAAAGTACCTTCATCCAGGGCGGCATCAACTCCATCAACCCGGTCGACGTGTCCGCGTTCCGTCGTCCTGGTGCCGAGGTCAAGGAAGGCCTGATCCCGGTCAACATGTTCTACGTCTCCCAGAGCCTGACCGACAACCTGTCGGCCGAGGCGTTCTATCAGTTGGAGTGGGACCAGACCGTGGTGGATAACTGCGGTACGTTCTTCTCCCAGCCGGATGTGATTGCTGATGGGTGCAACGATAATCTGCGGGTGCTGAACAAGCGTTCCACGCTCCCAGCGGCCGCATTGGGTGCAGCGGCCGCACTGGGTATCGACGTCAACGAAGAAGGTGTGCTGGTACGCCGCGGTGCGGACCGCGACGCCCGTGACAGCGGCCAGTGGGGCGCATCGTTGAAGTACATGTTCGAGCCGCTGGACACCGAGTTCGGTGCCTACTTCATGAACTACCACAGCCGTGCGCCGATTTTCAGCGCCACGGGCGCTTCCCAGTCCATCTACAACCTTGCGCCAGTGGCTGGCCAACTGGCGCCGCTGCTGGTCGCGGGTAGTTCGAAATATTTCGTAGAGTACCCTGAAGACATCCGCCTCTATGGCCTGAGCTTCTCTACAACCCTGCCCACCGGCACGGCGTGGAGCGGTGAACTCAGCTATCGCCCGAATGCCCCGGTGCAACTGAGCACCACCGACATTCTCTTCGCCGGTATTACGCCGCTTGCCAATTTTGGCAATGCGTCGGTGCTCCAGGGCTCGCCGGGCCAGGACCTGCACGGCTATAACCGTAAAGAGATCACTCAGTTCCAGACCACCTTCACTCACTTCCTTGACCAGGTCATGGGCGCCAGCCGCCTGACCCTGGTGGGTGAAGTCGGGGTGACTCATGTCGGCGGGCTGGAAAGCAAGTCCGACGCGCGTTATGGCCGTGACCCGGTCTTCGGTCCGGGCGAGTTGCCTAATGGTTTCTGTAGCAGGCTCAACGCCTCGACCGCCGCGGGTGGCGGCCAGGCTGCCGGCAACGTGAACAGCAACTGCAACAACGACGGCTTCACCACCTCCACCTCCTGGGGCTACCGTGCGCGCGCCATCTGGGAATACCCGGACGTCTTCGCTGGCGTGAACCTCAAGCCCAACGTGGCCTGGTCCCATGACGTCAAAGGCTACTCGCCAGGCCCTGGCGGCAACTTCGAAGAAGGCCGCAAAGCCGTCAGCCTCGGGCTGGATGCCGAGTACCAGAACACCTACAACGCCAGCCTGGCCTACACCAACTTCTTTGGTGGCGACTTCAGTACCGTGGACGATCGTGACTTCCTGGCGCTCAGCGTCGGCGTGACCTTCTAAGCACCGAATTTCAGGACGACACACTATGAAAATAACAAAGAATCTGTTGCAGGTCGGTGTTCTGGGGCTCTCCCTGCTGGCTGCCAGCGTCATGGCGGCAGTGCCCGCCGCCGAGGCCGATAAACTCGGCAAGAGCCTGACGCCGATGGGCGCCGAGATGGCCGGCAATGCCGACGGCTCGATCTCGGCCTGGAAACCCATGGCCAAGAATGCCGGTTCCGTGGACAGCAAGGGCTTCCTCGCCGACCCATACGCCAGTGAAAAACCGCTGTTCACCATCACCGCGCAAAACGTCGACCAGTACAAGGACAAGCTCGCGCCGGGCCAGTACGCGCTGTTCAAGCGTTACCCGGAAACCTTCAAGATGCCGGTCTATCCGACCCATCGCGGTGCCACCGTGCCGGACGAGGTGTTCGCTTCCATCAAGAAAAACGCGGTCAACACCAAACTGGTCTCCGGCGGTAACGGCCTGGAGAACTTCGAGACGGCCGTGCCGTTCCCGATTCCCCAGAGCGGCGTGGAAGTCATCTGGAACCACATCACCCGCTATCGCGGCGGTAGCGTGACGCGTCTGGTCACCCAGGCCACCCCACAGCCCAACGGTTCGTACAGCCTGGTGTATTTCCGCGACCAGTTCGTGTTCCGCGACAAGATGAAGGACTTCGATCCGGCCAACCCTGGCAACATCCTGTTCTACTTCAAGCAGCAAGTGACCGCGCCGGCGCGCCTGGCCGGTGGCGTGCTGCTGGTGCACGAAACCCTCGACCAGGTGAAGGAGCCGCGTTCGGCGTGGGTCTACAACGCCGGCCAGCGCCGTGTGCGCCGTGCCCCGCAAGTGTCCTACGACGGCCCGGGTACCGCCGCCGACGGCCTGCGTACCTCCGACAACCTGGACATGTACAACGGCGCGCCGGACCGCTACGACTGGAAGCTGGAAGGCAAGAAAGAGCTGTACATCGCCTCCAACAGCTACAAGATCGATTCGCCACAACTCAAGTACGCCGACATCCTCAAGGCCGGCCACATCAACCAGGACCTGGCACGCTACGAGCTGCGTCGTGTCTGGCACGTGACCGCGACGCTGAAGGAAGGCCAGCGCCACATCTACGCCAAGCGTGACTTCTTCATCGATGAAGACACCTGGCAAGCTGCGGTGATCGACCACTACGACGGCCGTGGCCAACTGTGGCGCGTGGCCGAGGCCCATGCCGAGAACTACTACGACAAGCAAGTGCCGTGGTACGCCCTGGAAACCCTCTACGACCTGCAGTCCGGCCGCTATCTGGCACTGGGCATGAAGAACGAAGAGAAATCGGCCTACGACTTCGGCTTCACCGCCACCACCGCCGATTTCACCCCGAACGCCTTGCGTCAGGACGGCATCCGCTAAATCGCTTTACCCGAGGCCGCATCCTCGAAGAAACGCCCCGACTGGTTCGGGGCGTTTTTTTTGAGCAACACAAAAAAACCTGTGGCAAGGGAGCTTGCTCCCGCTGGGCTGCACCTTGTAGAAACCGTGTAGGAGCTGTGTCGGAACTGTGTAGGAGCTGTGTAGGAGCTGTCGAGTGCAACGAGGCTGCGATCTTTCCCCAGGCACCTGAGTCTCAAGCGAAAGATCAAAAGATCAAAAGATCGCAGGCTTCGCCAGCTCCTACAAAACCCAGCGGGAGCAAGCGCCCTCGCCACAAAAGCGGCGCCTTCAAGGGCAATCACTTTTGTAGTCTTTTTGTAGCCATTTGTAGCACTCCCTTCAATACCTCCTCGTTTACCGCTAGTCTGCGGACATCTGCAACGCCGACACCCGCATTCCAACAAGAGCCGGCCATGACTGATTTGTCTTCACCTCCGGATTCTGCCCGCGCCGCCATCGCGGTACAGGACGGGCGTTTCTACCGCCCGCCCTTGCCCGACGGCCATGTCGTGCGGCCGCGGTTGTGCGAGCGTTTGAGCGCAGGGCTCACAGGCAGGTTGCTGTTGGTCAGTGCCCCGGCGGGGTTCGGTAAAAGCTCCCTGGCGGTGGAGTTCTGCCAGAGCCTGCCGGCCCATTGGCAAAGCCTCTGGCTGGGGCTCAGCGTCCGGGACAACGATCCCGGCCGCTTCCTGGAACGGTTGCTCGAAGGGCTCCAGGCGTTTTTCCCGCAATTGGGCGGCCGGGCCCTGGGGCTGCTGAAAATGCGCCAGCGTCATCAACCCTTTGCCTTCGAAGAATGGCTCGACGGCCTGCTGGACGAACTGTCCACGCACTTATCGCCTCGCGCACCCTTGCTGCTGGTCCTTGACGATTACCACCTGGCCCAAAGCCCGGTGCTGGATCGCTGCCTGCAATTTTTCCTCAATCACCTGCCCGACGGGTTGCTGGTCCTTGTCACCAGCCGCCAGCGCCCGGACTGGCATTTGGCGCGCCTGCGCCTGTCGCGGCAACTGCTCGAACTCAATGAGCAGGACCTGCGCCTGACCCATGACGAAGCCTTGACCCTGCTCCAGCACCACAGCAGTTCGTTGCGCGGTGAGGCGCTGGAAAATCTTATCCAGCGCAGCGAAGGTTGGGTGGCAGGGTTGCGTTTCTGGTTGCTGGCCGCCTCCGAAGCCGGTACCGAAGGCCTGCTGCCCCAGGCCTTGCACGGCGGCGAAGGACTGATTCGCGATTATCTGCTTGAAGAGGTCATCGACTGCCTGCCTGCCGAGGTGCAGGCATTTCTCTACGACACGGCCCCTCAGGAACGCTTTTGCAGCGAACTGTGCGACGCCGTGCGCGAGGCCCATGACAGCGCCGAAATCCTGCGTTACCTGGCGGCCCACCAAGTGTTCCTGGTGCCGCTGGACGAGCACGGCCATTGGTACCGATACCACCACCTGTTTTCCGACCTGCTGCGCAGTCGTCCCAGCGCACCGGCCATGGTCCCGGCCGCGACCCTGCACCTGCGGGCCTGTCGCTGGTTCAACGCCCAGGGCCTGATCGACGAAGCCGTGGAACAGGCGCTGCGGGCCGGGCACCTGGACGTGGCGGCGAACCTGGTGCAGAACCTCTCGGAGGAGCAACTGCTGGCCGAGCAGAACGTCGGCATGTTGCTGCGCTGGAAAATGGATTTGCCCGACAGCCTGCTCATCAGCACCCCGCGGCTGATCGTGCTCTACAGCTGGGCGTTGGGGCTGGCCTGCCAGTTGGACGCTGCCGAAGAGCTGGCGGCGCACTTGAGTCGTTTCCTGCCGGCCCCCTCGGCCACTGCGCAAAAATCCATGCTCGCCCAATGGCTGGCCCTGAGCGGGATCGTCGCCCGTGGCCGGGGCGACCGCGAGGCCACCGTGCGGTATTGCAGCGAAGCTTTGGAGAGCCTGCCGCAAAAACGCTACGGCCAGCGCCTGATGTGCCTGTCCACACTGTCGAACCTGGCGATTGCCGACGGCGACCTGTGGCGCGCCCGAAACCTGAACCGCGATTCCCTGGAGCTGGCGCAGCGGGTCGGTAATCCACTGTTCGAGGCCCTGGCCCATTACGATCGTGCCCGGGTCCTGCAGGCGCGGGGAGAGATCCTGCGGGCTCTGGATGAAGTGCACCAGGGCCTGCAACGTTTGCACAAGCTGTCGCCCCAGCGGCTTTATGCGGTGCGGGCGCGCTTGATCATGTACGAAGGTTTTTTGCTGACCTTGCGCATGCAGCCCCAGGTCGGTCTTGCGCGGCTGCAGGCGGGCCTCACCGAAGCCCGTGCCTGCCGCGACATCAGCGTGCTGATCGGCCATTGCGTGATCGCGCGTATCGAAGGCTACAGCGGCGAGTTCGCCCGGGCCTTCGCCGAACTGGCGGAAGCCGAGCGGCTGATGCACATCTGGGATGTTCCGCCGATCTACTATCTGGCGATGATCACCCTGGTCAAGTGCGAGCTCTGGTTGGCCCAGGGGCGTACCGACCTGGCCGAAGCCTGGCTGGCCCGGCTGGGCCAGACCTACACGGGGGAACGGGCCGCCGCGCCACCGGAATTCCACCCGCAATTGCCATTGCATGTCGAGTTGCAACAGGCGGTGCTGGAGTCCATCCGGGGCCAACCGATACTCGCGCAAGGGCGGCTCGATGCCTTGCTTGAACACGGTCAGCAGAGTGGCCGGCAGATGCTCAGCGTGATGGCGCTCAACCAGAAAGTCGCCTTGCTGCTGAGCATCGGGCGTGAACCCGAAGCCCGTCGCACCCTGGCCCAGGCTTTCGAAGCCGCCAGCGGCGGGGTTTTGCAGCCCTTCGAATGGCTGTTCGGCGAGCACCGTGAATGGTTGCGCGAACAGCTGCTGCAGGCACCGCCCAGTACCTTGCGCGAGCATCTGCTCGAACGCCTGCCCTCGACGGTGGCCCAGCCTGCCGACCCAACGGCGCCGGTCGAAACCCTCAGCAGTCGTGAGCGGGCGGTGTTGCAGTTGATTGCCCAAGGCTGCTCGAACCAGGAAATCAGCGAGCAGTTGTTTATCTCGCTGCACACCGTCAAGACCCATGCCAGCCACATCAACAGCAAACTCGGCGTCGAGCGCCGCACCCAGGCGGTGGCGCGGGCGAAGGCGTTGGGGTTGTTGGGCTGAGCGAGATTTTCGGTTTGGTGAAAAGCCTTTGTGCTACAAAAACGGTCAACCCGTGATAAGGAATGCTTGATGCTCCCCCAGTACAAAACCATCCAATCCCCCGTCGGCCAACTGATCCTCGTCGCCCGGGAGGCACGGCTGGCGGCCATCCTCTGGGAAAACGAGCGGCTCAATCGGGTGCGGCTGGGGCCTTTGGAGGAGGACACCCAGCATCCGGTCCTCAAGGAAACCGAGCGTCAGTTGCTGGAATACTTCGCCGGCCAGCGCCGTCGTTTCGAGCTGGAGCTGGACTTCGCGGGGACTGATTTCCAGATCCGCGTCTGGCAAGCCCTGTTGACCATCCCCTTCGGCGAAACCCGCAGCTACCGCGACATCGCCATCCAGATTGGCCAACCGACGGCGGTCCGGGCGGTCGGTGCCGCCAATGGCCGCAACCCCATCTCGATCATCGCCCCATGTCACCGCGTCATCGGCAGCTCCGGCAGCCTTACCGGCTTCGCTGGCGGCCTGGCGGCGAAGCAGCTGCTGCTCAGCCTTGAAGGCCAGCAGAGCCTGCAATTGGCGTTCTGACCTGCCGACTTCCCTGTGGGAGCGAGCTTGCTCGCGATGACGGCGGCACAGACAGCATCATCGGCAATTGACCCACCGCTATCGCGAGCAAGCTCGCTCACAGGTGTTTTTGCATCCGCTCCCACAGGTTTCAGGCTGATGGGGATTTGGGAGGCCGCATGCGCGTTGGCGGTTGGCCGTTGGCGTTGTGCTGATAGATCTGCGCGGGCTGGCCCTGTTCATTGAAGAACACCTGGCCAATGCCTGCGCTGTTCCACAGCCGCTCACCGGCTTCGGCGTGTTCCGGGGTGTGGGGAACGATGCGCATGCTGCGGCGCTTGGTGAACCAGTTCAGGGGCGAGCGCGGCGAGTAGAGCCAGCGGTTCAGGCGATCGAACCATTCCAGCAGCGCAGGGGGAAATTCATTCTTGATGCCGCTGCTGGTGATCTGCCAGATGCGCGGACCGCCCTTGCGGTGTGGGATCAATACTTCGTAAACGAAGGAATAATGCACGTCCCCGGACAGCACCACGTAATTACCTGGCGTACGCGAGTGGCGGAAAATGTTCAGGATCACCTGGGCAGCGCCGCGATGGGCCATCCAGTTTTCCGCATCCACCAGCAGCGGATAACCGCACCAACTGAACACCCGCTGCACAGTCTCGATCAGCTTCACACCGAAGATCGGCGCCGGTGAGACGATGATCGCCGACGGGTGATCCAACAACTCTTGCTGCAACTCGCTCAGGGCTTCCCAATCCAGCAGGCCGGAAGGCTGCTTGAGGTTGTTCTCGCTGCGCCAGCGGCGGGTGCGGGTGTCGAGCACCACCAGGGCTGGGGTGCTCGGCAGCACGTAATGCCATTGCTGGAACCCCAGCAGGGTGTCGATCAGTTGGTCCTGGGGCTCGCTGTCGAGGTAACGGTCCCGGGCGGTGTCGCTCAGGGCCAAGGTTTGCGGGAGCACGTCAGCGAAGGCATCCGGGTTGTTACCCCAGCCCTGGCAGAGCATGTAGGCGATCAACGCATTGCCGATGATGCGTTTGGAGAACGGATGGCCGTAGGCCGTTTCCTCCCACTGCGCAGACAGGTTCCAGTCATCGGTAATGTCGTGGTCGTCGAAAATCATCAGGCACGACAGGTGCGCAAACACCCGCGCCACGCCGCCCAGCCCGGTCTTGAACGCATCGATGCGCTGTTGTTCCAGGTCGTAGCGCTGGCGTCGTTCGACGGTCAGTACGGGCGGCTGCACCGCGATCAGCGTCCAGGGCACCGGCGACCACACCAGCAGGTACATCGCCATGACCTCGGCGAAAGTCACCAGGTGATTGTCGGCGCTGCTGCTGGTGAAAATCGGCTTGCGGGCCCCGCCGAAAAATCGCTCGCGCAGGGTTTCGTTACTCTCAAGTGCCGGCAACAAATCGGCACGATGGTAATAACTGGCCGGGTGCTGATAGAGCTTGGCGCTGTCTTCCACCACGGCACCGTCCAGGCATTCCTCGAACAGCCCCAAGCGTTCGATCAGCGCATGAATCGCCCGCAACATGGGCCCGGCGACGTCGTCGGCATAGACCTGGTCGCCGCTCATCATCAGCAATGCCGGGCGCTGCTCCGGGGTTTGCGCCAATAGCCGGTCGACGCAGAGCAGGCCGTCGTTGGCTGGGTAGTGGGGTTTGCGGCAAGAGCCGTGGACCAGTTGCTCGATGCGCGAATGCAACATGAAATTCGGGCACGGTGCGCCGTCATACAGCAGGTGCGGTGCCCATTCGGCGATGGGGGAGCCGTCCACCAGCAGGTCGTAGTCGATCGCCACGTCCTGGGGCAGAGGGCTGTCGAGCCGCACATCGATCAGATGCACAAACGCCCGCTGCCCCACCGGCACCACGGTGCAGTGCGACGCATCCAGTGCCAGATCGCCCACGCCATCCACGCGCAGCGTCAACGCCAATGCTCGCGTACCCACCAGCCACATCACCAGGCGCGTGGGCTCCAGCCGTCGCAACAGTGGGCCGACCAGGACGGCGGGCAGGGTGGAGGTGTCGGCAGTGGACGGCAGCATTCGCGAGTAAAAGCTCTGTTCAGGGAGAGGCGGGGATCATAACGCAATGTGCCGGGTTGCTGGGGACGGTAGATTGACTGGCAAGGAAGCTTGCGCCCGCTGGGCCTGCGGACGCTGTGTAGGAGCTGTCGAGTGCAACGAGGCTGCGATTTTTCCCCAAACACTTGAGTCTCAAGCGAAAGATCAAAGATCAAAAGATCAAAAGATCGCAGCCTTCGGCAGCTCCTACAGGCTCAGCGGGAGCGTGTTGGGCCTTTGTAGCATCACTGGACCTTGTTGGAAGCCTCAGCCGCCTTGATCAGGTCCGGCCCGATCTCCTGTTCAAATTTTGTCCATACCGGCTTCATTTTCTCGCGCCAGGCATTACGTTCCTGGGGCGTGAGGGTAACGATCTCGGTGGTCTTGGCGTCCAGCACAAGCTGTTTGTCCTGCTGGTTGAATCGCTCCGCTTCCTGGTTGGCATGGGCGGTGGACTCGACCACGATCTTGTCCAGTTCGCTGCGGATATCCGGCGGCAGGCCGTTCCAGAAGTCCGAGGTGGTGATCAGCATGTAGTCGAGTACGCCGTGGTTGGACTCGGTGACGTATTTCTGCACTTCATTGAGTTTCTGGTTGTAGAAGTTGGAATAGGTGTTTTCCGTGCCGCTGACCAGACCGGTGCGCAAAGCCTGGTACACCACCGAGAAAATCATCGGATGCGCCTTGGCGCCCACTGCCTGGAACTGTTCCTGCAGCACCGCGGAGGTCTGTATCCGGAACGTCAGGCCGCGGGCATCCTCGGGGGTGCGCAGCGGCTTGTTGGCCGATAGCTGCTTCATGCCATTGTGCCAATAGGCCAGGCCGGTGATGTTCTTGCTTTCCATGGACTTGAGCAGCTTCTGGCCCTCGGGGCTGCGCTGAAAACGGTCCACGGCGGCGATGTCGTTGAACAGGAAGGGCAAGTCGAACAACTGCACCGACTTGGTGTACTGATCGAACTTGGCCAGCGACCGCGCAATGATCTGCACGTCCCCGAGGAGCAAGGCTTCCAGTTCCTTGTCATCGCCATACAGCGTGGAGCTTGGGTATACCTCCACCTTCACCTTGCCCGCCAGCCGTTCATCCACGAGCTTCTTGAACATCAACGCGCCCTGGCCCTTGGGCGTTTGTTCGGCCACGACATGGGAAAACTTGATCACGATCGGTTCTGCCGCCGTGGCCGTGCCCAACGCACTGAAGGCCAGGGTACAGGCGAGCGTTATCCACATAGGTTTGAGCATTGCCGGATTTCCTTATGCATGTGTCGACGGTGCGTCACCCGCACCAGGACCTGCACCTGCGGAGTGATGAGCCAGTGCCTTCGCTCCGCAGGTCTGTGTTCAGTTGGGCTTAACTCATCCCCAACCAATTCGGTAGCGCCAGCGAGATCCATGGCACATAGGTAATCAGCACCAGGAACGCCAGCAGAATCATCAACCAGGGCATGGCCGCGCGGATGGTGGCGGGCAGGGACATGCCCGTCACCGCCGAGGTGACGAACAGGTTCAGCCCGACCGGTGGTGTGATCAGGCCGATCTCCAGGTTCACCACCATGATGATGCCCAGGTGGATCGGGTCGATGCCCAGCTTCATGGCGATGGGGAACAGGATCGGCGCCAGGATCAGGATGATCGCCGAAGGCTCCATGAACGCGCCGGCGATCAGCAGCACGATGTTCACCACCAGCAGGAAGGTCACCGGCGTCAAACCGGCATCGATCACCCATGCGGTGATTTGCTGCGGCAGTTGCTCGGTGGTCAGCACATGGGCGAAGAGCATGGCGTTGGCAATGATGAACATCAGCATGATGCTCAGCTTGGCCGACTCCAGCAGCACTTTCGGCGTCTCACGGAACGTCAGGTCCTTGTAGACGAACAACGCAATGAACGCCGAATACACCGCCGCCACCGCCGCTGCTTCGGTGGGGGTAAACATCCCGGAGTAAATCCCGCCGAGGATGATGAACATCAGCAGCAGGCCCCAGATGGCCTTGCGCGCGGTGGTCAACCATTCACGGAACGTTGCCCGGGGCAGGGCTGGCAGGTTCTTCTTCACGGCGACGATGTAGATCGCCACCATCAGGAAAATACCCAACAGCAAGCCGGGAATCACCCCGGCCATGAACAACTTGCCCACTGACGTTTCGGTCGCTGCGGCGTACACCACCATCACGATCGAGGGCGGAATCAGGATGCCCAGGGTGCCGGCGTTGCACACGATGCCTGCGCCAAACGCCTGTGGATAACCCGAGCGCACCATCCCGGCAATGGCGATGGAACCGACCGCTGCCACTGTCGCGGGGCTTGAGCCCGACAACGCCGCAAACAGCATGCACGCCAGCACCGCCGCAATCGCCAGGCCGCCACGGATATGCCCGACGCAGGCGTTGGCAAAGTCGATCAGCCGTCGCGCCACACCGCCGGTAGTCATGAACGCACCGGCCAGCAGGAAGAACGGAATCGCCAGCAACGTGTAGTGCTCGGACGTTTCGAACAGCTTGATCGCCAGGGAACGCACCGAGTCGGGGCTGAAAAAAATGATGGTCAGCGAGCCGGCCAATCCCAGCGAAATGGCAATAGGCACGCCGATGAACATCAGCACGAACAGTGCTATGAACAGGAAGGCAATGGTCATGGCTTGTCTTCCTCATGTTCGGTCAATTTGATGGCTTCGGCCGCTTCATCGGCCAGGCCCAGACCGGTCTGGCGATTCATCAGAATTCGCACGAGAATTTCTGCGAAACGAATAAACACCAGCGTGAACCCTACCGGTACGATCAAGCCGACGTGCCACTGCATGATGCCGAAATGGCCGAGATCCTCGGCGCCGATCTGGGCAATCATCAAAGTGTTGATCCATTCGAAACTCGCCACCGCCAGCAGCCCGGCATAGGCAAGGCAGCACAGGCAAGCGATGACGCCAATGAAACGCTGCACCGGTTTGCTCGCCAGTTTCACCAGCGCATCGACGCCGATGTGACCGGCCGTGCGCACGCCGTACGACAGCCCGAAAAAGATCAGCCAGCCAAACAGGGCCTTGGTCAGTGACGTGCTCCAGGTCATGGCCTGGGCCATGCCCATGACGGTGTCGCCAATGGCGAACATCGACTCGCTTGCGGCTGACCATTGGTCGCCGAGGCTATAGAAAACGGTATAGAGATTGTTGAGCACCACGTAGACGAACGTTACAAGCGTCATGGCGGCCAGAAGGAAGGCAATGAAAGCTTCCTCGAAGTGTTCCCAGATGCGCCGAAGGGCGTTCATGGCGTGACCTCTCCTGTGGGGGACGACAGGCCGGCGCTACCAGGGCGGCAGCACCGGCCAACCAATCACTGGGCCTTGTTGGAGGCTTCGGCGGCTTTGATCAGGTCAGCGCCGATATCACCTTCGAACTTTTTCCATACCGGTTTCATCTTGTCGCGCCATTCGCCACGTTCTTCTGGCGTCAGGGTGATGATCTCGGTGGTCTTGGCGTCGAGGATGCGCTGTTTGTCGTGCTCGTTCAGCTGCGCGGCCTCTTTGTTCACGTGGGCCGTGACTTCTACCAGGATCTTGTCCAGTTCAGTGCGGATGTCCGGCGGCAGGCCGTTCCAGAACTTGGTGTTGGTGATCAGCATGTAGTCGAGCAAACCGTGGTTGGACTCGGTGATGTACTTCTGCACTTCATGCATTTTCTGGCTGTAGATGTTCGAGTACGGGTTTTCCGCACCGTTGACCACGCCGGTCTGCAAACCTTGGTAAACCTCGGCGAAGCTCATCTTGCGCGGGTTGGCGTTCACTGCCTTGAATTGTTCTTCCAGCACCGCCGATGCTTGTACGCGGAACTTCAGACCACGAGCATCTTTGGGTTCACGCAGGGGTTTGTTCGCCGACAACTGCTTCATGCCGTTGTGCCAATAAGCCAGGCCGGTGATGTTCTTGCTTTCCATGGATTTGAGCAGCTTCTGGCCTTCAGGGCTCAACTGGAAGCGGTCCACGGCGGAGATGTCATCGAACAGGAACGGCAAGTCAAACAGCTGTACGGTCTTGGTGTATTGCTCGAACTTGGCCAGTGACGGCGCGATCATCTGTACGTCGCCCAATAGCAGGGCTTCCATTTCCTTGCCATCGCCGAACAGAGAAGAGTTGGGGTAGACCTCGACCTTCACTTTGCCTGGCAACCGTTCTTCCACGAGTTTCTTGAACAGCAGCGCGCCTTGGCCTTTTGGTGTTTGTTCGGCGACCACATGGGAGAACTTGATCACCACCGGATCTGCCGCCATGGCCGTGCTCATCGCACTAAGGGCCAATGTGCAAGCGAGCGCTTTCCAGATAGGTTTGAACATTACGGGTTTTCCTCTTGTTTTTAGTATTTTCGTGCGGGCTCATTCAAAACACAGCGCACGGCGGAACAATGATGAGTCTAGGCAGAAAAACAACTTGTCGGGGACGGTTGACGGGAAAAACCGTCATTCGGCTGTATGTCTCGACAGGTTGCGCTAGAGCCTTCCTTGAGTCGGGCTGAAACATCACAAACGGGTGATTTCGAAAGGTTTCAGTCAATAACCGTGCTGGGGCAGGAAACCATAAAGGAGCGGTGATGGCTACTGGCTTTCAATCTTGCGCCAGCGCTTATTGAATCCATGGGGCGAGCAGGTCTGCTAGGCTATTTGTCCAGGATAAAAAACCTCATGGAGAGGGCAGAATGTTTACATTCGACACGTTGTGGAAAAGCCATCCGCAGATATTTGGTGATGCCGCGCCTTGCAGAACCAATGGCGCCAAGAACTTCAGTGACCAATGCGCGATCAACCTCGGCGTGGCCCTGCGTCGCGCCGGTGCAGACATGAGCCAGCTCAAAAGCGTGCGACATTGCTGGCAACACCCCAAGAGCGACGGGCATATATTGGCCGCCGAAGAACTTGCCAAGGCCTTGAGCCGCGCCAAGATCCCTGGCTTGCAGGCCATGAAGACCATTAAAAGCGAAGAATTCGAAGAGACCCTGGGCGGGCAGCAGGGCGTTATTTTCTTCAAGGACTTCTGGCGTCGGGCAAACGAAACCACGACCAACCGCAGCGGCGATCACATTGACCTGTGGAATGGCCGTCGCCTGACGGATTGGCTGAGCTACCCGCGTATACAAATGGGTTTTTCGATCGAAGGCACGTTCTCGGACTTTCACGATTCCAAGGACATCTGGTTCTGGAAAGTCATATGAACGTCATCAAGGGAACCTTGTTCGTCCTCATGATCATCGTGTTGGCGGTCGGCACATTTAATTTGGCGTTCATGGCCGTTGGTAGTTATTTCGGGCCGTTCTACGAGAGCGAAGCAGACCAGAGCCGCAACTTTGCGATCTGGTTGTTTGGCAATGTCGGGGTGGTGGTCGTGGCTGCGGCGGTGGGCATTGTCTGGAGTCGACGGCGCAAACCTCGAATCTAGCCGGGCAGCCAAAGTCTGCGCAAAATCTGTGACAGGGAGTTCACCCTCCGCAGCCACAGTTTTTGATTGCGGCTGTTCACAAATTCGGCGTCCGCCAGAGATCCCCTGTGGGAGCGAGCCTGCTCGCGATGACGGCGGCACTGCCAACATCACCGTCTCAGACAGACCGCTATCGCGAGCAAGCTCGCTCCCACAGGGGCCGCAGCTGCCCGTTGAAGTTCAGGGCTCCAGCGCCGGCCCCTTCAACTCGATCTGGTTGCCATCCGGATCGAAGCAATAGATCGACCAACCCTTGCCCTCCGCGCCATAGCGCATCTGCGCTTTCTCAACGGACAGGCCGGCCGAGGCCAAATGCGCGAGGAGGGCCTGTTCATCAAACGGCTCGATACGCAGGCAGAGGTGATCGACATTGTGCCCCTGCTTGCCGGGCGCCGGCCCACCTTGGCGACCGAGAGGCCCGTCGACGGCCACCAGGTCAATCATCGAAACACCGGTGCCCAGATGAAGCATGCCTAGATCGTCCCGGCGCTTCTTGAGCTCGCAACCAAGCACCGACGTGTAGAAAGCGAGGCTGCGCTCGATGTCTTTGACGCGCAGGACGATGTGGTCAATACGTTGAATCGTGAAGTTCTTCATACAGGCCTCATGTGCTCAGTGCCGCATGTTTATTGCCACAGGAATTCCACACGCTATCGGGGCTTCTGATACCGTGCAAAAAACATGATCTGGAGAATGGCATAAGCATGAAGGCTCCACGAATTTTTATGATCCACGCAACCCCTTTGGCAATCGAGCCCATCACGGCGGCTTTTACCCGGCATTGGCCGCAGGCACGGATCATCAATCTGCTCGAGGACTCGCTGCCCCAAGACCGGGTGGAAGAGGGCGAGTTGACCACGAGCATGAAGGCGCGCTTCCTGACGCTGTCCCACTACGCCGTACAAAGCGCGGCGGATGCCATTCTGTTTACCTGCTCGGCGTTTGGCGATGCCATCGACCTGGTTAAACCCGAGGTGGCCATTCCCGTGCTCAAGCCGAACGAAGCCATGATCGACCAGGCGCTGAGCCAGGCATCGCGCATTGCTGTGCTGGCAACGTTCGAGCCGACCATTACCTCGATGATGCCCGAGTTCAAGCAAGCGGCAGAGCGCAGTGGTCGCGCGGTGGAAGTGGTGCCTTATTTCGTTCCGGGTGCATTGCAGGCGTTGAAAGACGGCAACCCACAAGCCCACGATGCTGCCATTGTGGAAATGGCCGCTCAGGTTAAGGATTGCGACTTGATCTGCTTCGCCCAGTTTTCGATGACCAGTGCTGCCGGGCAAGCTCAGGCCCGCTCCGGTCTGCCGGTATTGACCACGCCCGACAGTGCCGTGCTGGCGCTGCGCAAGTTGCTCTAAACGGATGATTTCGTTTCTTTCCAGGATGGATGATTTACCCCATGCCCAAGTTCAACGCTCACCTCGGTTTTCAGTTCAATGAAGTGCCTTTTCTGCAACGCATCGAAGCCGCCGCCGCTGCGGGCTTTCGCGCGGTGGAATTCCCGTCGCCCTATGAGTTCGACGCCAGTCTTCTGGCTGATCATCTGACTCAACACAACCTGCCGTTAATCCAGTTCGCCGCACCGGCTGGCGTGACCAAAGGCATCGCCGCCTTGCACGGCCAGGAAGAGGCGTTTCGCAGCGGCTTGCTCCAGGCTGCTCGCTATGCGAAGGCGCTGGCGTGTTCGGATGTCCACATCATGTCGGGCGTTACGACTCAGGAAGACGCCGCGCTTATCTATGGGAGCAACCTGGAGTACGCCGTCAAATACCTTGAGGACCAGGGGCTGCGGCCGCTGATCGAAGTCATCTGCGTGCAGGAAATGCCGAACTACTACATGTCCGACTTCAGCAGGGCGCAGCAGGTGCTGGAGACGTTCCCGAGTGTTGGGCTGATCCTCGATCTTTACCATGCCCAACGGCTGACCGGGGACGCGGCGGATATCCTGGCTCGTTTCTATGACCGAACCGTCCATGTGCAAATTGCCGACTGCCCGGGGCGTCATGAACCGGGGACGGGAAATATGGATTTTGCGGCGTTGTTCGCAGACCTGGAGCGGCGTGGCTACCAAGGGTGGATCGGCTGTGAATACCGTCCCACCGGCTCTACCGTGGCAGGCCTTGATTGGATCAAGCAGTTCAGTGCCTGACAAACTCACCCTGTGGGAGCGAGCTTGCTCGCGATAGCGGATTCACAGTCAACCAATCTGCTGGCTGATACACCGCCATCGCGAGCAAGCTCGCTCCCACAAAAAAGCGGCCAGGTCTGTGGGAAATCTGCCGCCCGTCTATCCTAGGTAGTCTTGAACCAGGCGCGGAATCGGCAACCGATCACCCAGGGACTCCCACACCATGAAAAAACAAGAACAAGACAATCTCATCCAAACCCTGAAAACCCGCTTCAAAAAAAACCTGAACCGTCACCCAGACATCCCCTGGGCCGACGTCCAGACTCGACTTGAAAACAACCCCAATGCCCTGAAGTCCCTCCAGGCCATGGAAGCCACCGGAGGCGAGCCAGACGTTATCGGCCTCGACCCGAAAACCGGCGCTGTCACCTTCTGTGATTGCGCCAAAGAAAGCCCAACCGGTCGCCGAAGCCTCTGCTACGACCGTGCCGCCTTGGACGCACGCAAGGAGAACAAGCCCAAAGGCAGTGCCGTCGAAATGGCCGAAGAAATGGGCATCGCCCTGCTGACGGAAGAGCAGTACCGAGCCCTGCAAACGCTCGGCGAGTTTGATGCAAAAACGTCCAGTTGGCTGGCAACCCCTCCAGCGCTTCGCTCGCTCGATGGGGCGATTTTTGGCGACTACCGTTATGGCCGGGTGTTCATCTACCACAACGGTGTGCAGTCGTATTACGCGGCGCGTGGGTTTCGTGGGTTGCTAAGCATCTAAGCAAACCCGTGGCGAGGGAGCTTGCTCCCGCTCGCCTGTGTGTAGGAGCTGTCGAGTGCAACGAGGCTGCGATCTTTCATTGCCCGTTGAGTCTGGAGCGAACGCTCAAGATCAAAAGATCGCAGCCTCCGGCAGCTCCTACAGAGCCGAGCGGGAGCAAGCTCCCTCGCCACAAAAGCTGTTGCGTTCGAAGGATCGCGGTGAGGCAAAACCGCCTCACTCAAACACCAGAATTTCACACCCCTTGGCTTCAACCATCTGCGCAAACCCAGGCAACCGCGCCACAAACTCCGTCTCAAACGCCAGGTATCGATCCTGCCCCGGCACATAACGAACATCCGGTTTAATACGCGGGATGTCCTTGCTCGACAGCTTCACCACCTCATCACTGCCCTGATTCCAAAACCACGCCAGCGTGTGTGTGCCAAAGGTGTTGGCGCGATAACTCCACACCCACCAATCCCCATGCCCCCGGGCCACATGAAGTTGCCCGTGAAACGTGCGCAAGGTAATGACCTGCTTGGGCTGCGTGACGAGCAGGCGCGTGTCCTGGCGCAGTTCACTGCCGAAACCATCCAATGTCGCTTTCGTCGCAGTGCCAGTCATGAAGTTGAAGCGCCACGCCAACAACACTGTTTCCTGATAACCCGAGTGCTCAACGTTCTGCCGCGCGCCTTCGCTGAACAACAGGATCTCGTCACCCCCCAGGTACACCGTTGAGGCCCGCAGCTTATAGGCCTCAGCGGGCATCGGTTTGGCGACGAAGGCCTGGTGCGGCGGGTCTTGATTCCAGACCCAGCACTTCGGGCCGTTGTGTTGCATGAACAGCAAGCGACCAGGGCCTATGGGCAGGATCGTCAGTTCATCCGCGTACTCGAAAATCACCTCGCTGCTGTCCGCCGTGATCCGCCAGATCCGCGTCAAATGCTCGGGTTCGTAAATACGCTGGCGTTCGAATATCTCCGAGCCCACCACCACGCAAGGCTGTTCAAATTCCGGCCACTGCTCCCCGGCAGGCCCGAACGCCGCGATCTCATCGCCTTGTCGAATCTCGTATTGATAACGGTCATCCGCACTGTAATCGCCGCGTACGACCTGACGTTTCCACAGGCTGCGCTGGGCATCGGCATCGATGAGCTGCAAGTCCGCGGCGTCCACGCCATCGCTCCGGTGTTCGAGCATGTCCTGCTCGGTGGGCGGCCACTGGTTGTAGTCGATCAGGAAGCACAACCACTGGTCTTCGTCCTGCTCGGTGATGGCGGCCCAACCGTTGCGGTAGTTGTACTCATGCACATAGGTGGCGCCGGGATAGTCATGGACTTCCTGCAGCCAATTCAACTTGCTGCGTTTGGGTTTGGCCGGTTTGCGTTCGACGGCAGGCTTCGGCGGCGCGATCAAACTCGCCGTGAACCTCGGCTCGCCGCGCTGGCCCTGCCAGTGCTGGGCAAACGCCTCGCGCTGATCGGCCGGGAAAATCACCGGTCGGTAATCATCGCCACCAGCGTCCAGATTCCACAGGTCGAAGCCGTGAGGCGCCAACACAGTCGCCAACGCCTCGAAACAGACCTCGGGCATCTCGTTGGACAACTCATCCAACAACGCCTCGAATTCCGGCCCGGCAAACACACCGATGTCGGGATAGTAATGCTGCAGCAGCCCAAGCAACTCACCGCCGGGTGTTTTCCAATCGATATGAACCAATGGAGCAAAACGAGCTGCCATCACGCCTGCCTTTCCCTGTGATTTTTACCTGCGCCATCTTAGCCGTTCCTCAGCGACATCACCCAGCGATCCACTGCCGATGCTCAAGCGCAGGCACTGAGACAGTGTGAGAGTCGTCTCATTCAAACTCTTCCATACACCCAGCCTGCGCTCTAAACTGCGCGGGCCCAGCTGGGCAAAGCAACGCCGGTTTGTTCCGGCCAATCAGGGAAGAGAGTGATGAAAGTTATTTTTGTGGTGCTGTGGATGCTTAGCGGTTATGCCTTTGCCAGCTGCGGCAGCATAAACGACGACGACCAGCGTTATTACTGTGATGCCAAGAACGGCAATGGCAGCTGCGGCTCGATCTCCAACAGCGACCTGCGTCACGCCTGCGAGGCCGAGACCGGCAACGGCAGTTGCGGCAGCATCCGCGACAGTGACCAACGTTATTACTGCGATGCCAAGACCGGCAACGGTAGCTGCGGTTCGATCTCCAACAGCAACCTGCGTTACGCCTGCGAGGCCGAGACCGGCAACGGCAGTTGCGGCGGCATCACCGACAGTGATCAGCGCTATCTCTGTGAAGCCAAGACCGGCAATGGCAGCTGCGGCTCGATCTCCAACAGCGACCTGCGCGCTCAATGTGATGCCTTGAAGCGCTGACTGACCGAGTCGCTGAATGAAGCTGCCCCTCCTTCAACAATGCTCAACAAAACCGTGGCGAGGGAGCTTGCTCCCGCTGGGCTGCGAGGCCGGGCCCGGACCACTGTGGGAGATTCTATGTTGCAGGGCAACCCTGCAACATAGGCTTCGGCTGGTATTCGCTCTGATTTTTCATCAAGGCAAATGCCACCCGGCAGAGCTT